>JADLEF010000402.1 GCA_020846295.1 Acidimicrobiales bacterium
CGCCCGCTCCAGCACTGCGGAGGAGGTGTTCGCCGCCGCGCTCGACGCCGTCGAACAGGCCCTGCAGCCCGACGCCGCCCTGGCGGTGCGCGTCGACGGCGACGGCGTGCGGTGCGTGGACGCCAGGGGCGAGGCCGCGCCGCAGCCCGATGAACCGCTCGGCCACCCGTTCAACGTGACCGGACCTCTCGGTATGGCGGTGCGCCATGGCAGCGCCAACTGGTACCACGGCGGCCGCGCCGACGGCCCCCGGGGCGGCCTGGGGCGTGCGGGCGGCGCCGTCCCCCTGTTGGTCGACGGTGGACCCGTCGGGGCCCTCGCCGTGCTCTACGCCCACCCCCGGCCGGTGCCGCAGGCGGACCGCACGCTGCTGGCCTCCATCGCCGAGCTGTGCACCGAGGCCCTGCGCCGCGCCGACCAGGAGGAGCGCGCACGTCGCATCGTCGAGCAGCGGCTGGTCGTGCGCGGCGCCGGCCGGGACATCGCCCGCGCCGCCACCATCGACGAGGTCCTCGACTGCGCGGTGCGCGCCGTGGGCGCGGTGACCGGGTACGGCTGGGCGGTGCACGCCGCGGTGCACGACGGGCGGGGCACGGCCCGGCTGGTGCGCGCCGAGGCCGGCGGGACCGACCCGGCCGCCGCCGACGTCCCGCTGGAGGCGTTCGCCCCGCTCGCGGCCCTCGTGAACGGTGCGCCGCCCCCGGCGACGGCCGGCCTGGCGGTCGCGCTGTCGGTCGAGGAGCACACGGTGGGCGTGCTCGGTCTCGAGCACCGGGCCTTCGAGCAGCCGACGCCCGACATCGCCGCATCGCTGCAGTCCATCGCGCTGCTGGCAGCCGATGGCGTGAACCGGGTCCGGCTCCTCGAGGCGAAGCAGCGCGCCGACGCCCACGCCGTGGCGCTGCACCGGGTCACCCGGACGCTGTCGCGGTCGGTGACCATCGGAGAGGTGTTGCAGGCTGCGCTGGCCGTGCTGCGCGAGGCGCTCGACCCGGTGCGCGGCGGCGCAGTGCTCGCCGACGAGGATGGTGGCTGGCCGAACTGGCAGTTCGCCGTCGGCTCCGACGAGATCATCGCCGCCCGACGCACCGAAGCGCTCGACGAGCCGGTGCTCAGCGTCCTGCGCGACGGTAGGGCCCGCTTCTACGAGAGCGGGGACGAGCTGTTCGCCGAGTTCGGGCCGAACGGTGTGCCCGAGCGGTTCCGCCGCGCCGGCATCCACCTCCCGCTGGAGGTCGATGGGGTGACCGTCGGCGTCATGGGGTGCGAGTTCGCCGGCCCCAGGCCCATCTGCGTGGAGGAGCGCGCCCTGTCGCTGTCCCTCGCCTCGCTGAGCGCAGAGGCGGTGCGCCGGGCTCGGCTCTACGAGGAGGAGCGACGCAACGCCGGCCGCCACGCGATGCTGCGCGCCCTCGGCGAGGCGCTCGCCAGGACGACCACGTCGGCGGAGGGGTTGGCCGTGCTCACCACCGCGCTGCGGTCCCACCTGGGCGCGCTGCAGGTGCAGGCCGTGTTCGAACGCGGGGGGTTGCTGCACCCGCCCGAGGGCGCAGCGGCGTCGGGCCCCCCATGCACGGCGGTCGAGCTCGAGGGTCGTCCCCCCGAGGAAGCGGCCGCGCGCGTTCCCGGCGACGAGCGACTGCGCTGGCTGGCGTCGCCGGGCGGGGTCCCGCTCGGCTTCGACGCGCTGTACCGCAGCGCGGGCGAGGTGTTCGGGTTGCTGTCGGTGCGCTTCGCCGAGCCGACCCTCGTGCCGCCGGGCGAGCGCGCCGCGGTGGCCGACGCGGTGTCGATGGCCCGCGAGGCGCTTCGCCGGGCCCGATCGCTGGCCCAGCAGGACCGCGCCGCAGCCCGGACCCAGGCGTTGCACCGTGTCACCGAATCGTTCTCGCGGGCCACCACCACCGAGGAGGTCGTGGCCGTGGCGGTGACCGAACTGCACCGCACGTTGCAGGCGGTGGCCACCGCGGCCGGCATCGTGCGCGACGGTGCGGTCGTCGTGATCGAGGCGCTGGGGGAGGTGGCGTGGATGCGCTCGGTACCCCCGGTGCCGGTCGACGCCTACTGGCCGGTGGCGGAGGCGCTGCGCACCGGTCGCCCCGTGTGGCACGAACCGGAGCGCCCCGTGCTGCACGAGCACCCGGCGCGCATCGACGACGGCGAGTACACGATGTGGAGCTCCGGCGTGGTGCTGCCCATCGTCATCGACGGGGAGGCGGTCGGTGCTCTGACCGTCGGCGTGGCCGAAGGCCGGCAGCTCGAACCGGACGACCGGGACCTGCTCGAGAGCGTCGTGCGGTTGTGCGGGGAGGCGCTGCGTCGAGCTCGCCTCTACGACCAGGCGACCGCGGCGGCGGAGCGCTACCAGGACCTCTTCGGGGTCTACGAGCGGCTGTTCCGCCGCCACCCGCAGCCGATGGCCGTCCTCAGCGGCGACGCAGCGACCTTCCTCGCCGCGAACGATGCCCATGTTCGCATGCTGGGCTACACGGAAGGGGAGCTGCTCCAACTCGCGCCGAGCTCGCTGGTGCTGGGCCCCACGCCGACGGACCTCGCCGAGCAGGCCGAGCGGATCGGCGAGCCGCCCGGCCACACCCGCGTTTACCCCCTGATGCGCTTCGTCCGCAAGGACCGATCCACGTTCATCGGTCGGCTCACCACCTGCCCGGTCGATTTCGAGGGGGTCCCGGCCCGACTTGCGCTGCTGACCGACGAGACGGCGCGGGTCGACGCAGAACGGGACCGCGCCTCGCTGCAGGAACGGGTCCTGACCGCGGCCGAGGAGGAGCGTCGCCGCATCTCGCTCGACCTGCACGACGGCCCGGTGCAGGACCTGTCGATCGCGGTCATGCGCCTGTCCGCCCTGCGCCATGCCATCGAGCGGGGCGAGCCGGCGGAGCTCGGCAAGGTGCGCGCCATCGAGGAGAGCACCCGCCTCACCGTCGACGAGCTCCGAGGGTTGATGCAGCAGCTGTACCCGAGGACGCTGCTCGAGGCCGACCTCGTCGAGCTGCTCGAGGAGGTGATCGACACCGGGCCGTGGTCGAAGACCGTCGAGGTGACCTTCCGTCACGACCCGTGCCGTGGGGTCCCGCCGGCCTCGCGCGCAGCCGTCTACCGGGTGGTGATCGAGGCGCTGACGAACGTGTACAAACACGCCCGGGCCACCTCGGCCACCGTGGAGCTGCGCGAGGCGGGCGACGCGTTGTCGCTGCGGGTCATCGACAACGGGGTCGGGCTCGGCGAAGGCGACCGGGATCCGGACCGGGACCGTGGCGGCCACCTCGGGCTGGTGTCCATGCGGGACCGCATCGCCCTGCTCGGTGGGCACTGCACGATCGAACCCGGCGAGCACGGCGGGACGGTGGTGGAAGCGCTGCTGCCACGTGTCGTCGGCGACGCCGGGAACGTCGAGAACTGAGGGCGCTCAGCAGGAGGATCGCCGGGCCGGTGATCGCGTGTGCAACGCTGACGCTCCTTGCACCGCGCGAGAAAGGCCCCGCACCCATGAGCTTCCCGTCCGACCTCGAGATCGCCCGAGGGGCGAAGCTGAAGCCGATGTCCGAGATCGCCGGGCAGATGGACCTGCCCCTCGACCTGCTCGAGATGCACGGGGACGAGGTGGCCAAGATCCGCCTCGACGCGGTGGAACGCCTCGCCGGCCGACCCAGGGCCAAGTACGTGGTGGTGTCCGCCATCACCCCCACCCCGCTGGGCGAGGGCAAGACGACCACCACCGTCGGCCTCGGCCAGGCGATGGCGCTCATCGGCAGGCGGGCCACCATCGCCCTGCGCCAGCCGTCGATGGGCCCGACCTTCGGCATCAAGGGCGGCGCGGCCGGCGGCGGCTACAGCCAGGTCGTGCCCATGGAGCTGCTCAACCTCCACCTCACCGGCGACTTCCACGCCGTCACCGCCGCGCACAACCTGCTCTCCGCCATCGTGGACAACCACCTGCACCAGGGCAACGAACTCGACCTCGACCTGCACAACATCACCTGGCGACGCGTGCTGGACGTGAACGATCGGGCGCTGCGCAACATCATCGTCGGCCTGGGCACCAAGGAGGACGGCGTCACCCGCCAGACCGGCTTCGACATCACGGCCGCGTCGGAGGTGATGGCGGTGCTGGCCCTGTCCACCTCGATGCAGGACCTGCGGGCGCGGGTCGGGCGCATCGTCGTCGGCTACACCAAGGCGGGGGAGCCGGTCACCGCGGAGGACCTCCACGGCGCAGGCTCGATGGCGGTGATCCTCAAGGAGGCGCTCAAGCCGAACCTGATGCAGACGCTGGAGAACACCCCGGTGCTGGTGCACGCCGGGCCGTTCGGCAACATCGCCCACGGCAACAGCTCGATCATGGCCGACCTCATCGGGATCCACTGCGGCGAGTACCTCATCACCGAGGCCGGTTTCGGGGCCGACATGGGTGCCGAGCGGTTCTTCAACATCAAGTGCCGTACGTCGGGCCTGCACCCCGACGCCGCCGTGGTGGTCGCCACCGTGCGGGCGCTCAAGGCGCACTCCGGCCGTCACCGCATCGTCGCCGGGCGGCCGTTGCCCGAGGCGCTGCTGGCCGAGAACCCCGACGAGGTCCTCGAGGGAGCCGCCAACCTGCGCAAGCAGATCGAGAACATCCGCGTCCACGGCGTCTCGCCGGTGGTCGCCATCAACGCCTTCCCCGATGACCACCCCTCCGAGCACGAGGCGATCCGCCAGGTGGCGGAGGCGGCCGGGGCGCGCGTCGCGGTGTGCACCCACTTCGCCGACGGCGGGCGGGGCGCCACCGAGCTGGCCCGGGTGGTGTGCGAGGCGGCGGAGGAGCCGTCGAGCTTCCAGCTGCTGTACCCCGACAGCGCCACGCTGAAGGAGAAGATCGAGGCGGTGGCGACGAAGATCTACGGGGCCGAGGCCGTCACCTACTCGCCCGCCGCCAACCGCCAGCTCGACTCCTACGAGCGCAACGGCTTCGGCCGGCTGCCGGTGTGCATCGCCAAGACCCACCTGTCGATCTCGTCCGACGCCTCCCTGAAGGGCGCGCCCACCGGGTGGACGATGCCCGTGCGGGAGGTGCGCGCCTCGGTCGGCGCCGGGTTCGTCTACCCGATCTGCGGCGACATGCGCACGATGCCGGGCCTCGGCGCCAACCCGGCGGCACACATCGTCGACCTCGACGAGGACGGGGTGATCCAGGGCCTGTCGTGAACCCTGACCGCGCCTGACCGCGCCTGACCGTCCCCAACCGCGCCGAACGCGCCGAGACCGGTCCCGACCCCCTGGCACCAAGCCCGTAGCGTCCCTGTCGAGGATCCGACCCCATCCGGTCGTCCACCAGACAGATCGAGCAGCCCGTGCTGTCGAAAGGACGACCACATGTGGTCGTTCCCCAGACATCCGCGCAACGTGCGGGCGAGGCCCCCGGGACAGCGGCGCGGGACGACGTCGGACGACGTCGGACGACGGCCCCGGCCGGCGCCGGGACCCGGGCTAGCGGAACTGGACGCGGGCGGCGGCGACGCGGTTGGCGTAGGCAACCCCGGCGGCGCTGATCCCGTTGCGGCGGACCGAGCCGGGGCCCTGGTAGTACGCCGCCACCGCCGAGGTCTCGTCGGCCAGCAGGTCGAACAGGTAGCGCAGGTAGCGCGAACCGAGCTGCAGGTTGTGCGCCGGGTTCCACGGGTCGAGCGCTGCGCCGCCCAGCAGCGCCGACGCGATCCACGACGCGGTCGAGGGCAGCACCTGGCACAGCCCGATCGCCCCCGAGGGCGACAGTGCGTCGCTCCGCCAGCTCGACTCCACGTAGGCGAGGCCCTTGAGCAGGTCCCGGGCCACCGCGTAGGCGTCGGCCCACTGGTCGAACAGCGGCACGAGACCGACGAGGCCCGCGTCGGCGGCACGGGCGCCGAACAGGGCGATGGGCAGCGTCGGGCCGGGTGGCGGTGGCGGGTCGAGCGGCGGGGTGACCACCGGGGCAGCGTCCCCCACCACGAGGACCTGGCCGACGGCGAGCAGGTTCGGGTCGGCGATGCCGTTGCGGGCCTGCAGCTCCGCCACGGTGGTCCCGAAACGGCGGGCGATGCCGAACAGCGTGTCGCCCGGCTGCACGCTGTACGTGCTCGGCGCCGCCGGCCCGGCGTCGGGCGGTGGAGGGGTCGGCGCTCCGGGCGGGTCGGGCACGTCGAGGGCCTGACCGACGAAGATCATGCTCGGGTCGGCGATGCCGTTGCGGGCCTGCAGTTCGCCCACCGTGGTGCCGTACCGGCGGGCCAGGCCGAACATCGTCTCTCCCGCCGACACGATGTGGGTCGCCATGGCAGCACGCTACCGCCTCCGAGCGACCCCGGCGCCGGCAACGTGCCGCGCCGCACCCCGGCAAGTACCGTGCGGCTCCATGACCGAGCGTCGCTACTGGATGATGCTGCCCGCCTCCCGCTCCGCGGCGGAGACCGCCGAGGCCGCCCGCCTCGCCGAGGCGGCAGGCCTCGAGGGCGTCTTCTCCTACCAGCTGTCCTCCAACCCGTGGTTGCCGCTCGGCCCGGCCGCGCTGGCCACCTCGCAGCTGCGCCTGGCCACCGGCATCGCGCTGGGCTTCACCCGCTCCCCGCTGGAGACCGCCTTCGCCGCGCTGGACGCCGACCACCTCAGCGATGGCCGCTTCACACTCGGCCTCGGGACCAGCGTGCGCTGGTGGCACGAACAGCTCTACGGCGTGGCCTACGAGCACCCTGTCGCCCGGCTGGAGGAGGCGGTCACGCTGATCAAGGCGGTGCTGTCCGGCCGGGGCGGCGAGTTGGGCCGCTTCGACGGGCGGTTCTACCAGGTCGACTTCACCCGTCTCGCCCACAAGCCGCCGCTCAGGCCGAACCTGCCGGTGTGGGTGGCGGCGCTGCGCACCGCCATGGTGCGCCTCGCCGGTCGTTGCGCCGACGGGCTGGTCGGCCATCCCTCCTGGTCGGTGCGCTGGACCCTCGAGCAGATCAACGGGCCCTACGCCGAAGCGCTCGCCGCGTCGGGGCGCACGCGGGCCGACGTCGAGATCAACCTGTGGACGGTGGTGGCGCCCAACCCCGACGTCGCCGAGTCGGTGCACGACGCCAAGCGCCACGTGGCGAGCTACGCGTCGATCGCCCAGTACGAGCCGTACTTCGCCGCCCACGGGTTCGCAGCGGAGGCGGCCGCGCTGCAGCAGGCCGTCGGGAGAGGGGAGCGCAACGCGTTCGAGCTGGTGCCGGAGGAGATGGCCCGCACCTTCGTGCTGTGCGGCACGCCCGACGACGTGCGCCGCCAGATGGAGCCGCTGTGGGACGTGGCGGACTCGATCTGCCTGCAGGCACCACCGCTACGGCTCGACGCCCGCGCCGCGTACGACCAGCGCATCGCCGAGACGTTCTACGGCAGCTGAGGAGGAGGGTCATGGATTCGGTCGATGTCCCGGCGGCGCCGACGCCCGGGCCCGCCGGCTCGGGCCCGGCGGGGGTGAGCCGACGCCAGCTGGCCTGGTTGCTCGGGGGGCTCATGGTCGGGCTGTTCCTGTCCGCCACCGAGAGCTCGGTGATCGCCACCGCGCTGCCCACCATGGCCGGCGAGCTCGGCGGCGCGTCCAAACTGGCGTGGGTGGTGTCGGCCTACCTGCTGACCTCCACGGTGGTGACGCCGCTGTACGGCAAGCTGTCCGACCTGCTCGGCCGGCGGGTCGTCTACCAGAGCTCCATCGCGCTGTTCATCGCCGGTTCGCTGCTGTGCGGGTTGGCCCAGTCGATGAACCAGCTGGTGGCGGCGCGCGCCGTGCAGGGGATGGGCGGCGGCGGGCTGATGTCCCTGGCGTTCGTGATCCTGGGCGACGTGCTGTCACCGCGCGAGCGAGGTCGCTACATGGGCCTGTTCACCGGGGTGTTCGCCTTCTCGTCGGTGACGGGTCCGCTGTGGGGCGGCCTGCTGGTCGACACCATCGGTTGGCGGTGGATCTTCCTGGTGATGCTGCCGCTGGGCACGCTGGCGCTGGCCATCACCTCGGTCGGCCTGCGGTTGCCGTTCCTCACCCGCAAGCGGCCGATCGACTGGGCCGGCGCCGCGCTGCTGGTCACCGGGTCCTCGGCGCTGCTGCTGGTGCCCATCTGGGGTGGCGGCAGCTACGGCTGGACGTCCGCCCCGGTGCTGGGCGCCGCCGCCATCGGCGTCGCGCTCACCGCCGCCCTGCTGTGGTGGGAGACCAAGGCGGCGGAGCCGGTGCTCCCCCTGCGGCTGTTCCGGGACCGCACGGTGCGGGCCGTGTTCGCCATGAACTTCGGGCAGATGTTCGGGCTCATCGCGGTGGCCACCTTCCTACCGCTGTTCCTGCAGGTGGCGACCGGTGCCTCCGCCACCCGCTCCGGCCTGGAGATGGTGCCGCAGAGCCTGGCCATCTCCGGCACGGCCACCGCGTCGGGGTTCATGGTCAGCCGGTGGGGCCGCTACAAGTGGACGTTGCTCGCCGGGCCGCTCATCGCCGCGCTGGGCATGGCGTCGCTGTCCACCATCGACAGCGACACCACCCCGCTCGGTCTGGCGCCGTTCCTCGTGATGACCGGCCTGGGGCTCGGCCTGTCCTTCCCGAACATGACCATCGCGGTGCAGAACGCGGTGGAGATGGCGGATCTGGGGGTGGCCACCTCGACGGCCAACTTCTTCCGCAACATGGGCTCGACGTTCGGCGCCGCGGTGATGGGGGCGCTGCTCAACAACCGTCTGGCGTCGACGCTGGCCGAGCGGGTGCCGGCCGAGCGGCTGAGCGAGGTGGGCGGCGCAGAGGGGCTCGTGCGCAGCCCCAAGCTGGTGCGCGAGCTCGATCCGGACCTGCACGACGCCGTCATCGAGGCGGTGACCTCGGCGGTGACGTTCGTGCTGCGACTCGGGGTGCCGATCTTCGTGCTGATGTTCGGCATCGCCTTGTTCGTGAAGGAGAAGCCGTTGCGCACGACGTCGGTGCTCGGTGGCGCCTCCCGCCGCGACGAGCCCGCCGCCGGCCCGAGCGTGGCCCCCGTCGACTGAGCGCGCGGCCGGCGGCCGCGTCCGGCTCCGGGGTTGGCTAGGTTCCGCTGCGTGACGGACCCTGACTTCTCCCTGCTGCACCTCGATCGGGCCGACGGCGTGCTGTGGGTCACCATCGACGCACCGCCCATCAACGTCATGACCACCGCACTGGCCCGGGAGCTGGCCCGGCTGTCGCGGTCGGTTGCCGCCGACGATGCCGTGCGCGCCGTGGTGCTGCAGTCCGCCAACCCCGAGTTCTTCATCGCCCACTTCGACGTGGAGGCGATCCTCGGCTTCCCGACCGACGAGCCCCCGCAGCGCAAGGCGGAGCTCACCGGCTTCGCCAAGATGTGCGAGCTGTGGCGCACGATGCCCAAGGCCACCATCGTCAAGGTCGCCGGCCGGGTCGGCGGCGGCGGGGCCGAACTGTCGGCCAGCTGCGACATGCGCTTCGGTCTGCTCGGCCACACCGTCGTCAACCAGATGGAAGTACCGATCGGTATCCTGCCGGGCGGCACGGGCACCCAACGGCTGCCCCGCCTGCTCGGCCGGGGCCGGGCCATGGAGCTCGTGCTCGGCGGGGTGGACCTCGACGCGGCCACCGCCGAGCGGTGGGGTTGGCTCAACCGGGCGTTCGCCACCGTCGAGGAGCTCGACGCCTACGTCGATGGCCTCGCCCGTCGCATCGCCTCGTTCCCGCCGCAGGCGGTGATCAACGCCAAGGCCGCGGTGCTCGCCGCCGAGGCGGACCCGCTGACCGGCCTGCTCGAGGAGGCGTACCTGTTCGACCAGCTGGTCCCTCGCCCCGACGCGCAGCACGCCATGCGCCGCTTCCTCGCCGCCGGGGGTCAGACCCGCGACGGCGAGCGCCGCGTCGGCGAGCTCAACGCCGAGATCAACCGCCCGTGAGCACCCGTCCGTGACCGCCCGACGCGACCCGACCTGATGGCCCCGCCCGATCCCCTCGCCTCCATCGTGGTGCGGGCGCTGCGTGCGACGGAGGCGGTCGCCCTGCTCCCCGCCCTCAACGACGTCCTGGCCGCCGCCTACCACCAGCCGGACTTCCACGGCGCCCTCGGCCGGCGGGTGACCATCCAGCCCGACGGCTTCGTGGTGGCCGTCGACGAGGCCCACGGCGCCGGCCGGGTGGTTGGCTGCGGGACCGCGGTCGCCTACCCCGACGCCGGGTACGGCTGGCTCGGGCTCATCGCCACCCACCCCGACCACGAGCGTCGCGGCATCGGCGCGGCGGTCACCACCGCCCTGGTCGCGGTGCTGGAGGGCTACGGCTGCGCCGCCGCGCTCGACGCATCGGCAGCCGGCCACCCGCTGTACCTGCGGCTCGGCTTCGAGGAGGCGGGCACCACGACCGTGCTCGCCGCCACCACGTCGACGCCCGGGGCCGACCCCGGGCCCGACTCGGCGGAGCCGATGACCGCGGCCGATCTGGCGGCGGTCGTGGAGCTGGACCGGGCCGCCACGGGGGCCGACCGCACCCGGTTGATCGGATGCCTGTGGAGCGAGCAGCCGAACCGGGCGCTGGTGGTTCGCCGGGACGGCGCGCTGGTCGGCTTCGGCTTCGCCACCGACTGGTCGCTGGCCCCGGTGATCGCCCTCGACGACGAGGCCCTGCGGGCCCTGCTCGACGCCGCGCTGCGCCTGCCGTTCGCGGTCGCCCCCAGCGTGTTGGTGCCCCCGGGCAGCGACCATGGCCCCACCCTGGAGGCGTTCTCCTTCAGGCCCCGGCGGACGCTGGTCCACATGCAGCGCGGCGTGAGCCGCCTGCCCGGCCAGCGCGGGTGCATCGCGGGCATGGCCAGCCTCGGCGAGGGCTGAGGGGGCCGCGGCGCCGGTCCCCGGAGCGCCGCGTCCCATACCGATCGGTACCCAAAGGGGTGTCGACCCCGGTCGTGCGATGCACCCCGCTAGGCTTGCGCCCGATGATCGAGCTGGTAACCACGAGTGGACTGTTCGCCCTCGACGGCGGTGAGTGGGAAGTCACCAACAACATCTGGCTGATCGGCAACGACAGCGAGGTCGCCGTGATCGACGCCGCCCACGATCACGCCCCCATCGTCGAGGCGATCAACGGGCGGCACGTGCGCGCCATCATCTGCACGCACGGCCACAACGACCACATCAACGCCGCGCTCGCCCTCAGTGACGCCACCGATGCCCCGGTGCACCTGCACCCGGACGATCTGATGCTGTGGCACCAGGTGTACCCCAACGCCAAGCCCGATCGGCTGCTGTCGCACGGCAAGACGTTCCGCTTCGGCGGGACGAAGCTGGTGGTGCTGCACACCCCCGGGCACAGCCCGGGCTGCTGCTGCCTGCACGCCCCCGGCGCCGGCAAGGACGGCACCGACGTGGTGTTCAGCGGTGACACGCTGTTCTGCGGCGGTCCCGGTGCCACCGGTCGCAGTCACAGCGACTTCAACGCCATCATCACCAGCATCCGGACCCGGCTGCTGTGCCTCCCACCGCACACCGTGGTGCACACCGGCCACGGTGAGTCCACCACCATCGGGGCTGAGGCGCCGCACCTGGAGGAATGGATCCAGCGGGGCCACTGAGCGTGCGGCCGGCCGGGTCGGAGGTCCCTCCCGGGCGGTCAACCCGCGTCTGATGCGCGCCTGAACGGTCAACGCCCGCGGCGACCGCTCCGATGACTGGGTGATGCAGCTGCGTTCGAAGTCGGTCACCACGAAGGTTGCGGCGGTCATGGCCGTGATCGGGCTCGTGCCGTTGTGCCTGTTCGCCGCACTCGTCGTGTCCCAGGCGAAGGCCAACGCGGCCCGGCGCGACAGCCTCCAGGTGCAGTCCCAGGCCCGGCTGGTGGCCGATGACCTGCGGACGTCGTTCGGCAACTGGCGGCGGGCGCTGTTGGTGCTGTCGCGCAACGACGCCTTCGTGGCGTGGTACCGCGACCCGGCCGGGCGGACGGCGCTGACCCCGACGGTCAACGCTGCGCTCGTGCAGCTCGACGAGCTCTACGAAGGCATGGTCGACGAGTCCTGCTTCATCGACCTGAGCGGCCCCGAGCAGGCCCGTCAGGTGGGCGGCGTGCTCGCCGGGTCCGGCGAGCTGTCGCCGGACGAGTCCGGTGCGGCCTTCTTCGCCCCCACCGCCGCGCTCGCCGTCGGCCAGGTGCACCAGAACGTGCCCTACGTCTCCGCCGACAGCGGCCGCTGGGTCATCTCGAACTCGACGCTGGTGCCCGACGAGGACGGCCCGCTGTCGCTGGTCCACATGGAGACGAGCCTCGAGAGCCTGCGCCGCCGCCTCGTCGATACCATGCCGGATGGCATGTCGGCGGTGATCAGCGACGCCGATGGGCGGATCCTCATCGACAGCCGCTCGGTGGTACCCATCGGCGATGCGCCGTTTCCGTTGTTCGACACCGAGCGCCCCGGCGCCGGGCTGCGCCAGGCGTCGCTGGCGGTGAACGACGATCCGGGCAACGACAACGCATGGACCGTCACCGTGGCGATGGCCCCCTCGGCGGGCCTCAGCGGCGGCATGTGGGGTCTGCTGGCCGCGCTGGCCGGCGGCGTGGTCCTGCTGACCGGACTGAGCGTGCACCTGCTCGGCCGGACCCTGGGCCGCGCCACCCGGCGCATCGTGCAGGGCGCGGTGCTGCTCAACGGCGCCGCCGCCCAGTTGGAGGGCTCGACCGCCGCCCTGGCGTCGAGCTCGGCACAGGTGGCGGAGCAGGCGGCGGCGCTCGGCGAGGCGTCGAGCCGCATGGACGAGTCGGTGCAGGGCGTGGCCCGGGCCACCGTCGAGCTGTCCGACAGCTTCCGGGAGGTCGACGAGGCGGCGGCCTCCGCCGTGTCCGTCGCCCGCCATGCGGTGGAGACCTCCCACGCCGGCCGCAGCCGGCTCGAGCACCTGCGCGCCACCAGCGGGGAGATCGGGGAGGTGGTGGACGTCATCGACCACCTCGCCACCCGCACGAAGCTCCTCGCCCTCAACGCCAGCATCGAGTCGGCCCAGGCCGGTGACGCGGGCCGCGGGTTCGCCGTGGTGGCCAACGAGGTGAAGCAGCTCGCGGCCCAGACGTCCTCGTCCACCGCTGACGTCACCGCCCGGGTGGAGGCGATCGGCGCCGAGGTGAACGGCATGGAGGTCGCCATCGAAGGCCTCGACCGCATCGTCACCGACATCGAGTACACCCACACCCGCATCTCGGTGGCGTTGACCGAGCAGACCGCGGCGGCGGAGGAGATCGGCCGCCAGATGCGCGAGCTGGGCGCCGAGAGCAGCGTCGTGGCCAACGGGGTGGGGATCGTGCGGAGCGCCTCGGGCTCGGCGTCGGACAACGCCCGGCAGGCCGCCGCTGCGGTGGAGCAGCTCCGCGCCACGGTGACGGACCTGCACGGCGCCGCGGCGCTGCTCGATCCGGGCCTGGCGCGCAACCTCGGCGCAGGCGACGCCCAGGGGTGAGGCCCGCCCGGATCCGGCCCCCCGCAGCCCGCCCTCAGGCGCGCTCGCCGCTCCAGCGCCGGTAGAGCTGCAGCAGCGAGACGACGTCGCGTTCGGCCAGCCCCTCGGCCTTGGCCACCCCGAACAGTTCCCGCACCGCCGCCGCGGCCGGCATGGGCAGGCCGAGCTGGCGGCCCAGCGCGGCGCCGAGGGCAACGTCCTTCTCGCCGAGGGCGACGGTGAAGCCGGGCTCGAAGTCGCCGGCGCGCGCCTTGGGGAAGCGTTTGGTGAAGTGGTGCGATCGGCCGCCGGCGCCGGACAGCACCGCATAGAGCGTGTCGGGGTCCACGCCGGCCGCCTCACCCAGCGCGAACGCCTCCGCGGCGACCGCGACGTTGCCCATCGACATCAGGTTGTTGACCAGCTTGACCACCTTGCCGGTCCCGATGTCGCCGGTGCGGGCGACCCGGCCCAGCGCGTCGAGCACCGGGGAGGCGGCGGCCACGTCGTCGTCGCGACCGCCGACGATCAGCGACAGGGTGCCGGCGCGGGCCTCCACCGGGCCGCCGCTCACCGGCGCGTCGATCGGGCGCAGGCCGGCCGCTCGCGCCCGCTCGCCCACCTCGCGCATGGTGGCGGGGTCGATGGTGGACAGCTCCACCAGCATCGTGGCGGGCGCAGCGTGGGCGACGATGCCGTCCGGACCACACCATGCGGTATGCACGACGGCGCCGTCGGGCAGCGAGGTGCACACCAGCGACGCGTCGGCCACGGCGTCGGCGGCGCGGTCGCCGACGAGCACACCGGCGGTGCGCGCGGCGGCCCGGGCGTCGGGCCGCGGGTCGAAGCCGTGCACGGTGAAGCCCCGCTCGACGAGGCGGGCGGCGATGTTGCCGCCCATCAGGCCGAGGCCGATGACGGCGACGGTGGGCGCAGGGGTTGCGGGATCGGTCACCGTGGGCTCCAGCGGGTCGGTGGGATGGGCGTTCAGGCGATGCGCACGGCGATGCCCTCGAGGCCGGGTACCGGCTCGAAGCGGCGCATGATCTCGGGGTCGTGGCCGGGCACGATGGTGCCGTGCCGCCCGGCCAGGCGGCGCAACCGGTCGAACCCGGCGTACATGCCGGCCAGGCTGTGCAGGATGGCGAAGGGGGCGTCGCCCTCGATGTTGGCGTAGAAGTGCGAGGCGTCGACGGCGAGCACGACCGGCCCGGCCGCCGTCGCCACCCGCACCGCCTGGATGCCGGGGGTGTGTCCCTCGATGAGGTGGACCTCGACGCCGTCGAACAGCTCCTCGTCCCCGTCCACGAACCACAGGCGTCCGTCGTAGTTGGCCTGCAGCAGGTCGTGCAGGTCACCCACCTCCACGACGTGGCGGAACTCCGCCCGGCTGGCGTACCGGCCGGTCCAGAACGCCATCTCCCGGTCCTGCACCACGAACCGGGCGGTCTCGAAGGGCCCGAGGTCACCCACGTGGTCGTAGTGGAAGTGGCTCAGGATCACCAGCGGCACGGTGGCGGGGTCGACGCCGAGCAGGCGCAGGCCGTCGGCGGGGGAGCGCAGGTGGGTGCGACCCCGCTTGCGTGCGGTGGCGGCGCTGAAGCCGGCGTCGAGGACGATGTCGCCCTCCTCGCCCCGGATGAGCCAGACGAAGTAGTCGATGGGCCACGGGGTCTCGTGGGCGTCGGCCGGCGCGTTGAAGAAGTAGCCGCCCCGGGTACCGACGTACTCGGCGAACTTGACCGCATAGATCTCGTGAACCACGCCGGGACCCTACCGGGCGTCGGCCGCGGCCGCGAGCGACCGCGGGCGACCGCACCGCTCAGTACGGGTTGCCGTCCGGGTCGAGGAACGAGTCGCTCAGCTGCCCGTCGGCATCGAGCGCGTCCCACGTCTCGTCGTCGATGCCGACGACCTCGCGCAGCACGTAGTGGTTGTCGGCACCCATCCGCTGGATCGGGCCCCACTGCAGCGGCGGTCCGTCCCAGCGCCACAGGTGGCCCGGCAGGTCCCACTCGCCGACGTCGACGGAGCCGTTGCGCCGGAAGAACCCCCGCGCCGCCAGGTGCGGATCGGCGATGACGTCACCCTCTTCGAGCACCGGGCCCGTCGCCACGCCGGCGGCCTGGCAACGACGCGCCACCTCGAAGCGGTCGAGCCCCGCCGTCCACCGGGCCAACCCGGCGTCCAGCTCGTCGTGGTGGGCGCGCCGCCCCGCCGCGGTGGCCAGGCGCTCGTCGGTCGCCCAGGCGGCGCCGTCGGCGCCCATCGCCCGACACAGGCCGCGCCATGCCTCGTCGTGGTCCACCGTGATCGCCACCCAGCGGTTGCTGCCCGCGCATCGGTACACCCCCTGCGGGGCGAAGCTCGGGTGCCGGTTGCCCAGCCGCTCGCGGGCGACACCGCTCAGCGACGCCTCGACCACGTGGTCACCGAGGTGGTGCACGAGGTTCTCGGCCTGGGCGAACTCGATGCACTCGCCGATCCCGGTGCGCTCCCTGCGGCGCAGCGCCAGCAACGTGGCGAACGCCGCCGCCGTCCCCGATGCCGGGTCCATGTGGTAGGTCGTCCCGTTGGCCGACAGGTCCAGATCGGTGTACCCGCGCAGCGAGGTGAACCCCGTCAGCGCCTCGACGTGCGCACCGAAGCCGACGTAGTGGGCGTAGGGCCCCTCGAGGCCGATCGACGGCATCCGCACCACGATGAGGCGCGGGTTGCGGGCGTGCAGCACCTCCCAGCCGATGCCGAGGTTGCCCAGCACCTTGGCGGAGTTGTTCTCCACCAGCACGTCGCTGCGTTCGACCAGCCGCAGGAACGTCTCGCGACCGAGCTCGGAGCGCAGGTCGAGCGTGACGCCGAGCTTGGAGCGGGCGTGCCCGACGAACCCGCCGACCCGGTTCCACGGACGCTCGCCGGGGTCGTCGTCGGGGAAGGCACCCCAGATGGGTCCGGCCTCCGCCGCCTTGCCCGGTCGGGGGCGCACCACCGCACCTCGCGTGGCGGTGGGGAAGAACTTGGGGTTGTCGACGCGGATGACCTCCGCGCCCAGATCCCCGAGCAGCATCGTGGCGTACGGCCCGGCCCACACCAACGTGAGGTCGAGCACGCGCACGCCCGCCAGGGGCAGCACGGCGGGCGCGTCGCGGTGGGCGGTCGGCGCCGGACGGGCGGGATCCCGAAGCTCGGGCTCGGGCTCGGGCTCGGGGTGCTCGGCGCGGATCTCGGCGCCGTGCTCGTCGAGCGTCGGCGCCGGCCGGCGCAACGCCCACGCGCCGTCGAGGCGGAACGGCGGGCCGGGCAGCGTGTAGCGGCCGGCCACCGGGTGATCGAGCCGGCGCCAGTAGTCCCTGGCGCGGAAGTGCGGATCGGCGAGCAGCTCGACGGGGGAGTTCAACGCCATCACCCCGAGGCCCTCGCGCTGCGCCTCGGACTGCGCGTCGTAGCGGCCACGGGAGAGCGTCCACACGTGCAGGGCGGTGTCGAGCAGCACCGGCAGCTCGTCGTCGTCCATCCAGTCCGGTCGGCGGAACCGCTCGACGACCTCGTCGTCGCCGAGCAGCTCGGCCAGCCGCACCAGCCAGCCCGGCGCGGCGAGCACCTGCACGTAGCCGTCCTCGGTCGGGTACACCCCGCCGGGGATCAGACCGGCGCGGTGGCCGCCCTGGTACGGCACGGGCCGGCCGCCGGTGAACAGGTGCCAGATCAGGTACGGGATGCGCCGGTCGATCGAACCGGCCTGGGTGTGGAAGTTGGCCACGTCCACGGTCAGGCCCCGGCCGCTGCGCCGCGCCACCTCCAACGCGGCGAGACCGGCCAGGGCGGCCATGTTCCCGCACTGCATCTGCACCACGTTGCCCGCCATCTTGTGCGGCTCGCGCCCCTCGAGCCCCATGGAGGCCATCGGCCCGCCCATGGCGAACGCGACGAGCTCGGAGCTGCGCCAGCCGGCGTACGGCCCGTCGGGACCGAACCCGCTCACCAGCACCCGGGTCAGGCGGGGCCACCGGGCGGCGCGGTCGTCCTCGGTGACACCCCAGGCGGCCAGACCGGCCGCTCCGTCGCCCTCGATCACCAGATCGGCGCGGTCGAGCAGGCGGGCCAGCAGGGCCCGGTCGGCGGGGTCGGCCCGGTCGGCCACCACCGATCGCTTGTTGGTGTTGAGGTAGAGGAACGCGCCGCTGCGCTCGGGGTCCGCCACGTCGTGCGGGAACGGGCCCTCGGCGCGCGATGCATCGCCGCCGGGCGGTTCCACCTTGATGACCTCGGCGCCGGCGTCGGCCAGGAAGCGGCCGGCGAAGGGGCCGCTGATGCCGGTGGCGAGCTCCAGGACGCGCACGCCATCGAGGGGGAGGCCGCGGCCGGGGGTGGTGCGCTCGGCCGCCGCCACCACGCCGTCGGGGGCGGAGGAGCCGTTCGGTCGCTGGTCGGTCACGGCGTGGGAGCCTGGCACAGCCACCAGGCCGCGACCGAACCGCGCGCCGGCCGCGACCGTGCGAACGCGGACACCTCGCGCCCGTGCGGTAAAACCTTCTCCGTGCGCACGGTCCGAGGTCCACGACGACGATGACCGATCCGCAGCGCGAC
>JADLEF010000403.1 GCA_020846295.1 Acidimicrobiales bacterium
GCCGAGGTGCGCACGACGTACACGGCGTTCGACGCGGTGGCGCGGCGCGTGACGCCGGGGCCCGGTGGGCGGGGCGAGATCGTCGTCGTGAACCGCTACGACAAGGCCCGGCGCCTGGTCTCCAGCGAGACGACGGTGCTCGATGCCGATGGCCGGCCGCACCCCGACAGCCCGTTCGTGCAGGCCATGCGCTTCGACCGCTTCGGTCGCATGGTGGACCAGGCCGCCGGTCCGGCGAGCGCGCCTCGATCCCGCACGCGAAGTCGCTCCTTCCACCCGGCGGGCATCGTGGATCGCGACGTCGCCCCCGACGGCACCGTCACCCGCCGCACCTTTGACGAACGCTTGGCACCCCGCACGGTCACCGGCGCGCCGGGCACCGACGCCGAAACGCGGGCCACGCATCGCACCAACGCCCTCGGCGAGCTCATCGAGACGGTCGACGGCAGCGGCGGGCGCACGAACTACCGCTACGACGCGTACGGGCGGTTGGTCGGAATCACCGGGCCGGACGGCGATCGCATCGAGCGAGAGCTGGACGCGCGCGGAGCCGTGACCCGTGAGCGCCTCTTCGGCCCGGCCGGCTCCGGCGATACCACCTCGCAGGCGGCGGAACACCGGTGGCGCGAGACCGCGTGGAGCTACGACGCCGCCGGCCGGCCGATCACCGTCTCCCGTCACCTGTTCCTGCCCGACCAGCAGCCGCGTCCCGAAACCGACCGAGTGCTGCAACAGCGCACCTACTACGACGCGGCCGGCCGGGTCCACCGCTTGGTGGACGAGTTGGGGCAGGCGACCACGATCTCCTACGACCGGCTGGGCCGGCCGGTCCGCATGGTGCTTCCCGACGGCAGCGAACGGCAGGTGGAGCACGCCGATGCGAACCGCAGCTTCACCCTGGTCGATGTCGAACGCAACGGCGAGGGCACCACCCTTCGGACCCAACGCGCAACGTCTCGGTTCGACGTGCACGGGCGGCTCGAGGAGGCAGTGGACCACCTCGGCAACGCGACGCGCCTGCAGCACGACAGCCGGGGTCTGCCGACCGCCGTCGAGCTGCCCACCGGTCGACGCGTCGAGCACCGCTACGACATCTTCGGCGACACGATCGCGCGCACCGAGCACGCCGCCGACGAGCAGCTCACCGTCGGGTGGGAACGCGACCAAGGCGGCCGTTGCCGTGCCCTGCGCCTGCCGTCAGGTCGTGTCATCGTCCAGCAGCACGACCCGCTGGGACGGGTGTGCGCCGTGATGGCCGATGACGGCGAGTCGGCCACGTTCGACCACGACGCAGCGGGCCGGCTCATCGGTCGGCGCGACCCCAGCGGCGTCACCCATACCCTTCGGTACAGCGCGGCCGGCCGGCTGGTCACCGTCGCCTACGAGATGAACACCTTCGCTCCGCCGCCGGGCGCCGCCGACTACCGTCCGGCAGCGAGCCCGATCGAACGCTATGAGCACGGTCCGTTCGGTCCGCTCGTCGCCGACAACGGGCAGGTCCGGACCACCTGGCGGTACGACTCGCTCGGGCGGGTCGTCGAAGAGGTTCGCGACGGCCTGGCCGTCGGACACGAGTACGACGATGCCGGCCGCCGCGTCGCGCTGCGGTACCCGGACGGCCGCCGGGTCGCCTTCGACTACACGACCGCCGGCCGGCTGCGCGGGATCCGACAGGTGGAGCAGGGGGCCCACTACCCCGGGCCGTCGGCGGACCAGAACCCCGTCGAGCCGTTCGCACAGCTCGACGGCGCCGGAACCACCGTCTCGGCGTTGTCGCTCGGCCCATCGGTGCGGGTTCGCCTCGATCACGATGGCAACGGCCGGCGGGTTGGGTCCCACTGGAGCGATCGCCACGGCACGGTGCTCTTCTCCGAACGGCTCTGGTTCGGGCAGGATGGTGAGCTGCGCCACCAACAGATCGGTGACCGGGTCCGCTCCTTCACCTACGACGGCGCGATGCGGCTGACCGGCGCCATCGACGCGACGGCATCACCGCTGGTGTCGTCCTCCGCAGTGCGGCCCGGCGATGACCAACACCGCATCGACGCCCACATCGCGGAGCTGTCGACAGCAGCTGCGCGGTCCGGCCCCAGTGCTCGCTGGTCCTACGACTACGACGACCGCGGCAACCGTCTCCGCTCGACGCACGACTGCGAGGGCCGACCCGGTGTCTCGGCGGAGGCGGTGGCCGACCGCGCCGATCGACTCGTCTCGCTGAACGGGCGCAGCGTGCTCCACGACCGCCAGGGCAACGTGATCGACGACGGCAGCCGCCGCTACCGCTACGACGCCCATGGGCGGCTGGCCGAGCTCGTCGCCGACGGCGAACTGGTCACGTTGGTACGGGACGCAGCCGGTCGTGTCGCCCGCATCGTCGACGGCTCGGGCAGCGTCGAGTTGGTGCACGACGGCGTGCAGCTGATCGAGATCCGCCGCGACGGCCGCCCTGTGGCGCAACTCGTGCCGTACGGCGCGCCGGACCACTTCGTGCACGTGGCCGTCGGTGGGCGTGAGCTGTACCCGGTGGCCGATGTCATGGGCTCCATCAGCGCGTGGCTCGACCGCGACGGCCGGATCGTCGGCCGGGCGCAGTACGACCCGTTCGGTGGGCTGCTCGCCCGCGATGGCGATTGGCCGCTGCCGCTTGGTTTCGGCGGCCACCTCGAGCTGAGCGGTGCCGCTGTCCACCTGCTGCACGCCCGGGTGTACCACAGCGGGATGGGCCGGTTCCTGCAGCCCGATCCGCTCGGCTTCGTGGACGGTCCGCACCTCTACCACTTCGCCCACAACGCGCCAGGCACCCTCACCGATCACTTCGGCTACGCCGGCACCGGCGTCGACAACTGGCTGGCCAAGACCGAACTGGCCAAGGCGATCGCACCCTTCGCGGTGTGGCTCGACGACAAGGTGACCTTCGCCGCCGAGGTCGGCACCAAGCTGGCGGTGAACGCCGCGATCGGGTTCGGGATGGGTCTCGTGCTCACCGCGCTCGGGCCGGTCGGCCTCGCCCTCGGGGCGGTGATGCTCGGTGGTGGTCTGACGCTGCAGCACTTCAGCTACGAGGACCAAGCGATCGCCGCCGCCGCCAAGAACAGCTACAACGGCGCGTCCCCGCTGCTGGCCACGCTCCTGACCCCTCTCGGCGGTACGAGCATCTACGAGATGGTGACCGGCGAGGGCTACTTCGATGGCCGGCCCCTCGATGACGAGGCCTACGTCGAGGCGACCGCCAACGGGCTCTCCAGCATCGCGGGGCTGGGGGCGTTCGGTCGCTGGCTCACCGGCGTCGGCAAGCCACCGGTGCTGCCGAGGAAGCTGCACGCGGTCCTCGACGCTCCATTGGGCCGCGACGACCTGCTCGGCGCCAAGATCTACGTGACCACCCCGATCGACGCCGGCGTGCGCCTGAACGCCGACAAGATCGCCGCCGAGCTGGGCACGACCTGGGAGGCGCTGGAGCCAGGGTCGCTCCAGGGTGTGAACAACGCGATCGTCATCGGCCACGGCGTCGTGCCGCGCAACTCCACCGGAGCCCTGGCCGTCGAGATGATGGCCAACACCTACGAGGTGTTGCACGCCGGCCCCAACGCCTACGCCAGCGCCCTGAAGGACGTGTACGGCTGGCGCGGCGGCCGTCTCCTGATGCTGTCCTGCCAGACCGGCGTCGCGAGCTCCCTGACCGGCTCGACCTTCGCCGCCGAGGTGTCGCGGGTGTTCGCCGCGTTGAACGCTCGCACCTTTGTCATCGCGCCCAATGCGAACACCACCGCTTTCCACGGCATCCCGTTCGTGAAGGCAGCCGGCATGACGCTCAGGGACGGCGGCTACGCCTTTCCCCACGGGTTCGTGAACTTCCCAGCGCCATGACGCCAGGCACCAGCTCGGCCGCCCTGGTCTACGCTGCGCCGATGGGGCGTTCGAGGGGAGGATCGTCGTGAGCGAGGTCGGTGAGGCAACGGCGACCGTCTACGGGCAACTCATCGGCGAGGACCGCGTGTCAGGGCGCCTGTACGTCGAGCCGGCCTTCTTCGAGCGCGAACTGGAGCTGATCCACCACAAGGGTTGGGTGTTCGTCGGTCATGAGAGCGAGGTGGCGGAGCCGGGGGAGTTCGTCTCCCGCATGATCGGCCGCCAGCCGGTGGTGCTCACCCGTGATGACGCCGGATCGTTGCGGTTGTGGTCGAACCGCTGCCCGCATCGCGGTGCCACGGTGTGCGGCCTCGATCGGGGTCGGACCCGCTACTTCCGCTGCCCGTACCCCGCGTGGACGTTCGACACCGCCGGAGCGCTGGTGGCGCTGCCCGGCGAGGAGGGCTTCGGGCCGACGTTCGATCGCGCTGCGCACGGGCTGGCTCCGGTTCCCCGCATGGACCAGTACCGGGGGTTCGTGTTCGGGAGCTGGTCGCATGACGGGCCGACCCTGGTCGAGCACCTGGGCAACGCCTGCGAGATGATCGACCGGTTGTGCGACCTGTCCCCGGTGGGGGAGATCTCGTTGCGGGCAGGGTGGCTGCGCCACCGCATCCGGGCCAACTGGAAGATGGCCGCCGAGAACGTGTGCGACTTCTACCATCCGCCGATCACGCACGCGTCCTCCGGGCTGGCCGCCGGCTTGCCTGCGGGGTACTTCAGCGACGCGTTCGGTGGCGTGACGCGCGATCTCGGGGGCGGTCACGGGGAGGTCGACTATCGGCCGGTGTTCGCCGGCGCAGCTCCCAAGCCGCTGGAGAGCTTCCATGGCC
>JADLEF010000404.1 GCA_020846295.1 Acidimicrobiales bacterium
GCAGGGCGTTCTCGATCTCCTCCCGCCCGTTCTCCAGCTCGTCCTCGCGCTCCTGGGCGGCGAACCACTGCTTGATGCGGGACTGCGCCTTGGGGGTGACGACGGTGTCCAACCAGTCCCGCGATGGGCCCGCGGTGGCCGTCTTGGCCGTGAAGATCTCGATGGTCTCACCCGAGTGCAGCGGCGTGTCGAGGCTGACCAGGCGGGAGTCCACCTTGGCCCCGATGCAGGAGTGGCCGACCTCGGTGTGGATGGCGTAGGCGAAGTCCACCGGCGTGGCTCCCACCGGCAGGGACAGCACCTCCCCCTTCGGGGTGAAGACCATGACCTCGTCCTGGTCGAGATCGACCTTGAGGTTGGCCATGAACTCCTTGGGATCGGAGATGTCGCCCTGCCAGTCGACGATGCGGTCGAGCCACTCCATGTCGGCCGGTGCGCTCTTGTAGCGCCAGTGCGCGGCGACGCCGAACTCGGAGCGCATGTTCATGTCGAGGGTGCGGATCTGCACCTCCAACAACTTGGCCTGGGGTCCGATCACGGTGGTGTGCAGCGACTGGTAGTTGTTGAACTTCGGCATGGCGATGAAGTCCTTGAAGCGGCCCTGCACCGGCTTCCAGGCGGCGTGGATGCACCCCACCGCGGCGTAACAGTCCTTCACCGTGTGCACCAGGACCCGGATGCCGACGAGATCGAAGATCTCGTTGAACTCGCGGCCCTTCACCACCATCTTCTCGTAGATGCTCCACAGGTGCTTCGGCCGGCCGGTCACCTCCGCCTGGATGCCGAGCTCGCCGAGGCGCTGGCGCACCTCCTCGATGACCTGGGTCAGGTAGAGCTCGCGCTCGGGGGTGCGGTTCCACACCATGGTGTCGATCTCGGCATACCGACGGGGATGCAGCGCGGCGAAGGCGAGGTCCTCGAGCTGCTGGCGCATGTCCTGCATGCCGAGGCGGTGTGCCAGCGGGGCGTACACGTCGAGCGTCTCGCGGGCGATGCGGTGCTGCGCCTCCATCGACATCGCCGCCAGCGTGCGCATGTTGTGCAGCCGATCGGCCAGCTTGATGATCAGCACCCGCAGGTCGTTGGCCATCGCCACGAACAGCTTGCGCATCGTGGCCGCCTGCTGGGCTTCCTTGGAGGCGAAGTGGATGCGCTCGAGCTTGGTGACGCCGTCGACGATGGTGGCGACCTCGGCGGGGAACTCGCGCTCGAGATCGGCCAGCGTGATGTCGGTGTCCTCGACGACGTCGTGGAGCAGCGCGGCGGCGATGGTGACGGGGTCGTTGGTCTGCTCGGCGACGATCTGGGCGACAGCCAGCGGATGGGAGATGTAGGCCTCCCCCGATCGGCGCATCTGCCCGGCGTGCAGGCCCGCGGCGAGATCCCACGCCTTGGCCACCAGCGCGGCCTGGCCGCGCGCCTGGCGGCCCTTGAAGCCGGCGACGAGCGGCTCGATCTCCGCCGCCCGGTTGCCGGCGTCGCGCCGCCACGGCAGGACCCGATCCACCGTGACCATCTGGCGTCCGCCTTTCTCCGGCCCCGCCACCGCTGGCCGGCCCGTCACATCTCGGAAAAGGACTGCACTCAGTACACGAGCAGCGATGACACCGGCAGGTCGCCCAGCCGGCCCCGGCCATGAAGAAAGCCCAACTCGACCAGGAACGTCAACCCGGCGACGGTCGCCCCCGCGCCGGTCAACAGCTGGGCTGCGGCCGCCGCGGTACCACCGGTGGCGAGCACGTCATCGATGATCAGCACCCGCTCGCCGGGCTGCACCGCGTCGACGTGCATCTCGAGGGTGTCCGTGCCGTACTCGAGCGCATAGGTGACGCTGGTGGTTGCGTGCGGCAGCTTGTTCGGCTTGCGCAGCGGCACGAACCCGACGCCGAGCCGGTAGGCGACCGCGGCGCCCATCACGAAGCCGCGCGCCTCGATGCCGATCACCCGGTCGACGGGGGCGACGCCGTGGAGGCCGGCGAGGTGGTCCACCGCGATGCGCCAGGCGTTCCCGTCGGCGAGCAGCGGGGTGATGTCCTTGAACTGGATCCCCGGCGAGGGGAAGTCCGCGATGTCACGGATGAGCGACGTCAGCAGCGCCAGGTCGGACCGGTCGGCAGTGGAGGGAGGGGGGGCCACGGCTCCAACGTACTGCGCGTCGCGGTCCAGCCCACCGGCCATGGTCAGCGCCGCTTGTTCTTGCGGGGACGGGGTGGGTGGCTGGCCGAGTAGGCGGCCGGGACCTTGGGCGACGCCGACCCCGCGACCGAAGGCCGGCCCTTGGGCTCGGCGGCGGACTTGGCCGCCCCCGGGCCACCGTCGCCGTCGGGCTTGTCCGTCCCGGTGCGGGCTGCGGCGAGGTCGCCGGCACCGGCTCCGGCGAGGTCGCGGCCGGGCCGCAGCGGGATCTCGCCCCGGGCCGCCAGCCGCTCCCGTACCTTCCGGTAGGTCGGCTGGCGTTCGTTGAGGTAGGCCGCGATCGGCGTGGCGATGAAGATCGACGAGTACACGCCGATGATGAGCCCGACGAGCAGGGCGACACCGAACTCCTGCAAGGTCGTCGCCCCGAAGATCAACGAGCCGACCACCAGGATCGACAGCACCGGCAGCACCGCGGTGATCGAGGTGTTGATGGAGCGCATCAGCACCTCGTTGAGCGAGCGGCTCGCCATCTCGGTGTAGGTCATGCGTCCGGCGATGGACACCATCGGTGAGTTGTCCCGGATGCGGGCGTACACCACCACCGTGTCGTACAGCGAGAAGCCGAGGATGGTGAGGAAGGCGATCACCGTGGCGGGGGTGACCTCGACCTGCAGCAGCGCGTAGAACCCGACGCTGATGACGATGTCGTGGACCACCGAGGCGATCGCGCCGACGGCCATGCGCCAGTCCCGCAGGGCGAAGGTGATGTAGGCGGCGATGGCGATGACGAACAGCACCAGCGCCCGGATCGCCTTGTTGGAGATCTCGTCTCCCCAGGTCGGCCCGACGGTGGTGACCGCCACCTGATCGGCGGCGACACCGGCCTCGCCGGCCAACGCGGCCCGCACCTCGCTCACCTTCGCGGCGTCGGTGACGGCGGACTGCACCCGGAGGATGTCCGAGCCGATGGTCTGGATCTTGGCGCTGTCCTCCCCGAGGGGCCGCAGCACGTCGCGGGCGTCCTCCACCGAGACGGTGGAGGTGGGCACGTCCCAAGCGGTGCCGCCCTCGAAGTCGAGCCCGAGGGCGAGGCCCCGGGTGAGCAGCAGGATGAGGCTGAGCGCCAGCAGCGTGGCGGACAGGGCGAGCCCGTAGCGCCAGGAGCGCACGAAGTCGTAATCGTTCTCGCCTCGGAAGAGGCGGCGGACGGCGTTCATGCTCCTGCCTTCACCGGGACGGGGCCTGCCTCGGGGATGCCGAACGCCTTCGGGTTGCGGGCGGCGAGCCCGCTGAAGGAGAGCAGCACGACCGCCGGCCGCATGAAGAAGTAGGACGCGACCAGGTCGAGCAGGGTGGAAAGACCGAGGAAGAGGGCGAAGCCCTTCACCGGACCGACCGTGAGGAAGTACAGCAGGCCGGCACCGATGAGCGATACCAGGTCCGCCTTGATGATGGTGCTCATCGCACCCTGGAAGGCACGTTGGGACGACGAGCGCAGCGTGCGCCCGCTGGCCATGTCGTCCTTGATCTGCTCGAAGTAGACGATGTTCGAGTCGATCGACACCCCGATGGACACGATGATCCCGACCACGCCCGACAGCGACAGGGCGAGTCCGTAGGACGAACCGAGCCACGAGATGATCGACCAGAGCAGGCCGAAGCTGAGCGCCAGCGAGGCGAGCGCCACGAGCCCCAGCAGGCGGTAGTAGGCGACGATGTAGAGGGCGACGATGGCCAGCCCGATGATGCCGGCGGCCACCCCGGCCCGCAGCGCGTCCCGGCCGACGGTGGCGGACACGTCCTGGCTCTGCTGCCGCTCGAACTGCACCGGCAGGGCGCCGTAGCGCAGCTGCTGGGCCAGTTCCTCGGCACCGCTCTGGTCGAAGTTGCCGGTGATGACCGCCGAGGTGGACGCCTGGAACGTGTCGTTGACCTGCGGGGCGGAGATGACCACGCCGTCGAGCACGGCGGCCAGGCGACCGGTGGGGCACACCAGCGGGTCGGCGCCCTGGAAGCAGGCGGCCGCCGCCCGGCGCCAGGC
>JADLEF010000405.1 GCA_020846295.1 Acidimicrobiales bacterium
AAATCGTGAAGGGAGATGTTGGGAACGTCGATCTTGGCGACGGTGCGGTCGAAGAGCTGGCTGAAGATGTCGGGGTGCGGTGAGGTGCCGTCGGCCTTGACGAACACCAGATCCTCCGGGGCCGGCTCGACACCGTCACGTTCCTCGGTGCGGACCTTGCGCCAGTCCCGCAGCACCTGGACCAGATCCTCCTCGATGTCGATCGTGCGCCGGCTCGTTCCGGTCTTCACGTCCGAGATCGACACCTCATAGGCCACCGACACCAGCGCCTGGCGCACCGCCACCCGGGCGGAGTCGAGGTCGATGTCCCGCCACCGCACCCCGAGCACCTCCCCGCGGCGCATCCCGGTGTTCGCGGCGAACTCGAAAGCCGGCGCGAGACGGTGCGACGCGATCGCGTCGAGGAACCGCACCAGTTGGTCGATCTCCCACGCCTTGATCTCGGGGCGCTTGCGAGCCACGAGCGACGGCGGATCGGCCAGGGCGACGACGTTGCGCACCACGGTGCCCTTGCGGGCCGCGTCGGTCAGCGCCTTGTTCAACATCACGTGGTTGTTGTGCACCGACTTCGGCGCCAGCCCCGTGGCCGGGCCCTTCTCCCCAGGCCGCTTCTTGCGGCCGCTCTTCAACAGGCCCGCGTAGAACACGTCGATGTCCTCTGGGCTCAACTGATCCAGCGGCCGCTTCCCCAACGCGGGGATCACGTGCAGCTCGATGTTGCGCCGGTACGACGAGAACGTGCTCGGCCGGACCCGAGCCTCCTGGATCGGCAACCACCGATCCCGCAGATACTGCTCAAGGGTCAGCTTCTCGCTCACCACCGTCTCGCCTCGGTGGGCCCGCTTCACCAACTCGGCCAGCAGCTTCTCCGCATCGGCGCGTCGGGTGCCAGCCTGCACCCAGCGGCGCCGGTAGTTCCAGGTCGCAGGGTTCACGCCGTCGTAGATGACGGCGTACCACTTCTTGCCCTTCTTCTGGACGGTGCCACGCATCAGAGTCCCCTTCCGTACGGATCGGATGGGGACATCGAGCAGGCGACGAGGCCGAGGTTCCCGCGATGTCCGACGGAACACTGGCGCTGCGCAGACCACGGTACGCCCAAGGAACCCGAAGATCTACCCCCGGCCCTCCCGGGAGCCCGGCGAGAGCTCGGACGTGGCGTGGTCGACGACGACCCCACGACGGGTCGAGATCCCGGTCCGTACCGCCCTGTGCCAGACACGCGTTGCCTGTCACGCGCCGCACAGTAGAAAAAACAGTAGAAATCTGGTCGTTGGGGCATGGAAGAGGCCCTCCTCGATGAGTCGAAAAGGGCCTCTGACCAGGTACTTTAGTTGGTGGCGGGGGCAGGATTTGAACCTGCGACCTTCGGGTTATGAGCCCGACGATCTTATCCACGATACGGCAGCTCGAGACGCATCGCACCAGGTCAGATGCCGTTCTAGGTGTCCGTTGTTGCCCGCTGTGAACCGCAAGTTCCCGCTGCGCTGTGAGATTTTCGTGAGACTTTTCCGTCGGCGGCAACATCTCGCGACAACCGGAAGACGCGCCACGCTCCGTGAGGTCCCTCTTTCGACGAGCGTAGCGAAAGGGTCACGGCCCGGCCGAGGCGCTCGAACAGCGCGCAACACGACCTACTTTGCCGAGGGGGCGGGTCACTCAAGGCTGGTCGCAAGCGTCGGTGGGGAGGCCGGCTATCTCGATGGTCGTGCCCGGGTTGGCGGTCCACGATGTGGATGGTGCCTCCGTGGGCGCGGACGAGTTGGTCCACGCCGGGAGTCCGATGCCGCTGCCGGCGGTGCTCCCCGCTTGACCGCCACGTCCTCGAACGGTCCCGGGCTTGGGGTGCTGTGGCCCGCCGTCTGTCGACCGCGAGAACCGGCGACTGACCGCGGTCTTAGGCCTCGCAAGCGACCGCCAAGAAATGGAGACCCACGCCGCTGGCTGCGTCGTGATCAGGCGGGCGTTACCTGGACCGGCATCGAGGTGAAGCCGCGCAGGATCGAGGAGGCGAACCGGGTTGGCTCCGAGCGTGGCTCGATGTGGGCGAGCCGCGTCCTGAGGACATCGATGGCGGTGACGGTCTCAAGCCTGGCCAGGTGGGCTCCGAGGCAGAGGTGGATGCCCGAACCGAACCCGAGGTGGTCGAGAGGTTCCCGGCTGATGTCGAAGCGGTGGCCGTCGGGCCAGCGTCGCTCGTCACGGTTGGCCGAACCGAACAGGATCATCACCACCGCATCACGTGGCACGGTGACGTCGCCGATGGTCACGTCCTCGTTGGCCAGGCGCAGGATCCCCTGGATGGACGAGTCGTAACGCAGGACCTCCTCGACCACAGGCCCGAGGTCCGCTCCGGCCCTGATGGACTCGAACTGGTCGGGGTGCTGGAAGAACGCGTTGTACGCGTTGCCGAGCAGGTTCGTGGTCGTCTCGTTGCCGGCGATCAGCAGCAGCGTGCAGAACGACACGAGATCACGCGGCGCCAGCGGCTCTCCGCTGGCTGCCGAACCGTCGATGATCCAGCTGATCAGGTCGTCGCCGGGGTTTGCCGTGCGCTCGGCGACCACCTGCCCGAAGTAGGTGATCATCTCGCCGAGGTCCGCCGTCGCCTCCTGACTCAGCGGCTGCCCGTCCAGGCGGCCGACCAGCGCGTTGGACCAGCGCTTGAAATCGTCGCGCATCTCGGCGGGGATCCCGAGCGCGGCGGCGATAACGAGCACCGGCAACGGGAAGGCGACCTGGTGCACCAGGTCCGCTTCGCCGCGTTCTCCGGCGGCGATCAGATCGCCGACGACGTGCTCGGCGATCGACCGAATCTCACCGGTGAGCGTGCCGATCGCCCGGGGGGTGAACGGGCGCGAGACCAACCTGCGCAGATGCGTGTGATCGGGCGGGTCCGAGGCGATGAGGCTCTGCGGGGCGCGGGCGTCCAGTTCGCGAATGTCGGGCCGGGTACCGGTCCGGGCGCTGATGGCGCCGATACCCAACGCTCGCAGCGCCTTCGACGAGAACGACTCGGGGGTCCGAGCGATCTGCCACACGTCGGCAAAACCCGGTACCACCCAGAGATCGTCGTCGGGCAGGTAGGTGACCGACGGGCCGCGACGCAGCGCCTCGTAGTACGGGTAGGGATCGGCCATGACGTTGGCGTCGATCGGGCTGAAGTCGATTCCACGTACCATCGCTCGTTGCCTCCGCAGACGGTTGAGACGAGACATTTGAGGGCATCTGCCTCGTCAGCGTAGCAAGCTGACTGGTTGAGCGCCCACCCTGCTGGCAAGTCGCCCGATCCGACACCGTCGTATCAGTGCGTCGTTGCCGGTTCCGGCGCTTGTGCGCTCGAGTCACGCCCTGTGGTCTCGCGAAGCGGCAGCTCCTCGAGCAGCACACCGAGAACCAGGACGAGCACCGCGAAGGGGATCGCAACGAGGAAGACAGCGGCGATCGACCGGGTCAACGCGTGCTGGACCAAGCCGCGCAAGGGCTCGGTCAGCTTGACGATGTTCGCGGGACGATCGGCGAGCGAGCGCGTCGTAGCACCGGCCGGCAGTTCGTTGGAGGCGGCGATGTCGACGAGCAGCGTGTCGAAGCGGGCTCGGAGAACGGCGCCGAACGCTGCCACGCCGAGCGTGCCTCCCAACGTGCGGAAGAACGTCACCGCGGCGGTCACCACGCCGAGATCCTTGAGCTCGACGGCGTTCTGGCTCGCCGCGGACAGCACGGGCATGAGCGAGCCGAGCCCCATGCCGACGCCGAAGAGCACCGCACCGATCGCGATGGTGTGCCATTCGACCCCCAAGCGGCTGAGCACGACGAGGGCTGCGACCACGACGGCAGCGCCGGCGATCACCCAGTGCTTGTACCGTCCCGTCCTCGTGGTCAGCCTGCCGGTGATGATCGCCGTGAGGCTGAGCCCCAGCGCGTGCGGTGCGAGCATCAGACCCGATTCGGTGGCGGTGAAGCCCTTGACCGCCTGCAGCATCAATGGGATGAACGATGCCACCGCGTAGAACACCGGGCCGATCAGAAAGCTCATGGCGAGCAGCAGCGCGGCGACCCGGTTGCGGAAGAGGTGCAGCGGCAGGATCGGTTCGACTGCTCGGGCCTCCCACGCCACGAACCCGATGAGCAACACCAGCGCGGCGAGGCCCAGCCCGATGATCTGCGCCGAACCCCAGCCGTACTCGTCGCCGCCCCATACGCTGCCGAGGATCACGCAGACCACGCCGCCGACAAGCAGCGCGGCGCCCACAACATCGACCTTCGCTGCCCTGCGGGTCGGCGGCAGCTTCAACGTCAGGCTGGTGACGATCAGCGATGCGATACCGATCGGGAGGTTGATGGTGAAGATCCATCGCCAGGTCAGGTGGTCGGTGAACAGACCGCCGAAGAGGGGGCCGACGACACCGGCAAACGCGAACAGGCCAGCGAAGTAGGAGATGTACTTGCCCCGCTGGCGCGGCGGCACGAGGTCGCCGACGATCCCGAAGCAGAGTGCGAACAGACCGCCTCCGCCGAGACCTTGCACCAGCCTGCCGGCGATGAGCATCGGCATCGTCGGCGCGGCCCCGCACATCAGCGAGCCGACGAGAAACACGACGATCGCCGCCTGAAACATGCGGCGACGGCCGTAGAGGTCCCCCACCTTGCCCCACAGCGGGGTCGAGGCCGTCGAGGTGAGCAGGTAGCCGACGACGATCCAGGACAGGTAGCGGATCCCTCCCAGGTCGGTGACGATGGCTGGAAGTGCGGTGGCGACGATCGTCTGGTCGATCGCGGCGATGAAGAGGCCGACCATGAGCCCGGAGAGGGCGACCATGACCTGTCGGTGCGACGCGGCATCCGCTCCAATAACCGCGTTCTCCGTCGTTCGTTCCACGAGCACCTCCACGTCCCCGTCGGCACACAGGTGCCGCGACTCGGTCTACCGCAGGGCGGCGCTGCCGAGCAACAGATCCCGCCTTCTGCCTCATAGCCGCTTTGGGCAACCACTGCATACCGGTTCCCGTGGCAGGCCGAGACAGCATCCGTGGATCGTCACATCGTCGAGGGAACAGGCAGGGAGGCAGTTGGATGCCGCGGGCGATGACGACGCTGGTCGAACACGCCGGCACGGCCGGGTTGCGGCTCGCCGAGTTGCCGTTGCCGTTCCCGGTCGGGCCGGTCAACGCGTGGATCTTCGTCGACGGACCGGTCACGGTGGTCGACCCCGGGATGTTCTCCAGCAACTCGACCGATCGGCTCGAGGCCGCGTTGGCCGAGGCCGGCTTGACGATCGGCTCGGTCGACCAGATCGTCGTCACCCACGCCCATCCTGACCACTTCGGCGCCGCTGCCTGGCTGTCGGACAAGGCCGACGCTCCGATCGTCTGCGGCGCGCCCGAGGCGGCCAAGCTGCTGTCGTTCGGTCCCGAACACGTCGAGGAGCGCAGCGCCCACGACATGGCGCTGTTGGCCAGCGTCGGTGTGCCCAACGAGCTGCAGGACACCTTCACGATGATGCGCTCCATGGTCGCCGACCAGGTGCGCCCCGTCGCGTCTTCCATGCTCGCCCCCATGGCCGACGGTGAAGATCTTCAGATCGGCGGCCGAACCTTCGTCGCCCACGTCACCCCCGGGCACTCCAGCGGTCACCTTTCGCTGCACAGCGGTGGCACGCTGATCAGCGGCGACCACCTACTGGCCCACATCACCCCCAATCCGTTCATCGAAGCTGCCGACACGCCGCTCGGCCGACGCCGCAGCCTGGTCGAGTACCTCGACAGCCTGGCTCGGTTCGAGGCGCTCGACCCCGACCTCGTCCTTCCGGGTCACGGCCCGGCGTTCCGGGATGTGCCCCAGCTCGCGGGCACGCTGCGCGCCCACCACGACAAGCGGGCGGGCGAGATCCTCCGCCTGATCGCCGAGCACCCCGGCTCCACCATCCACGAGCTCGCGCAGGCGTACTTCTCCGGGTTGGAGAGCTACCACGTCGTGCTCGGCATCTCCGAGATCGCGGGCCACATCGACCTGCTGGAGAACCGCGGCGAGGTGGTCTCCCGCGGCGCACCGCAGCGGTTCACTGCAACTCGCTGAGCGTCCGATCAGGGCGCTCGGCCGTCGGGCGGCCAGGGGTCGACGCCGTCCTCGAGGGGAACCTCGAGCGAGCGTAGGAGCGACGAGAACAACCGCCAGTTGCCGATGGCGACGACGAGCTCCACCAGCACGGCGTCGTCGTCGAGGAGGTCTCGCAGCGTTTGCCAGGTCGCATCGCTGATGACGCCGTCACGCACCGTGTCGTCGGCGGCGCGCAGCACGGCCCGCTCGATCGGCCCGTAGGCGGCGTGCTGTTCCCAGTCGCGCACGCCCAGGATGTCGTCGTCGGTCATGCCGAGCCGGGTTGCGACCCGCCAGTGTTGGGTCCACTCGTAGACCGAGCCGGTGGTCCAACCGATGCGCATGATCACCAGCTCGCGCAGCCGGGCGTCGAGGCTGCCCCGCTGCAGCAGCGTGAAGAGCAGGTCGTTGAGCGCCTTGGCGACCGGCGGGTTCTTGAGCGCGATGCGGAAGACCGACAGGTCGGCCATGAAGTCCGGTAGGCCGGCCTCGGCCGCGGCGCCTTTGGCGTCGGCGATCGGCAGCCGCTCGATGCGTCCTTCGGGCATGGTCACCTTCCGGTCTCGGGGGCGAGGACGCCGTGGACGGGGATGTCCGGGTCTCCTTCGCCCGCCATGGTCTTGATAAGCGGTTCGAGCGTGTCGAGGCCCGCCGCCCGCCGCGGCAGCTCGGCGAAGGGGTACTTGCCGCTGGCGAGCAGGCGGAGCGCGGCTTCGTAGGCGGGGTAGTCGACGCCGAGCGCGCCGAGGATACGGAGCTCCTTGAACACGACGTGGTCGGGATTGAACCCGGACGCCTCGGCGGTGCCGCGGGTGCCGGCCATGACGATCGTGCCGCCCGGCCGGGCGACGGACACCGCCTGGGCCAGCGCCTTGGGGGCCTTGGCGGTCACGTCCACTACCACGTCGGCCAGACGGCCGAGCTCGCGCTTCAGCGCCGCCGCCGGCTCCTGTTTGGTCACGTCGATCACCAGGTCGGCGCCGAACCCGGGCGCTGCGGCGAGCCGCGGATTGTCGCGGGGCCCGACGCCCGTGATGGCCACGAACGACGCGCCCGCCTCCTTGGCCGCGGCGCACGCGGACAGGCCCCGGATGCCGGGGCCGAGCACGACGACCACGTCGCCCGGCTTCGTCTCGGGCACCGTCACGGCCCAGCGGATGCCGGCACCCAGCGGGTTGAACAGGGTGGCGAAGCTCGGGTCCATGCCGGCGGGCACCGGCAGCAGCATTGAGTCGGGTGCGAGGTACAGGTGGCTGGCGTAGCCGCCCCACAGTGCCGGCGGGCGGTCGACGTCGACGAAGCCGACCATGGTGGCGGTGCCGTTGCGTTCGCAGCGCCGGTAGTTGCCAGCCTCGCAGGACGGGCAGGACCGGCACGACAGGAACACCTCGACCGCGACCCGCTGCCCCTCGGTCACGCCCCAGCGGGCGGCGGCGTTGCGGCCGACCCGTTCGACGACCCCCACCACCTCGTGGCCGGGGATGAAGCCGAACGGCGCCTTGATGTGGCCGGTGTACTGCTCGTGGTCGGTACCGCACAGCCCGCACGCCTCGATGCGTAGCAAGCCGTCGTCGTCGCCGGTTTCGGGCAGCTCGAAGCTGCGCCGCTCGAAGGTCCGGTCGCCGACCAGCACCAGCGCGTCGGCTCGGTCAGTTGTCCTCATTGTCATGCCCCTTTCCAGACAGGCTCGCGCTTCTCGAGGAACGAGTGCGGGCCTTCGCGGGCGTCCTCGGTGCGCATCACCTCGGCGGCGCACGCGCTCTCGATCTTGTAGGCGTCAGCGAGTGGCAGCCCGGAGGTGCGCACCACCGCCTCCTTGGCTTTGCGCAGCGCGACCGGCGCCCCCTTCGCGACCCGCAGCGCGGTGTCCCGGGAGACCGGCAGCACGTCGTCGGGTGCGACGACCCGGTTGACCAGCCCGTAGCGGTAGGCGGCCTCGGCGGTGACCGGTTCGCCGCCGAGGATGATCTCCATCGCCGCGGTGTAGGGGATCTGGCGGGCGAGGCGAACGAGCGACCCGCCGGCGGGGATGATGCCACGGCGGACCTCGGTGAGCCCGAACGTCGCCGCCGACGAGGCGATGCGCAGGTCGGTGCCCAGCAGGATCTCGGTGCCGCCGGCGAGCGCGTGGCCGTTGATGGCGACGACGACCGGCTTGTAGAGCTCGAAGCCCCGCAACAGCGCGGCGTCCATCAGCGTGCGGTCGGCGAGCAGCTGCTCGTCCCACTCGTCGGCCGGTTTGCGGGCTCGGGTGAACAGCGGGATGAGCAGGCCCAGGTCGGCGCCCGAGCAGAACGCGGTACCGGGCGCGCCGGTGAGGAGGGCCACGGCGACGCTCGGGTCGTCGCGCACGTCCATCCAGGCTTGCGCCAGGCGAACGACCATCTCCGGGCTCAGCGCGTTGCGTTTCTCGGGACGGTTCATGGTCAGCGTGGCGACCCCGTCGGCCTTCTCTACCAGCAGGTGCGGCTCGGGCATCTCAATCCCCTCTCGACATGACGAGACGCTAGCCGCTCGATGTCTCAGCGCGCCTGCTAGCGTCGAAGAGCGATGACCCAACGACCACAACTCGAACTGCAGAACGAGAAGTTCGCCCGAAACATCGTCGGTGCCCGGGGCGACAAGGGCATCAACGCCTACCTCGGCATCGTCGTCAGCGAGATGGACGCCGTGCGCTGCGTCGCCAGCTTCGACGTCACCGACGAGTTGGTCACCCCCATCGGCAACATGCACGGCGGCTGCCTGTCGGTGCTCGTCGACCACGTGCTCGGCGTGATCATGTACCCGGTGATGCCGCCCGGCTATTGGGCGGCGACGACCGAGTTCAAGATCAACCTGCTGGCGCCGGTGGACAGGGGCACCTGCACCGCCACGGCCGAGGTCATCTCCATGTCTCGGCGCCTGGCCATCGTGCGCGTCGACGTCGAGAACGAAGGCCGGCTCGTCGCCGTTGCCCAGGGAACCTGCACCATCGTCGCCCCGAAGGGCGCAAGCTAGACGCGACGCAGGACCTGGCGTGCACCCATGCCATACTCCGTGCTGCCATGACCGGAGTTCCCCTGCGCTGGGGCGCCGACGCGCCCGACGACGTCAACGAAGCCCGGGCGCGCCTGCTCGACGCCGCGCAGCGCTGCTTCGAGGAACGCGGCATGCTCAAGACCACGGTCGAGCACATCGCCCGCGCCGCAAAGGTGTCCCGCGCAACCGTGTACCGCTACTTCGACGACCGCGACGCAATCGTCCTGGGCGTGCTCTTGCGACATACCGACCGCTACCTGTCACGCGTTCGGGGCCGGATCGAGCGCCAGCCGGACCTCGGCGCGGCGATCGTGGAGTTCGTCGACCTCACTGCCCGCGCTGCGCGCCGTGACGTGAGCCTGGGCATGCTGTTCACCGCGGAGGACGCGCGGGCTACCGGGGGGATCATCGCCGGCGCGTCGGTGGCGCTGTTCGAGCGGGTTACCGAGTTCTTCCGGCCGATCTTCGCCCGCTGGGCCGGCCAGGTCCGTCCCGGTGTCGACGTGGGCGATGCGAGCGAGTGGATTCTGCGGGTGCTGTTGTCACTGCTGACCGTCGAAGGGCCCAGGCGCCGCAGCGCGGACGCGCAGCGCGCCTACGTCGAGCGTTTCCTGCTGCCCGCCATCGTGCGCACCTGACCCAGGGTCAGCCCGCTTCGAGCGGTTCGACCCAGAAGAACACGAAGTCGTCGCGTTTCGGTTCACCGACGAGGCGAACCGGCTTGCCGAGGTGCAAGTCGTCGACGGTCATGTTTCTGATCGCGCCGAGGAGTCGGGGCCCTTCGTCCAGCTCGACCACGACCGTGGTGTAGGGCAGTTCGTCGACCCAGCCGCGGTCGACGGTGAAGTGGCTGGTGACCCACGAGGCGACGGTGCCCTGACCGGATGACGGTTCCCAGGACCAGCGGTCCGAGAAGCAGTGCTGGCAGTAGTAGCGGGGCGGGTGGCGGTAGGTGGCGCACTCGTCGCAATGCTGGAGGTGCAGCGTGCCGCTGGCGCAATTCTCGAAGAACTCGCGGTTGAGGCCTTCGGTCTCGGGCACGTACTTGCGCGGCGACGCCGCAGGCGGGTTCGTTGAACTTGCCTGTGCGGTCATGATCAGCGGTCCCTTCCCAACACGGCGATGCTGCCGTCCCCCAAGTCGCCGTAGCCGGTGACCACCCCCAACTCGCAGCCCGCCACCTGGGCGGCGCCGGCCTCGTGGCGGAGCTGGCGCGTGGCTTCGACAAGGTGGTTGAGCCCCCAGCAGTGGCCCTGGGAGAGCAGCCCGCCGTGGGTGTTCATCGGGTAGCGGCCGCCAAGGCGGATATTGCCGCCCTTGACGAAATCCTTGGCACCGCCGGGCTCGCAGATGCCCAGCGCTTCGAGCTCCATCATCACGACGTAGGTGAAGCAGTCGTAGATCTGCAGGAAGTCCATGTCGGTCGGCTTCACGCCCGCCATGGCGAACGCCCGTGGTGCGGCGTAGTGCAGCCCCAACCGCAGCAGCTCGGGCCGGTTCGTGATCTCGTCGGCCGGGTCCGGGTGGCCCTCGGCGCCACCGAGGTACAGCACCGGTGAGTGGGGCAGGTCCCGGGCTCGTTCGGCGCTGGTCAGCACCACCGCCGCGGCGCAATCGGTCTCCAGGCAGCAGTCGAGCTTGCGCAGCGGCCCGGCGATGGGCGGCGAGTCGAGGTACTCCTGCAGGCGCATCGGCCGGCCGCGCATCTGGGCCTTGTCGTTGAGCTGGGCGTGCTCGCGGCTGGCGAGGGCGATCTCGGCTGCGTCGGTGGGCTGCACGTCGTAGAGATCGACGTAGCGCTGCAGGTACAGCGAGTACCACTGCGCCGCGGAGCGCACCCCGTAGGGGGTGTAGAAGTTGCGGCTCACCTCGAGCACCGGGCCGAGGTCGAGCTTGCGCCTGCTCGGCGCCACACCGGGCCGGGGTCGCATCGCCGAGTAGCCATTCCAGCCCAGCGTCACGAGCACCGCGTTGGCGATCCCGGTGCTGATCGCCATCGCTGCGCTCTGCAACGCCGCGGTCGGGCTGGCGCCGCCCATGTGCACGGTGATCGAGTAGCGCACCTCGGGCATGCCGAGGTTGGCGGCGATCTCCTCGGTCGAGATGAAGCCCGGCGGCGGGATGACACCGTCGATGTCGGCAGGCGTGAGCCCGGCATCGCGAATGGCCGCCATCGACGCCTGCAGGATCAGCTCGGGGATGGTGCGGTCCGCGCCCCGCATGTAGTCGGTCTCGGCGACCCCGACGATCGCCGCCTCGCCGCGCAGGTTGGTGGTCATGTCCGGGCCTTTCGCGACGCCGTCACGCCGGGCAGCGTCGCCACGCCGTCGAGCAGCGCCGTCGCTTCCTCGACGAGCCGGTCGAACACCTGGCCGGCAGGCGTGATCTCGTTCACCAGGCCCACGCCCTGCCCGGCGAACCCGGCGAAGACATCCGCGCGCTGGTTGGCGATCGCCGAGGCCATCACCGGGGTGGCGACGATGCCCTGCAGCGGCATCGGCAGCGCCGCGATCTCGCCCCGCTCGTACAGCTCCCCCCATTTCGCCCGGATCATGCGAGCGGGTTTGCCGGTGGCGGACCGCGACACCATCGTGTCTCGGTCCGTCGAGGCGACGAGCACGAGCTTCTGATAGCTAGGAATGTTCGCCTCGGGCGTGGCGAGGAACCGGGTGCCGACCCAGACACCCACTGCCCCGAGCATGAACGCAGCGGCGATGCCGCGCCCGTCGCCGATGCCGCCCGCACCGAGCACGGGCACACTGCCCGCCGCGTCGACGGCCTGAGGGATCAGCGCCAGGGTGCCGATCGGTGAGTTGTGGCCGCCGCCGTCGGTGCCCTGGGCGACGATGGCGTCGACCCCGGCCTGGGCCAGCTTGGCGACGTGGCGGGCCTGGCCGGCGACACCCATGAACTTCATGCCGTGCTGGCGGCCCTTGGCCATGAAATCGGGCGGAGGCACGCCGAGCCCGGCGACGTAGACGGGGACCTTGTTGTCCAACACGACTTCGAGCTGGGCGTCGAAGAAGTCACGCACCAGCAGCATCCTCGGCGGTTTGGGCGCTGCAGGAGCGGCGGGGTTCTTCTTGCGGCGCGGCAGGCCGACCTCGTCCATGAACCGGTCGCGGGCCTCAAGTACTTCGGGCGGGATCAACGACCCTCCCCCGCCAACGCCGCCACCGCCAGAGGTGCTGCTGCTGCGAGGCGCGCCGTCGAGGTTGTCGGGCACGCTCGCGGGCAGCAGGGTATCGACCCCGAACGGCCGGTCGGTCAGGCTGCGGGTGCGGCGGATCCACTCGTCGAGCTCGTCGGGCGGGCACGCCGCCGCGCCGAGCACACCGAGGCCACCGGCGTTCGACACCGCGGCCGCAAGCTCAGGGCCGGACGCGCCGCCCATGCCGGCCAGAACGATCGGGTAGTCGATGCCGAACAGGTCACAGATCGGCGTGCGCAACTGCATGGGACTCCTTCGAACGTTGGTGCGGGTGTCAGCGTGCGCTGCCGTCGGCGGGCAGGTCGCGGAAGCTGACGTCTTTGTCGGTGCGCGGCTCGCCAGGCAGGCCGAGCACCCGCTCGCCGACGATGTTGCGCTGGATCTGATCGGTGCCCCCGCCGATGGAGATCATGAACGCGGTCGCCACGGTCTCGAACGCCCGGTCGTCGGCGAGCGCGTCGGGCCCGCCGAGCATCCCGTACGGGCCTTGGAGGTCCAACGCCGCCCGGCCGAGACGATGCAGGTTCTGCGACGCCGCCATCTTCTGCACCGACACGATCGGCGCCGCCTGCCCTGCGCGCGGGTCGCCCCGGCGCGCGGCCTCCGCGGCGGCGGCGATGCGCAGCCCCGAGATGCGGGCGACCTCGCCGGCGATGTAGTTGCGCATCAGTTCCTGACGGACGACGGGATCGCCGAGCAGGCCACGCTGGCGGGCGATCTCCGCCACGAGCCCGAAGCCGCGGGTCTTCGACGACGCCTCATCCGCCACCGCTGACGCGACCGCCAGCAGGTCGCCCAACGTGACGGAGAGGTCCTGGTCGGGGATGTCGAGCTTGCCGCCGCCGCCCGACGCGTTGGCGCCCAACCCGTTGCGCTCGTTCGCCAAGGTGGTCAGTGCCACCCGCCAGCCGTCGTGGAGGTCTCCGATGAGGTTCTCCGCGGGTACGACGGCGTCGGTGAAGAACACCTCGTTGAAGACCGCCCGCCCGGTCATCTCCTTCAAGGGGCGGACCTCGACGCCGGGTTGGCGCATGTCGATCACGAAGTAGCTGATCCCCCGGTGCTTGGGCGCGTCGGGGTCGGTGCGGGCGATCAAGATGCCATAGCTCGCCTTGTGCGCACCCGAGGTCCACACCTTCTGCCCGTTGACGACCCAACGGTCACCGTCGCGTTCCGCGCGGGTACGCAGCGACGCGAGGTCGGAGCCAGCGGAGGGCTCGGAGAAGAGCTGGCACCAGATGTGCTCGCCGCTGACGATCCCGGGCAGGAACCGGTCGAGTTGGTCGGCGGTGCCGTGCGCCAGCAGCGTCGGCCCGGCCAGCATCGAAGCGATGCCTGCTGGCGCACCGAACGCTCCGACGCGACGCCGTTCCTCGGCTACTCCGGACGCCGCTTCGTTCGACAGGCCGCGACCGAACCGACCGACCGGCCACGTCGGATACCCCCAACCGGCGTCGCCAAGACGCTGCCACCACTCCCCCAGCGTCAGCGCCGGATCCCAGTTCGCAGCGAACCAGGCCGCAGCCTCGGCTCTGACCTCCTCGATGGCCGCGGCGACAGCGCTCACGGTCGTACCCCCAGGGTCAGCGGCAGCGTTCGCGGCCCTCGGATCTGGCCAACCGACCAGCGAACAGCGTCGGCGTCGGCCACATGGAAATCGGGGTGGCGGTGCATCCACTCTTCAAGCGCCACCTGCATCTCCATGCGGGCCAGGTTCGAACCGAGGCAGCGGTGGATGCCCAGCCCGAACGCGTAGTGGCGGTTTTCCGCACGGTCGATGATCACCTCGTCGGCCCGGTCGAAGGCGCGCGGGTCGCGGTTGCCGGCGGGGAAGGGCAGCAGCACGCGTTGGCCCGCCTTCATGGTCACCCCGCCGATCTCGGTGTCGTTGACGACGTAACGGGCCATGGTGACCGGCGCGTAGGCGCGGAGGAACTCCTCGATGGCCTGTGTCATCAGACCGGGCTCGGCCGCGAGGCGACGGCGGTCGTCGTCGTGGTTTGCGAGATGCCACAGTGCCGCGCCGATCGAGGACCAGGTGGTGTCGATGCCGGCGATCAGCAGCAGCGTCGCAGTGCCGACGAGGTGTCGGTCCGACAGCGGTTCGCCGGCGAAGCGCAACTCGAGCAGGAACCCCAACAGGTCGTCGGCTGGCTCCTCGCGGCGGCGGGCGACGTGGTCGCTGAGGTAGTCGCGGAGGGCCTTCCCGGCGATCGCGGCGATCCGAGGGTCCCCCGGGCCTTCCTCGAGCAGCTGGTGGATCCAGTGCCGGAACTGGTCGCCGTCGGCTTCGGGCACTCCGAGCATCTTGGCGATGACCTTCACGGGAACGTGCTGCGCGTAGTCGACCGCGGCGTCGCACGAGTCAGCGTCGCCGATGCGGTCGAGCAGCTCCCGGCAGATCTGGCGGGTTGCGGGGATCCAGGCCTCGATCTTGCGAGGCGCGAACGCCGGCAGGAGGATCCTCCGGGCGATGGTGTGTTCGGGTGGATCGGACGTGATGGGCGGGGCGATGCCGCGGATCTCAGCGGGCGGGATCTCGTTCACGATCACCATGCGCGAGGAGAAGTTCTCCGTGTCGTAGGCGATCGACGCGATGTCGTCGTAGCGGGTCGGAAGGTACGCGCCATGGAAGCGGTCGGTGTGCGCGACCGGACAGCGCTCGCGCAAGTCGACCCAGATCGACACCGCCCCCTGACCCCAGGCCATTTCAAGATGATCGAAGTCTGTTGCCCAGTCGGTGACCGGCTTTCGTCCCGTCATTGACAAACCCCCGGGGTGGCCCCCAACAGTCAGCAAAGCGACATAGCTCTACGTTTGTCTCATGCTAGCCGCCGAGGAGCTTAGTGTCCACGGCGGCCTCGCTCGGCTGTGGCGCCACCCGCCGTCCGCTCAGCGTCGTGTGCGCAGCCGTTGCCTGCGAGACCGCCATGCCGATCATCAGCGCCGGTCGCATCCCGTCGGTGAACGCCGCCCGTGCCGCCCGCATGACGCCCGCTCCCTCGGGGCCCATCTGCGGCGCGACCGCGATCGCGCCGCCGATACCCTCCTTTGCCGGTTCGGCGAGGTCGGGCGGCAAACGCTCGGCGGTTGCGCTTACGTTCGACCGGTACGAGGCGTTGAGCACCGAGACCAGGAGCGCGATGCCGATGGCGACGCCCATCTCGCGCACGGTGTCGTTGAGCGCCGAAGCCACGGCCCGTTTTCCTCGGGCAGGCTGGCGGTGATCGCGGTCGCGGTCGGACTCATCGACAACCCGACGCCTGCCCCCTGAAGAAGCAGCGGGATCAGGATCGACAGGTAGCCACGCTCCTCGTCGGCGAGCAGCGCCACCAACCCAAAGGAGAGCCCCGTCAGGACCATTCCGGTGGTGACCGTGCGGCGATACCCCCGGCGGCCGGCGATCGTCGGGGACACCGCGGCGAGGGGCATCATTACCACCGCCATGGGCAGCAGCCCGGTCGCGGCCCATAGCGCCGAATAACTCAGCGTCCCCTGCAGGAACTGCACCAGCACCCGAACAGGGCGAACATCACCGCGAAAGCCACGAACAGGTTCACCGACCCCGTGGCGAGGTCAGGCCTTGCGAACTCGCGGACGTCGAGGCGAGGGTGGTGGCGTCGCAGTTCGATGCGCACGAAACCTGCTGCGGCCAACACGCCGATGGCGAAACCGGCGATCGTCACCGGGTCGGTCCAACCGCGTTCAGGTCCCTCGTGGAAGCCGAGCACCAGACCGCCGACCGCGAACGCCGACACGACGGAGCCGGCCACGTCGAACCCGCCCCCGCGTGCGATCGCGAGTGGGGTACGACGGCGACGGTCCCGACGAAGGCGAGCACCGCGAGCGCGATGGGGAAGGCGAACACCCAGGGCCACGTGCTGCTGTCGACGATCGCTGCGGAGACGAAGAATCCGATGACGCCACTACCGCCCGCGACGCCCAAACGGACACCGACCGCATTGGCCCGCTCCTCAGCGGGGAAGCTGGTGGTGATCACCGACAGCGTCACCGGCATGATCATCGACGCTCCCACCCGGGCCAGTACCCGCAGCGCGACGAGCACCTCGGGCGAAGCTGTCGCAGCTGGGCGAGGTTGGCGCCCCGAACACCCCGAGACCGGCGAGCAGCACCGGCTTGCGCCCCCAGCGGTCACCGATGGCTCCGACCGGCATCAGCAGCGCCGCCAACGCCAGCGTGTACCCGTTGATGATCCACAGCAGCTGGCTCTGGCTGGCGCCGAGGTCGGCGGCGAGCTGCTGGAGGGCCACGTTCAGACCCGACACCGAGGCGATCACGCCGGCCAGGGCGAGGCACATGATGATCAGGACGCGCTGGCGTCGACGAGCGTCGCCGACCGCCTCGTCGTCGGTGTGAGGGTCGCTCGGGTGGAGCAGCGACGCGTCGAGCGCGCCGCGGTCATGGGTCTCGGACATGTTGCTCCTTCGGGCTTCCGTCAGGCGGCTGTGGTGGTGCGGATGGCGCGGGCCACCTCGCCGAAGCGGTCGAACAGTTGGGGGTCGCGACGACGCGCCGGTTCGGCGAAGTAGAAGACGAGCCGATGCGCAGTGCCGCCATATCGGGCGACGAGTGCGTCGGCGAGGTCATCCCAGGACGCCTCCACAGCGAAGTGCTGGAGCATGTCGTCGGTTATGAGGGATGCCATGGCGGCCATGTCGCCAGCCTTCATGGCGTCGTTCAGCCTCGCGGATGTGCCCTCGAAACCGACCACGTCGAACTGGAACGCGTAGTTCTTGGTAGAGCCGTAGAACGCGATCTGGCTGCGGGCGTAGTCGCGCCAGATGCGACGCTCCTCCTCGGTGTCGCCGACGATCGTGAACACCGGCACTGCAAGGTCGACCTCCGCCGGGTCACGGCCAGCCCTCGCTGCGCCTTCGGCGACCCTGGGCAGGAGCACCTGGTCGATGTAGGTCGGGCTGTGGAAGGGGTGCACGTGGATGCCGTCGGCTATCTCGCCCGCCATGGCGGTCATCCACGGCCCCACCGCAGACACGTAGATAGGGATGTCGGGGTGCCGGATCGGACCGGGCGACCATTGCGAGGGCAACAGGGTATGGCGGTAGTAGCGGCCCTCGAAGTTGAGCCTCTCCTCGCCCTGGAAGGCCCGGAAGATGGCGCGGACCGCTTCTACGTACTCGCGCAGACGGGGGCCGGGCGGGTCGAACTCGGCGCCGTAGCGCCGCTCGATGTGCGCCTTTACCTGGGGTCCGAGGCCGAGCGTGAAGCGCCCGTCCGAGGCGTCCGCCAGCTCCCAGGCGATCTTGGCGGTCACCATCGGGCTGCGAGGGAACGCAACCGCGATGCCTGTGTTCAGGTCGAGATCGTCGGCGGCCAGCGCCGCTGCGGCGACAGAGAGGTACGCGGTGCGTCCCGCCTCGGCGAACACGATGCCAGAAAAACCCGCCTTGCTCGCATGGCGGGTCAGGTCCTGTACCCGCTGCAGGCGGTTCCCAGCGGCGATGAAATCGACTTCCACAGCACCCACCCTAGCCGCGCGTTACAGTTCGACCGACTTGTCACAACAACACCTACGGCACCCGGACGTGCAACCCGAACGTGAGGAGGCCAGCTCCATGGTCGGCCATGACGAACTCCACGCCGCCCACGCGCACCGTTTCGACCATCTGGTGACCGACCGAGCGGTCCACCGTGAGGTCTACGTCGATCCCGCGGTGTTCGACGCCGAGCTGAAGCGGATCTTCGGCCGCGTATGGGTGTACGTGGCTCACGAGAGCCAGCTCCGCCAGCCGGGGGACTTCGTCACGAGTTGGATCGGCCGCCAGCCGGTGATCGTGACACACGGCGGCCAGCAGCAGCCGCGGGTGCTGATGAACCGCTGCACCCACCGCGCCGCCACGGTCTGCCAGGAGCGGTCGGGCCACGCCACCCATTTCCGCTGCGCCTACCACGGCTGGAACTTCCGCAACGACGGCACTCTGGTCTCGCCGACCTTCGGGTCTGGCTACGACCTCGAAGACTTCCGCGTCGAGGACTTCAGCTTGGGTCAGGCGCCCCGGGTCGACAGCTATCGCGGGTTCGTGTTCGCCAGCCTTGCGCAGTCCGGGCCGACCCTGGCCGAGCATTTGGGCAACGCGCGCACCTACATCGACCTGTTCTGCGACCTTTCCCCGACAGGGGAGATCGAGGTCGGCGAGGCTGGCACCAACCGCTACGGCTACCCGGGGAACTGGAAGCTCCAGGCCGAGAACGGCGTGGATGGCTATCACCCCAACTTCGTGCACCAGGCGTTCCTCGACAACGGTCGGGGCGGGCTGGCGATGCAGCTCTTCCACGGAGAGTCGGTAGGGCGTGCCGCCGACCTCGGCCGCGGCCACGCACTGCTCGACAGCCGCCCGACGCTGGGCGAGATCCACGAACGGTCCTTCCGCTCGACACCCGGCGGCCAGGCGCACTACGAGCAACTCGTCGACCGCCTCGGCGCTGAACGCGCCGCCGAGGTGATCCGCACCAACGGCGGCCAGGGCTTCAATCTGCTCGTGTTTCCCAACCTGCAGCTGATCCAGATCCAGATCCGGGTCATCCATCCCCGCAGGGTCGACCTCACCGAGGTCGACCTGTACCCCACGCTGCTCGCAGGGGCAGCCGAGCAGACCAACGCGGCCCGGCTACGGAGCCACGAAGGGTTCTACGGCCCTGCGGGCGGCGGCGCGCCCGGCGATCTGGAGATGTTCCGCAGAGTGCAGGAAGGACTGGCCGTCGAGTCGGTTGAGTGGCTGCCGCTCCTGCGGGGCCTACGACGGACCGAACTCGGGCCCAACGGGGAGCTGATCGGTCACGTGACCGACGAACATCCTCAACGCGCTTTCTACCGGCGTTGGGCGGAGGAGATGGCAGCATGAACCCGGTCGACCGATCCGCAATCGAGTCCTTCGTGTACTACGAGGCCGCGCTACTCGACGCAGGCGCGCTCAAGGACTGGCTTGAGCTCTTCGCTCAGGACTGCCTCTACTGGATCCCGTCGCGAGCTCATGCACCCGATCCGGTGCGGCACGTGTCGATCGTCTACGACGACAAGCCCAAGTTGTCCGCACGCGTCGCCCGGCTGCTGTCCGGAAAGGAATACGCCCAGGAGCCGCCATCGGTGACCTGCCGGCAGGTCACCAACGTCGTCACGCGTGCGGGTGCCGACGGCGAGATCGAGGTGAACGCCGTGTTGGTGGTCTACGAAACGCGGCCCAACACCGCGATACAGGCCGTTCCCGCCCACGCCCGCTGGCGGCTTACGGTTCAGGACGGCAGCTTTCGAATCTGCGAGAAGCGCGTGGTGCTCACCGACCTCGACCGCTACTACGAGAACCTGACGTTCCTGCTCTGACCGCCATGGCCTTACTGGCCTGGGCGCAGGCGCCCCTCGGCCCCGCCTCGCCGGGACGGAGCTCCGTGAGGCCCGTCCCGGCGCAGGACCAGGAACCTCAGAGGCCGTAGAGCTGGGCGACGTTGTCGTGCAGGATCGCCCGCTTCTCGTCCTCGGTCAGCATCGAGGTGTGCTCGGTCAGCATCTCCTGGCTCCACGGCCACGTCGAATCGGAGTGGGGGAA
>JADLEF010000406.1 GCA_020846295.1 Acidimicrobiales bacterium
CCTGACCGGTGTCAGCCTCCAGGGGGTCTCCAACGAGTCCCTCCCGCCCGGCGGGTCCGATGTCCATGCCGTCGCCACCATCACCTCGGACGGTTCGGGCGCCGGTGGCGGCGCGCCGACGGAGGCGATCGAGGTACTGGTGCTGGACTCGTCCGGCTCGATGCAGACCGACGGTCGCATCCACGAGGCTCGTCGAGCGCTCGCCGCCGCGGTGAACCTCATCCGCGACGGCGTGTGGTTCTCGGTGGTGGCCGGCACCGAGGTCGCCCGGCTGGTGTACCCGTCACCGCAGACGCCCGGCTACCACAGCGGTGCGGTGCGCGCCGATGCCAACACCCGGGCCCAGGCGCTCGAGGCGATCCGCCACGTGCAGGCCAACGGCGGGACCGCCATGTCGACGTGGTTGGACGCCGCGGCCGGCATCGTCTCCGGGTTCCCGGGGGCGATCCACCACGTGCTGTTCGTGACCGACGGCAAGAACGAGAGCGAGCCGGCGTCGTCGCTGGAGGGGGCGTTGCGCCGCTACCAGGGCTACTTCGAGGTCGACTGCCGCGGGGTGGGGGCCAACTGGTCGGTGAACGAGCTGCGCATGATCGCCCAGGCCTTCCTCGGCACCGTGGACATCATCCCCGAGCCTGCTGCGATGGCCGAGGAGTTCGCCAAGATCATGGATTCGGCCATGGGTAAGGCGGTCGCCGCGGTCTCGCTGCGGGTGTGGGTCCCCGCCCACGCCGAGCTGCTCTTCGTGAAGCAGGTGTCGCCCACCATCGAGGATCTCACGGCGAAGGCGATGGCCGGCCCGAACCCGTTGACTCGGGACTTCCCGACCGGGGCGTGGGGTGCCGAGGAGCGCGACTACCACGTTGCGGTCCGGGTCAAGCCGGCGGGGGTGGGCGAGGAGATGCTGGCCGCCCGCGTCAGCCTGGTGATCGACGGCAACCCGATCTCGCAGGGGATGGTCAAGGCGATCTGGTCGCCCGACGAGCAGCTGACCGCCCGCATCAACCCCGAGGTGGCCCACTACACCGGCCAGCAGGAGCTGGCCGAGGCGATCGCCGATGGGCTGGCCGCCCGACAGGCGGGCAACGAGTCCGAGGCGACGACGAAGCTCGGACGCGCGGTGCAGCTCGCCGCGGCGGCCGGCAACGACGCAACCACCCGCCTGCTGGCCAACGTGGTGGAGATCGACAACGCGGAGACGGGAACCGTTCGGCTGAAGCGCAACGCCGAGGCGGTCGACGTGATGGCGCTCGACACCCGGTCGACGAAGACCACGCGGGTGCGGCCCGGCGGTGACGGGGAAGGATCCGGTTCATGACCCTGTGCGCCAACGGTCATGATTCGACCACCGAGGATTACTGCGACACGTGTGGCATCAAGATGGGCGGCGCGCCCGGTGTCGGGACGGCCGGCCCGGCCGGGGCCGCCCCGGCGTCCACCACACCGACCGGTACGGTCACGCCCGACGTGTCGTCGGGGGACTGCCCCAACTGTGGGGCGCCACGGCTGGGCGGTGAGCGCTTCTGCGAGGTGTGCGGGTTGGACTTCGACACCGGCGCCATGCCCGCACCGCCCCAACCAGTCGCCGCCACGCCGCCGGCCGCCACGGATCCGACGGTGGCAGGGTCGCCCGCACCGCCGCCGCCGGGCATCGGCTGGGTTGCCGTGGTGGCTGTCGACCATGGCTGGTGGCAGGACAACTCCGGCGCAGGAGGCGTGGCCGACGGCGTACCCTTCCCCGACCCGGTGCCGGCCGAGAGACGGGTCGCGCTGCACCAGTTGGGCAGCGTGATCGGGCGGACGTCGGGCTCGTCGGTGGCCGATGTGGACTGCGGGGGTGGGGACACCGGTGTGTCGCGCAAGCACTGCAAGGTCACCCTCGGCGCCGATGGCACGTGGACGTTGACCGACCTCGGTTCGACCAACGGCACCTTCGTCGGCGCGGACGGCACCAGGCTCACCCCGCAGGCCGAGACGCCGTACGACCCCGCGGCCGGTCCGATCAAGATCGGTGCGTACACCGTCGTCCGTCTCGAACCGGAGCCGACGCCTTAGGGCACGTCCGCCCGGGGGCCGACCTCGACGCGGCCTGCGGGGCCCGGGCAGGCAGCCGCGGGCCGCGGACCTGGCTCGCGGGCCGGGCGCCCGCGAAGGCTCGCCGGCTGTGGATCCCTGCCTGGGCTGGTGTCGAATCGAGGTCGAATCGACAGCGGAATGTCATGAAAGGGACGAACGTTCTCTGTCTGTGTGCGCAAACCTCAACGGCCCGTCCATCGCGTGACGCAACGGTGCTGGTGGCAAGCGTGGGCTACTCGATCGATCGTCGGGTTCCGCACACAACGGGCCGGTGCGCCGATCTGCGGGCCACAGGTGTCCCGCTCTCCGGGATCTCGATGGGAATCAATCCCAACTCGACCCGATGGTCCGCCCCCCCGGCTCCCGTCGAATCGATTTCGATTGGCCCCGGGGCGGGGCTCCCGTCGAATCGATTTCGATTGGCCCCGGGGCGACTGCCGAATCGGTGGCGATTCGCTGCGAGCGGCGGGCTCCAAGTATTCGCTCGCCGGGCGTCCGCAGGCTAAGTGAATCGGCGACCGCTTTCCGTGAAGTCAATCGACGGCGGGTCGTCACACCCGCCCGCCGGCGACGAGAATGGGACACGATGCGACGACGTTCGGTGAACGCCCGAACCCTGACCACGAAGCGGGCGGCGGCCCGCGAGTTCGCGCGCCACGGCTCGGGGTACATCCTCGTCGCCTACCTCGCCGCTGCGCTGGTGCTCCGGCGCCGGCGGGGTCGCCCCGCCCGGGCCGACGCCACCGTCGTCGCCGCGGTCGCCGCCATCCAGCCGTTCTTCGAGTGGACGCTGCACCGCTACGTCCTGCATGCCCCACCGACCAGCATCGCCGGGCGCCCGTTCGATCCCGGCGCCGCCCACCGGGGCCACCACCGCGCCCCCGACGATGTCGCCGGAGCGCTGCTCGGCGCGCGCTACGCCGCCGCCGACGGCCTGGTCGTGGCCGGGCTCGCCGCCGCCCTCGGCCGCCTGGTCGCCGGACCCGCCGGGACGATCACGGGCGCCGCTGCGGGACAGGGTGCCCTGCTCGCCTACGAGTGGACCCACCTGCTGGCCCATACCGGCTATCGGCCCCGCACCCGGTGGTTCCGCCGTCTGCGCGCCGCCCACCTTCGTCACCACTTCCGCGATGAGCGCGCCAACTTCGGTGTCACCTCCCGGCTCGGTGACCGGATCCTGGGCACGGCCGCCTGACCGGGTGCTAGCAACGTGCCATGTCGCTGACCCCGTCCGATGTCGCCGCACTCGTCGACCCCGAGACCGCCGCCGTGCTGGCCACCATCCCCGGTCTCGGCACCCTGGACGACGAGCTGCTGGTCAAGGTCCGGCGTCAGCGCATCAAGTTGGTCGAGATCGAGGAGCGCCTGTTGTCCGGCGCCGTGGCCCGCACCGACCACCTGGTGAGCGTCGGCGACGGCAGTCCCGATGTCTCGCTGCGGGTCCACCGCCCGCTCCACGTACCGTCCGACGAGGCGCTGCCGTGCATCTACTGGATGCACGGCGGCGGCTTCGTGCTCGGCACCAACCGCAACGACGACCTGCGCTTCGATCGTTGGTGCCGCCGGTTCCGCTGCGTCGGGGTGTCCGTCGAGTACCGGCTCGCGCCCGAGACGCCGTACCCCGGGCCCATGCAGGACGCCTATGCAGGGCTGCACTGGGTGCACCGCCACGCCGCTGAGCTCGGCGTCGACCCGTTGCGCATCGGTATCGGCGGCGCGAGTGCCGGCGCCGGCCTGGCCGCGGGGCTCGGCCTGCTCGCCCGCGACCGCGGCGAGGTGCCGCTCGCCTTCCAGGCGCTGATCTACCCGATGCTGGACGACCGGATGATGACCGCCTCCGCGCAGTGGGAGGTCCCGGTGTGGAACCCGGGCTCCAACGTGTACGGCTGGAAGGCCTACCTGGGCGACGCCTACGGCACCGACGACGTGCCCATCTACGCCGCCCCCGCCCGGGCCGCCTCGCTCGCCGGCCTGCCGCCCACCTACATACTGGTCGGTACGCTCGACGGGTTCCTCGACGAGGACCTGACCTACGCCCAGCGCCTCAACCACCACGGCGTCCCCGCCGAGCTGCACGTCTACCCCGGCGCCCCGCACGGCTTCGACCTGTTCGCACCGGACAGCGCGCTGGCCCGGCGGGCGATCGCCGACCTCGACGCCTGGCTCGCCCGCACGCTCACAACCGAAGGAGCCTGAGCATCATGGAGCTCTACGACGCCATGCGCACGACGCCGTCGTGCCGATACTTCACCGACGAGCCGGTGGACCCCGCCGTGCTGCACCGCATCTTCGACAACGCCCGTTTCGCCTCCAGCGGCGGCAACCGCCAGGGCTGGCGCACCGTGGTGGTCACCGACCCGGCGCGCAAGGCGGCGCTTGCGGCGCTGCACCGCAAGCAGTGGGATCCCTACGTGGTGCACGCCCGGGAGGGCGTCGTCGGGTACAACGAGGCGGGTCGCATGGCCGCCGGGGATGCCGCCCAGCGGCGCCTCGACCGAACCGACGACTTCTCCAGGATGCTGGCCGAGGTGCCGGTGCTGCTGGTGTGCTGTGTCGAGCTCGCCACCCTGGCGGTGACGGACAAGGAGCTCGATCGCCAGTCCATCGTCGGCGGCGGCTCGCTCTACACGTTCATCCAGAACGTCCTGCTCGGCTGCCGCAACGAGGGGCTCGGCTCGGCGCTCACCACGTTGCTGTGCGCCGAGGAGCCGGCGGTGGCCGAGCTGCTGGGCATCCCCGAGGGCTTCGCGGTGGGCGCCCTCGTCGCCGTCGGCCATCCCGTGCCCGAGAAGCAGTACACCAGGTTGACCCGCAAGCCGGTGGAGGAGATCGTCTTCCTGAACGGCTGGGGCGAGCCGTTCACCGGATAGCCGGCGAACGGCCCGTCCCCGGGCCGCTCACAGCAGGTCCGCCACCTCGACGCCGATGTCCTCCGGCGTGGTCATCGGCTCGTAGCGGCGCAGCGGGGTGCCGTCACGCCCGACGAGGAACTTGGTGAAGTTCCATGCCACCGCGGGGTCACCGTCCGCTTTGGGCAGGGCGGCGGTCAGCCAGCGGTAGAGGTCGCAGGCGCCGTCGCCGTTGACCTCGATCTTGGAGAACATCGGGAAGGCGACGCCGTACTTCGACGTGGCGAACTCGGCGATCTCTGCGTCGGTGCCCGGTTCCTGGGCGCCGAACTGGTTGCAGGGGAAGCCCAGCACGGTGAAGCCGCGCTGGCCGAGCGTTTCGTGCAGCGTACGCAGACCTGCGTACTGGGGGGTGAGGCCTCAATGACTGGCGACGTTGACGATCAGACACATCGTGCCCTCGAAGCGTTCGAAGGGCACCGCGTCGCCGGTGATCGAGACCATGTTCAGGGAATGGAACGTGGTCATGGCCGCTCACCATACCCAGCCGCATGAGCGACCGGGATCACCAGCGGTCGACGATCACGTGTTCCTTGCTCAGCCACATCGTCGAACGGGTGAAGTCGATGAAGCGGCGCTCGTCCTCGATGGCCGCCCGGTTGGCGGCGCGGGCCTCCGGCGTCGGGGCATGGGCGGACCGGTCGGTCCAAGCCTCCGCATGACCGGTGTAGGGATCCACCACGGTGCCGCGCGCCGCCCGCATCGCGTCGGCGAGCGGAGAGTCGAAGCGGTGCACCTGCATGTAGCGGAGCATGCCCATCGCCGGAGCCATCGAGCGGATGAGCGGCCCGTGCTCCACCCTCCACAGCTGCTGCGCCTCGTCGAGGCCGAGCGTCCCGACGTGTCGCAACGGGAAGTGCAGCTTCACGATGTTCGACTTCGGTCGGGCCACCACCGTCTCGGGGTTGGGGTTGATCTGGGGGTACTCGTGGGCCAGCCACAGCGGCGAGTGGGGCAGGTCGATGAAGGTGGCCTCGTCGGCGAGCAGGGCCTTGCCGGCGGCACGCCCCGCGTCGGTGGCGCCGGCCTCCGCCAACGCAGCCTCGGACGCGAACCACAGCTCGGCCGCGCCGTCGTAGGGCGGCTCCATGCCACCGCGCGCCGCGCCCATCCGTTCGTTGGCCGGATCCTCCAGCCGGTGGGACTGCGTGTAGCGCAGGATGCCGAGCGCCCCCTGGTGCGACGCGACCAGCGGGCCGTGCTGGTCGCGCCAGTAGTTCTGGAAGTCCTCGAGCGAGAGCTCAGGTCGACGGCGGAGGAGGAAGACGAGTCGGATCATGCGTCACGGTCCAGGGTCGGTCGGTCGGGCGGACAGGGCGGACAGGGCAAGGCAGGGCACGGGAAGAGCGGTCAGGTCACGCGCGCCGGGCGGGCGGCCAGCACCGTCAGCGCGGCGATCACGTCCAGGCCGGCCAGGAACAGGAACGGCACGGTGTAGCCATGGGCGTCCACCAGGCGGCCGACGACGATGAGGCTGATGCCGCTGCCCAGTTGGCTGGACAGCGAGATCATGCCGTAGACGGTGCCGAAGCTGACCAACCCGAAGAGCTCTCCGACGAGCAGCGACTGGGCGAGGTACACGTTGCCGACGGTGAAGCCGAACAGCAGCGCCGCGGCATAGATCAGCACGGTGCGGTGGACCAGCAGGTAGGCGCCGATGGCGCAGGCCTGGAGCAGGAACAACCCCATGGCCATCACCCGTTTGTCGAGGCGGTCCGCCACCATCGACACCACGATGCGGGCCAGGATGGAGCCGATGGTGGTGGTGGTGACGGCCAAGGCGGCGGCCCCGCGGGTGCCCAGCTTGTCCGCCTCCTGCAGGAACGCCAGCTGGTAGATCAGCACGCCGGTCTGTGCGCCCAGGCCGAGGAAGAACGCCACCACCGCGGCCCAGAACCCAACCGTCCGCATGGCCTGCTGGCGGGTCCACGTGCGGTACTGCGACGCCCGGTCCACCCTGGATCGGGGATGGGCCGCCGCACCGCCGTCAGGTTCGAGGCCCATCTCCGCCGGCGAGGCCGACACGAACAGCAGCAGCACCGGCATGGCGACGACGAGGACCACCACGCCCAGCACGGGCGCCGCCAGGCGCAGCCCGCCCCGTTCGATCAGCTGCGCGCCGATGGGCACCAGCGTGGCGCCGCCGAGCGACACCCCGGTCGAGGAGACCATCATCGCCTTGGCCCGGTTCTGGATGAACCAGCGCGACATGAGCGTGGAGACGGGCACCACCGCGCCGAGCCCGTAGGCGACGGCGAGCAGCGTGTAGCACGCGAACAACTGCCAGATCTGGTCGATGAAGCCCACGAGGCCGGCGCCGACGGCGGTGAGGGCGATGCCGGCGGCGAGGAAGCGGCGCGGGCCGATCTTGTCGATGAAGGGTCCCGCGCCGAACGCGGCCACCCCGGAGATCAGGAAGAACGTGCCGGTTGCGCCCGAGACGATCGAGTTCGACCAGCCGTGCTCGTCGAGCAGCGGCCGAAGGAACAGTGACAGCCCGTAGTAGCTCACCCCGACGGTCACGTACATCATGACCAGGCAGGCCACCGCGACGTACCAGCCGTAGAACACCTTCGGCGAGGCGAAGCGCGCTGCGGGAGGGCGGCGGATCGGCTGTTCCGCCGCGGTGGACGCGATCGTCGTCATCGGGGCGAACCGTAGTTCACGTGCTCCGGGCCGCCTCGAGGTACGGCGTGACGGCGTCGAGGTTGGCCTCGAGGTGCTTGGTCCCCTGGCGGAGGAACGGGATGAGCACCTCGTCCACGCCGACCTCGGCGTAGCGGTCGATCCAGTCCATGGGCAGCGCATCGGCGGTGGTGCCCATGACGATCTTGAAGCCGTCGCGGGTGCGGCCCTCGGCCTCCAGCAGTCGGTCGATGTGGGCGAGGATGCTCGCCGTCTCGTCCGGGTCTGCGTTGATGCCGTACCACCCGTGGCCGTAGCGGGCGGCCCGGCGCAGCGCAGCGGTGGAGTGACCCCCCACGGTGATCGGCACCATCGGTTGCTGGATGGGCTTGGGGTACGCGTAGCACGGGGGCAGCGTGTAGAACTCGCCCTCGAACGAGCTCAGCTCGTCGCACCACAGCGAGCGGATCACCTGCAGGTACTCGTCGCAGCGGGCGCCCCGGCGCTCCCATGGGGCGCCGACGGCCTCGAACTCCTCCCAGCTCCAGCCCACGCCGACACCGAAGTCGAGCCGGCCGTTGGAGAGGAAGTCCAGCGTGGCGTACTCCTTGGCTGCGTAGACCGGGTTGTTCTGGGGCAGGATGCAGATGCCCGTACCAAGCCGTATGGTACGGGTGCAGGCGGCCAGGAAGCCGATGGAGGCCACCATGTCGAGCAGGCCCGAGCCCTGGGGGAAACGGAACTCACCCTCGGGGTTGCCCGGGTAGCGGGACTCGTACTTGGGAAAGGTGACCACGTGCTCGCCGAGCCACAGCGAGGCGATACCCCGTTCCTCGCACTCGGCCCCGAGCTGGGTGAGGAACTCCGGCGTGGCCACCGGTGAGCGCAGCGGCGTGAACAACCCGATCTTCATGGGATTGATCATTGCCGCTTCGACCGCTCGCTGCTCAACGGCTGCCCGGCGCGAGCTCGGCGGACGCTCGGCCGCGCGCTCGGCGGACGCGGGCGGCGCCGCAGCGGTAGCGTTGCCGCCATGGAACCCCTGCGCCCCGATGTCTCCACCGCCGAGCGGATGATGATCGCCGCCGAGCACCTCGTCCCGCTGGTCGAGGAGCTGGAGGCGGAGCTGGGGGTGGAGGCGGCGCATCGCCTGGTGGCGCGATCGGTGCGCCGCCGCACCCACGACGAGGTACGGGTGCAGCTGCAGGCCAACGGCCGCTCGAAGCAGGTGCTGCGGGCGATGGCGGAGCCCCATGCCCCGGCGTGCGAGGCCGAGTACCTCCCGGGCGACAAGTCCCGCTTCGACTTCGATGTGACCGCATGCGGGTACGCCGAGTTCTTCCGGGCCATCGAGCGGCCGGACCTGGGCCGCCTGCTCACCTGCCAGACCGACGAGTGGGTGGTCGAGCTGCTCGACGATGTGACCTTCGAGCGGCCGACGACCCTGATGCAGGGCGGCGACCGCTGCCGCTTCCGCTACGGCTTCAGCTGATCCCCCGAGCGCCCCAGCTGTCGACGGTTCGACGGTCCAACGTTCCGAGCCGTCGAGAGGTTGACACGCCGACCTCCCGCTCGACCGACCGATTGCGCCTGACCACCTGACCACCTGACCACCCGCCGGGGCTGTCCAACCTCCGCCCTCGGCCCGCGGAGCGCGCTGCCGCGCCAACGTGGCGGGTTGTGCTGCTCTTCGGTCCATGGTGTCATGCAACCATGCTGGTCAGTCCACTGTGGTCGCCGCTGTGCTGCTGCCGCGCCCGCACAACCCGCCACACAGCGCCGGCCCCCCACCCATACCCAAGGGTATGGCGTCGTGGCGATTCGATTTCGATTCGCCGTGCGGGGGTACGGGGGTACGGGGGTGCGGGGGTGCCGGGGTGCCGGGCATGCGGGGGGTGCGGGGCATGCGGGGTATGCGGGGGGTGCGGGGGGTGCGGGGCATGCGGGGGTGCGCCGGGTGCAGGGCGTGTGGGGGGCCGGTCCTCAGGGTCGGCTGAACACGGCGTGCACGGTGCAGGAGCGGCCCTCGTCGAGGTTGCGCCGGTTGGCGGCGGCGATGGCGGCCAGCTTCTCGTCGCCCATGATCAGCCGCTGCACGGCATGCGGTGGTGGCGGCGGCGCGTTGCCGCTCGAGGTCGACTCGGTGGCGTACTCCCACACCCGCTCCACGAACCCGAGCCGACCCAGCAGGGCCCGCACCTCCTCCGGTGCCCACACGTGGTGCATCGACTCGTCGTCGGCCCACATCACCGGGAAGTGCGGAGGGGAGAGCTCGCCGGCCATCGGTTCCTGGAAGGCGAGCGTCCCTCCCGGGCGCAGCACCCGGCGGAACCCCCGGTAGAGCGTCTCCTTGTCGGCGATGTTCATGCCGCTGTTCTGGGTCCACACCACGTCGAAGGAGGCGTCGGGGAAGGGCAGGTCGAGCGCGTCGCCCACCCGGTGGGTCACCCGCTCGGAGAAACCCACCCGCGCCGTCAGCTCCTGCGCCACCTGCACGTAGGAATCGGTCAGGTCGATCACCGTCACGATGCACCCGAAGCGGCCGGCCAGCGTGCGCGCCGGACCGCCCAGCCCGCCGCCGACGTCGAGCACCCGGCGAGGGGTGCCGTCGGCCGTGGGTTCGTGCAGCCCGGCCAGCTCGGCCAGGCGCAGCGTCGCCGGCCGTCCGCCGCCGTGGAACTGATCGGTGGCGGCGAGGTCGTCCGCCGACAACGCATCGAGGTCCTTCCCGGCCGACCGCAGGGCGTCGAGGACGACGCGGACCAAGTCCTCCCTTCCCCAGTACCGGGCGGTACGTTCGGCGTCGGAAGGCGTCGTGGCTGGATCGTTCATCGACCAGCACGGTAGCGGGCGGTCTCGGGGCGCGCCGCGGCCGGCGCGGCTCCCCGCCGACTACCGTGCTGCGCCGTGGCAGCTGCGCTCGACATCGGTCCCGGGATCCTCGACGGTCTCCGGGTGCTCGACTTCACCCGGGTGGTGGCCGGGCCGTGCCTGACCCGGGCCCTGGCCGACCTCGGGGCGGACGTGATCAAGGTCGAACCACCCGAGGGGGATCTGCTGCGCACCGGGTGGCCGCGCCGCGGTGGCATCTCGCTGCTGTTCGCCGGTCAGAACGTGGGCAAGCGGTTCGCCTCGCTCGATCTGACCAAGCCCGAGGCGGTGGAGCTCGCCCTGCGGCTCGCCGAGCGCTGCGACGTGGTGGTGGAGAACTTCCGGCCGGGTGTCGCCGACAAGCTGGGCATCGGGTACGAGGCGGTGAAGGCCCGCCGCCCCGACATCGTCTACTGCTCGGTGTCCGGGTACGGCCAGCAGGGTCGGGCCGCCCGCCGCCGGGCCTACGCGCCGGTGGTGCACGCCGAGGTCGGCCTGCTGCACTACAAGGCGCGCGAGTGGGAGAGCGATCCCCGACCGGAACCGGTCTCCCACGCCGACATCGCCGCCGGGATGGCCGGCGCCCAGGGGGTGCTCGCCGCGCTGTGGCGCCGGGAGCGCACCGGCCAGGGCGCCCACATCGACGCGTCGATGGTGGAGGCGATGATCGCCCAGAACGAGTGGACGGCGGTGGAGGCCAACGGCGGGCCGGACTACTCGCACAGCCCGTTCCGGCCGGGCAAGGCCGCGGTGGTGCAGCTCGGCGACGAGGCCGGCACGTGGGCCGCCATCCCCGGCGCTCCGCCGGCGGTGTTCACCCACTACGCCCGGCTGTCGGGTCAGCCCGAGCTGTTGCAGGACGAGCGGTTCAACAGCATGGCCAACCGCTCCGCCAACCTCGAGCAGTGCCTGGAGCACCTGGCCCGCTGGGCGAAGACGTTCGACAGCTTCGAGGCGTTCGAGCACACCCTCTCCGAGGGCGCCCGCCTGCCCGTCGGCCGGCTCCTGAGCATGGCGGACACGCTCCACGCCGATTGGGCCGAGGACCGCGATGCTTACGTCGAGGTCGCCTGCGGGGACGAGACGGCCACGTTCAACCGTTCGGCGTTGCGCATCGAGGGCACCGATTGCGGTCCGCGCGGCGGCGCGAAGCACGTGGGCGCGGACAGCGCCGCCGTGCTGGCCGAGGTGTTGGGCCTGCACGCGGAGCAGATCGCCGCGTTGCTGGCCGCCGTGGTCGTCATCGAGGACCGCATCGAGCGTTCCGAGGACTGAGCGGCGGGCGCTCAGCTGCCGGCCACCACCCGGTCCAGCCACGCCCGCAGGTCCACGATGGACTCGGGCCGGATCTCGTGCTGCATCGCGTACTCGTGGTACTCCGGCTCGATGCCGTGGCTGCGCAGGACGTCGCGGGTGCGCCGGCCCCGTTCGATGTCGACCATCGGGTCGTACGCGCCGTGCTGCACCAGGACGGCGGGGACATCGTCCGGGCCGGCGGTCGCCCACCGATCGGCGTCGTCCCAGGCGTAGGGGAACCACTCCGGGGTCTGCAGCATGCCGGACAGACAGGCGACCCCGGCGGGGCGGGCCGGCGCGCCGTCGCGCAGGGACACGGCCAGCGCCATCGCCCCACCCTGGGAGAACCCCACGATAACGGCCCGGGCACGGGCGAGGCCGCGCTGCTCGCAGGTCGCATCGATGGTCTGGTCCAGCAGCAGGATCGAATGCCGGAAGCTGCCCGGTTCGATCACCCCGTCCTCGGAGCGGTCGTACCATGCCGCCCCGCCGAACGGGGCGACATCGATCGGCCCGCGCGGGCAAATGGTGAAGAAGCGCTCGCTGCCGAGCACCGGGGCGAGGCCGGCCAGGTCGTGCTCGTCGGCGCCGTACCCGTGGATGAGGACCAGCAGCCGGTCCCCGGACCCACCCACCACGTTCGTGCGAAGCATGATGCGGAACCTAACCCGCAACCTCTAGGGTCCGCCCATGAACGAGCGCGCTCAGGATTTCGGATCGGCGGTGGTGTTCCCCGCTCCGGAGGAGATCGAAGGCTTCTGGTCCCAGGACCGCATCCACGCCCCCCGGCCGATGTCGCCGCTCGCCTTCGACCTGATCACCGACACGATGGCGACCGGGTTCACCCGGGCCCACGCCGAGTGGGGCGCGCCCATCGACATGCTGACGCGGCCGGTCAACCACTACCTCTACTCGACGTTGCGGCCGGTGACCGATCCCGTCGAGCGCGCGCGACGCCAGGCTGTGTACGAGCAGCTGCCGCAGCGCCTCGAGGAGGTCGGCCCGCTGTGGGAGCGCGAGTGGAAGCCCCGTCTGGTCCGGTCGGTGCGCGCCGGCCGGGTGGCGGAGTTCGGGTCGCTGTCCAACGAGGAGCTGCTCACCGAGCTCGAGCGGCAACGCGACCACATGATCGAGCAGTGGACGATCCACGGGAAGATCAACTTCGGGGTGGTCGCCGCGGCGCGCTTCACCGACTTCTACGACGCGACGCTCAGCCCGGCGGATCGCGCCGAGGCGTTCCAGCTGCTGCAGGGCTTCGAGACGGAGACGGTGCGGGCCAGCCAGGCGATGTGGGCGCTGAGCCGGCAGGTGGTGCGCAGCGGTGCGGTGCGCGCCCTGTTCGAGCGGTCCAACGACGAGGTGGCGGCCGCCCTGCGCAATCCCGCGGCGCCGGAGGAGGTCGTCGCCTTCGCCGCCTCGTTCCGGTCCTTCCTCGACGAGTTCGGGTGGCGGAGCGACGCCGTGTACGACGTGGCCGACGTGACGTGGCGGGAGGACCCGGTCATCCCGCTGGACGCGCTGCGGGGGTACATCGGCCTCGGTGACGAGCACGACCCGGACCTCGCCTTCGCCCGCGCCGCCGCCCGGCGGGAGGCGCTGCTGGCCGGGGCGCGGGCCCGGCTGGCCGACGATCCGGGCGCGCTGGCCACCTTCGAGCGCTACTACGAGGCGGCCCGCCACAACCTGCCGTTGACCGAGGACCACGCCTTCTGGATCGATCAGAGCGGCATCGCGAACTTCCGGCGGTTCCTGCTCCAGGTGGGGGCCCGCCTGGTCCACGACGGCTGCTTCGACGCCCCCGACGACGTGTTCGACCTGCACCACGCCGAGGTGGTCGACGCGTTGCGCGCCGGCGGTGACCGCCGAGCCCCGGTCGCCGAGCGGCGGGCCTCGGTGGCGCGCGCCGCCCGGGTGGACCCGCCGCGCGCGTTGGGCACCCCGCCGCCCCCGTCGAGCGGTCCGCTCGACCCGCTGGTCGACGCGCTGGTGGTCCGCTTGTCCGGCCGGCGGCCCCCGCAGACCCAGGACGACACCGCCGCCGTGCTGAGCGGCCTGGGCGCCTCGCCCGGCGTGGTCACCGGCACGGCGCGGGTGGTGCGCAGCCTGGCCGAGGCGGCCAAGCTGGACGAGGGCGACATCCTGGTGTGCGAGATGACGCTGCCGCCATGGGTGCCGCTGTTCGCGGTGGCCGGTGCCGTGGTGGCGGACACGGGCGGGCTGATGAGCCACTGTGCCATCGTGGCCCGGGAGTTCGGCCTGCCCGCGGTGGTCGGTACCCAGTTCGGTACCCGTACCATCCGGGATGGTATGACCGTGACCGTCGACGGCGACAAGGGCGAGGTCCACATCGACCGCCGCTGACCGCCTCGGCCCAGACCCGCCCGCCGTAGGCGCCGAGGAGCACGCCGCGCTAGAACGTGCGCCATGGAGACGCAGGGACGAGTCGCAGTCATCACCGGGGGAGCGAGCGGGATCGGGCGGGGCATGGCCCGGGCCTTCGCCGGCGCCGGCATGAAGCTGGTGCTGGCCGATCTGGATGAGGCGATGCTGGCCGACGCGGCCGAGGAGTTCAGCGGCAAGGGCGTCGAGGTGGTCACCCGCCGGACCGACGTGAGCAAGCTGGAGGAGATCGAGGCGCTGGCCCAGGTGGCGCAGGACCGCTTCGGTGGCGTGCACGTGCTGTGCAACAACGCCGGCATCGGCATCCCGACGCCGACGCACAAGCTCAACCTGGACGACTGGCGCTGGATGATCGATGTCGACCTGTGGGGTCCGATCTACGGCGTGAAGGTGTTCCTGCCCATCATGGAGGCGCAGGGCGAGGGCCACATCAACTCGACCTCGTCGCTGGCCGGTCTGGTGGCGAGCGGGATGATGGGCGCCTACAACGTGGCCAAGCATGGCGTGGTGGCGCTGATGGCGACGCTCGAGCGCGACCTGCGGGGGCGCAAGAGCCCGGTGCACTCCTCCGTGCTGTGCCCGGGGCCGATCAACACCAACATCAGCCGGCACTCGGTGGAGTACCGCCCGTCCAAGGCCAAGCCGAAGGCGGACGGGGAGAAGGACGGTCGCGCCGGATCGCGCATCCAGGCCATGCTGGAGCAGGGCATGCACCCCGACGAGGTGGGCGAGCTGGTGCTCGACGCCGTGCAGCGCGACACGTTCTGGGTGCTGACCCATCCGAACATGATCAAGCTGGTCACCCGCCAGTTCGACGCCATGCTCGACGACGGCTCCCTGACCAAGGCCTGACCGGGGAAGGCCAGTTCGGTGCCGCACAGCCGTTCCGCAGAGTTGTAGAGGTCCAGCTATCTAAGGCGGAGCTATACTGCTGGTGTGAAGCCGGCCGACGTCTTCGACCGCGACGCCGAATGGGCCGAGCTGGAAGCGTTCGTCGCCCGACCAGGCGCGGGCATGCGCTTGGGGATCGTCTCGGGGCGACGTCGGGTCGGCAAGAGCTTCCTGCTCCGCCGGCTGGCGGCCGACGGCATCTATCACCAAGCCCTCGAAGAGGAGCGCGCCCCCGCGATCGCCCGCGTCGCGGGCATGGTCGCGGCCCGTGCCGGGCTGCCGGTCAACGCCGTCCGTTTCGAGGACTGGTTGAGTGCGTTCGACGCGCTGTTGTCCCGGCTGGAACCGACGCTGCTCGTCATCGATGAACTGCCCTACCTCCTCGCCCGCAGTCCGGAGCTGCTGACCGTTCTGCAACGGCTCTACGACGACCGCCGGGGCGGCACCCCGCTGCGGCTGCTGCTGTGTGGTTCGGGGCTTTCGGTCATGTCGAACCTGCTGACCGGAGCACAGCCATTGCGCGGGCGCGCCCAACTCGACCTGCGTCTCCAGCCCTTCGACTACCGGGTGTCGCGGCGTCACTGGGGGTTGCAGGACCACGAGGTCGCCCTGGCGGTCAACGCCATCGTCGGTGGTGCAGCCGGCTATCTCGACCTCATGGAGGGGACGACGCCGAGCTCGCCCGGCGACATCGCCGACTGGTTGGGGGCCACGCTGCTCAACCCGTCCCATGCGTTGTACCGGGAAGACGAGTTCCTGCTGCGAGAAGATCCGCGTCTGGTCGACCGGGCGCTGTACCAGTCGATCCTGTCGGTGGTGGCGGCGGGTGAGCGCACTCCCTCGCGGATCGGTGCTCGTCTCGGACGCGATCGAACCGCGATGTCGGCGCTGTTGGCGACGCTGGTCGATGCCGGCTTCCTGCGCCGCGAGGTTGATGTGGCCAACAGCAAAGGCGTCACCTACCTCGTCGCCGATCCGGTGTTGCGCTTCGGCCGGTTGATCATCAATCCCAACCGAGCGGCCCTCGACGAGCGGCGCTCCGGACCGGTGTGGCAGGCCAGCCAGGAGCACTGGCACGCCCAGATCCTCGGTCCGCACCTCGAGGAGGTGGCCACGACGTGGCTGCATCGCTATGCCTCGAGCGACACGTTGGGCGGCGATGCCGCTCGCATCGGCCGCCGCGTCCTCTCCGATCGAGCTACTCGGAACAAGATGGAGCTCGATGCGGTCGGCATGGATGCGGGCGGCCGGGTCCTGTTCGTGGCCGAGGTGAAGGCGACATCGACGTTGAGGGACGGCGCGGATCTCGCCCGCCTCGAGCGCGCCCGGGAACTGCTCGGACCGGCCGCCGTCGGGGCGAAGCTCCTGTTGATCTCGCGCCGCGGGTTCACCAAGAGGCTGCGATCCGCGACCCGCGACCGCCGCGATGTCGAGCTGGTCGATCTCGAGCGGCTTTACGAGGGGAGCTGACCGTTTGCGTCGGCCACGCCGGATCGAAACGCAAACGGTCCTCCCGAACGGGTGCGTGCACCCGACCACGGCCACGCCTGGTCGCGTCTCGCTTGGTCAGGCGTGGCCGTGTTGGTTGTTGGGGGCTGCGCCCCCAAGCCC
>JADLEF010000407.1 GCA_020846295.1 Acidimicrobiales bacterium
CGCGCCGGCGAGGGCGGCGGCGTGCTGCTCAACTACACCCCGCCCGAGGGTCTCAAGATCCTCAAGGCGGCAGAGGAGCAGGGACTGATCGACAAGGTGGTGTGGGGGTCCTCCACGCCGCTCAACGACACCTCGGTGGCCGTCGCCCTCGGTTCCAAGTGGAAGGGCAAGATCAACATCAACGCCGAGTTCAGCCTCCTCGACGACAGCCGTCCCGAGGTGGAGCTCTACCGGCAGGTGTCGGATAAGTACAACCCCGACGCCCCCTACGGCAGCTTCCAGCAGATGGGCTTCGTGATCGGGCGCATCATCGTCCACACGATGCTCCAGATGGACGAGGCCGACCTCGATGACCCGAAGGCGGTCAACGCGGCGATCAAGGACGTGAAGATGTTCGCCAGCGACCACCTGTGCAAGCCGTGGTACTTCGGCGGCCTGCCCGGCGGCAACGCGCCCAACAACTGGGACTACAACGTGGTGCCCGGCGACGGGAAGATGGTCGACGACAGCGGTTGCTTCGAGATCCCGGCCGTCGACCCGATCCTCGAGGCGGTGCGCGCCGCCGAGGCGAAGGGCGGTCTGACCACCGCCGAGCCCAACAACTGATCGAGACGCTCCGATGCCCAGCCTTTCCAGGCTGTTGCCCTTCATCATCCAAGGCTTGGCCTTCGGAGCGATGTACGCGGTGACCGGTACAGGCGTTGTCGTCCTGTACCGGACCACCGGCGTCGTCAACCTCGCCTTCGGCGCGATCGGTGCCATGGGGGCCCACCTCACGTGGTCCCTCATGGGCGGATCGCTCGCCGCGCCCGAGCCGCGAGCGCGGGGTTGGGCATCCTGCTCTACCCCGGCCTCGTGCTCAACTGCGCGCTGATCACCCTCGCCTACGGGTGGTTCCTCGCTCCCAAGCTCGACCGCCGCGACCCGCTGGCCAAGTCGCTCGGCATGGTGGCGGTGGCGCTGTTCCTGATGGGGATCATGAAGGACCGCTGGGACACGTCCAAGCCGCGGAACCTGCACTTCCCCAGCCGTACCTTCACCGTGGCCGACACGGTGGTGAGCACCACCCAGATCCTCGCGCTCGCCTTCGCGCTGGTCGTGGTGGTCGGCGTCAACCTGTTCCTCCAGCGCACGTCCATCGGCACCGCCATGCGGGCCATCGCCAACAACCGCGAGACCTCGGCGCTGCTCGGGGTCCCCGTGCGGCGCATCGAGGCGATGGCCTGGTTCGGTGCCGGCATCCTCTGCGGCTGCGTGTTCCTGCTGTTGCCGTCCTTCGTCAAGAGCCTCGACCAGGGCACGCTCACCTGGTTCGTCATCCCCGCCCTCGGCGGCGCCATCGTCGGACGTTTCCGGTCGCTGTGGATCACGTTCTTCGCCAGCATCGTCATCGGGGTCATCGAGTCGTTCCTGACCCCGTTCAGCGGTGCGCTGCAGTTCCTGTCCGACTTCCGGCGCGTCACCCCCGTGGTCATCTCGGTGCTGGCCATCCTGTGGATCTCGCGCCGCCGTACCGTGGTCCTCGCCGGAAGGGAGATGTCCTGATGGGCGCCATCGTCAAGCACAAGGCCTTCGAGCCGGGCGCCATCGCCGTCATCGTGGTGTTCGCCCTGTTCGTGGCCCCGTCGATCTTCGGCGCGTTCTGGATCACCAACCTCACCCAGATGGCGGTGTTCTCGGTGGTGGCCGCCAGCGCCGGCATGCTCTACGGCCGGGTCGGCCTGGTGTCGCTCGGCCAGGTGGCGCCGTACGGCATCGGCTGCTGGGTCACCATGCGACTGGCCTACGCCACCTCCCTGCCCTTCCCCGTCCTGTTGCTGATCGGCGGCATCGTCGCCGCCGTCATCGGGATGCTGATCGGTCTGCCCGCGTTGCGGGTCAGCGGCCTGTACCTCGCCCTGGTCACCTTGATGCTCGCCGCCGCCCTCGAGACGGTGCTCGGCGTGCTGAAGTTCCCCAACGGCGGTAGCGGGTTCAGCGGCGTGGTGACCTCGCTGTCGGACCTCGCACCGATGCGCCGGCCCGGCTTCGCCGAGACCGACCCCGCCTACTTCCGCTTCACGGTCATCGTGGCGCTGCTGCTGTTCCTGCTGGCCTACGTCTTCCTGGCCGGCAAGCCGGGCCGGGCCTGGGCGTCGATCCGCCAGAGCGAACCGTCCGCCATCGCCGCCGGCATCGCCATCACCCAGTACAAGCTGATCGCCTTCGCCCTCGCCGCCTTCATGGCCGGGGTGGCGGGCGGCCTGTTCGCCGGCAGCGTCCAGCAATCGATCGGCATCGACCAGTTCAGCCGGCAGGCGGCGCTCTTCCTCATCGCCGTGGTGCTCATGGGCGGGGTGCACACCCTGTGGGGTGCGTTGCTGGCCGGGTTCTTCTCCAAGGTGATGCTGGACCTGCTCACCAGCTACATGGTCGGCGGCCAGTTCTGGAACAACTTCAGCCTCTCGCTGTTCGGCTTCGGCCTGATGATGAACCTCATCCAGTCCACCAAGGCGATGGAGAAGAAGGGCCTGCTCGGATGAAGGTGGAGGTCAACGACATCCGGGTCCAGTTCGGCGGCGTCATGCCGTTGGACGGTGTCACCGTCACCTTCCCGGGCGGCACCTGCGGGCTGATCGGGCCGAACGGTGCCGGCAAGACCACCTTCTTCAACGTGCTGTCCGGCTACGTCACGCCGGTCAACGGTTCGGTGCGCTGCGATGGCGTGGAGCTGCTGACCATGCCGGACTACAAGCGGGCCCGATGGGGTGTGCGCCGCACGTTCCAGACCGAGCAGGCCATCGAGGGCCTCAGCGTGTTCGACAACGTGCTGACCGTCTACGAGCACACGGCCAAGGGCTCACGGGCCGAGAAGAAGAAGGCGGTGGACGAGGCGCTGGAGTTCTGCGGGCTGCTCGGCGTGCGGGACCAACTGGTCCGCACCCTGCCCGCCAAGGAGCGCCGGTTCATCGAGATGGCCCGGGCCGTGGTGGGCAGCCCCAAGGTGGTGCTGCTCGACGAGCCCGCCGCCGGTCTTCCCGACGAGGAGACGAACGAGCTCAGCGTGATCATCCGCTCGATCCCCGAGCGCAGCGACGCCACGGTGATCCTCGTCGATCACGACATGGCGCTCGTGCAGGCGTGCTGCGAATGGAGCGCGGTGCTGGACTTCGGTCGGCTCCTCGCCTCCGGGCCCACCGGCGACGTGCTGCGCGATCCGAAGGTGCTGTCGGCCTACCTGGGAGAGGACGAGTTGTGAAGGATCGTCAGCGACGCAACGGCGCCGCCGTGGCCGCGACGGCCGCCCGGTCGCCGAAGGGGTCCGCCGGCACGGCGCCACGCACAGGGCAGGACGCATGAGCGACGCACTGTTGGTGCTCGCCGACGTGACGGTGCAGCGCGGTGGCCGGGCGGTGGCCGAGGGCATCAACCTGTCGGCACCCGCCGGCGAGGTCACCACCATCCTGGGGCCGAACGGGGCCGGGAAGTCCTCCACCGCAGCGGCCATCGCCGGGCTGGCGCGGGTGAGCGCCGGGTCGGTCAAGGTCGCCGGTACCGACATCACCAACCGGCGGCCGGAGCGCGTGCGGGCTGCCGGCGTCTCGGTCGTGCCCGAGGGACGGCGCCTGCTCACCGACCTCAGCGTCGAGGACAACCTCAAGGTCGCCTCCTTCTCGTTGGGCAAGGTCGCCGCCGCCGAGGGGCTGGCCTACGCGCTGTCGTTGTTCCCCGAGCTGGAGAAGCGATGGAAGGTGGGCGGCCGCCTGCTCTCCGGCGGCGAGCAGCAGATGGTGGTCCTCGCCCAGGCGTTGGTGTCCAAGCCCAAGGTGCTCGTGGTGGACGAGCTGTCCCTCGGGCTCGCTCCGGTCGTGGTCAAGCGGTTGGTGCCGGTGCTCACCGAGGTCGCGTCGAGCGGTGTGGCCGTGCTGCTCATCGAGCAGTTCGCCCACATCGCGCTCAGCCTCGCCACCGGCGCCTATGTGCTCGAGAGCGGCCGGGTGCGGTACTCGGGCACGGCCAAGGAGCTGAGCGACAATCCCGAGCTGCTGCACTCCGCCTACCTGCTGCGCGACTGAGCTCGCCTGCGGGCTGTCATCGCGCAGCGCGAGGTCAATCCAACTCCACCACGATCGGCACGTGATCGGAGTGGCCCGGCGCCACCCACTCCTCGAAGGTGCCGACCTCGACCGAGCGCACCCGTTCCACCAACGGCTTCGACACGAAGCAGAAGTCGATGTGGAACGGGTGCGCCGCGTTGCGGTGGTGGTAGTAGGTGGCCCGTGACTCGGCGCCGTAGGGCTCGGACCGTACGAGGTGGTATGCGCTGGTCAGCCCGAGCGCGTGCAGGTGGTCCGCCAGCCGCCGGAACGTGCCCGAGCGCCGCCGCAACGCCCCCGCCGCGTCCACGTTGAAGTCACCGGCCACGATGACGTCGGCATCGGGATCGAACCATCGGGCATGGCTGTCCACCGCCCGCTGCACCTCTCGGGCGTAGTGCCCGTCCGACGGGCACGACCACACCCCGAGCACGGTCAGCGCGCCCTGCCGGGCAGCGATCGACCACCGACCGGTCGCCTCCGGAGCGAGCACCCCGCTGCTCCGCCCGAACGTGGTGACCGCGAGCCCCTTCGCCGGGTTGGCGCCCACCCAGTGCCAGTGTGCCGCCGGATCGAGCAGCGTCGCTTCGGCCCGTCGCGGAGCGCGCGCCGCCTCCGGCAGCACCGCAACGTCGGGTCGCAGCGAGCGCAGCAGGTCCCATTTGGCGTCGGTTCCGCCACGGAGGTTCCAGCACAGGATGCGCACGGCGCGAACCTAGCGCCGCGCCGGTGTGATCCGAGCCGCAGGCGGGGGGTCCGCCGAGCCCGCAGCTATCCTGACCGGACCGACCGCTGGCAGTACCGAACAGTACGGCAGTGCCGAACAGTACGGCAGTGCCGAACGGTATGGATGCGAAGCGGTATGGCGGATGGCGGATGGCGGAGATCCGGTTGGTCCGCGGCGCGTGGATCCGACCGGCACAAGGGGGAATGGATGCGCAGGCGACTGGTGGCGTTGACGGGGTTGGTGGCGCTGGCCGCCGCAGCCTGCGGCGGTGACGAACCCGGCTCGGCCGGACCCATCACCACGGCGGACCGCGCCAAGGCCAAGGCCTCCGCCCCGACCGAGCCGAGTGGGCCGGTGATCAAGCTCGGCGCGGTCACCTCGCTCACCGGCGTCAACGTGTTCCCGGAGCCCACCGACGCCGCCAGCGCCGTGTTCGAGGTGATCAACGCCCAGGGCGGGATCAACGGTCACCGCATCGAGCTGTTGGTCGAGGACGACGGCAACACCCTCGACGGCGCCAGGGAGGCGGCCCGCCGGCTGGTGGAGGACGAGCAGGTGCTCGCCGTCGTGGGCGGAGGGTCGGTGGTCGACTGCCTTGCCAACGCCGACTACTACGCCGCCCAGAACATCCTCAACCTCGCCGGAGTGGCGGCCTGCGGGCCGAACGCCGGCAACGTGGCCTCGATGAACACCGGCCCCCACCTCGGGGCGATGATGACGATGAGCTACCTCGTCGAGCAGCGCGGGGTGAAGAACCTCTGCTACTCGGCGCTCAACATCGACATCGCCACCGTGTTCCGCGATGTGTACCTCCCGCTGTGGGAATCGGTCACCGGGCACAAGGTCCACTCGCTGATCTTCAGCGAGCCCGGCGCCGATCTGACCCCGGCGGTGATCCAGGCCCGCAACGACGGCTGCGACGGGGTGATGCTCGTCTACACCAAGCCCGACTACATCTCCTACGCCGAGATCGCCCAGGCGCAGGGCATGCTCGGTGGACCCATCACCTACGCCATGCTCACCTCCGGCTACGACGACAAGGTGCTCTACGACCTCGGTGCCCTCGGCGAGGGGTGGGTGACCAACTCCGAGTTCCTGCCCTACACCGAGGACGAGGTCACCACGACCGACATGGCCGACTTCAAGCAGCTCCTCAAGGGCGCCGGCATCCAGGAGACCTCCTTCGCCCAGGGCGGGTACCTGGCCGCCAAGGCGACGGTCGACGCGTTGCGCACGATCCAGGGGGAGTACACCCGGGAGGCGATCAGCGACGCGCTGAAGGGCATGAACTACCAGACCGATCTGCTGGGCGCGCCCGCCCGGTGGGTGCCCTACCAAGGACCGAACCAGCTCAACACCTCGTCCAAGATCGTCGAGATCCGCAACGGCGCCTTCGTCACGCTCACCGACTGGGTGTTCTGGCCGCCGAGAGCGTGAGCCCACCTCCGCCAGCCGCTACGGTCGGCGCCCATGGCTGGACCGTTTGCCGGGCTGCGCGTCGTCGAGGTGGCCAACATGATCGCCGCGCCGTCGGCCGCGGCGGTGCTGGCCGACCTCGGTGCCGACGTGGTGAAGATCGAGCCGCCTTCCGGTGACATCCTGCGCGGTTCGCACCGCCCGCTCGACCCCTCGGTCGGGCCCGGGCCGCATCCCGACGGGTACTTCACCGTCGACAACCGGGGCAAGCGATCCGTGGTGGTCGATCTCAACCGCGCCGAGGGGGTCGCCATCGTGCACCGGCTGGTGGCCGGCGCCGAGGTGTTCATCACCAACCTGACCGAGGAGCGGCGCACGCGCTACCGGCTGCAACCGGCCGACCTGCACGCCGTGCGGCCCACGCTGGTCTACGGCTCGGTCGGCGGGTACGGCAGCGTCGGGCCGGCCGCGGGCAAACCGGGTTACGACTGGACGGCCTTCTTCGCCCGCGGCGGCGTGCAGTCCCTCATCGGCGAGCCGGACGACCCGCCCCTGTCCTTCCGGCCCGGTCAGGGCGATCACACCACCGCCCTGGCGTTGCTCGTCGCGCTGCTCACCGCCCTGCGGGAGCGGGACCGCACCGGTGAGGGCCAGGTCGTCGAGGCGGCGCTGTTCCAGGTGGCGGCCTGGACGCTGGCCAGCGACCTCGCCGTGTCCCTCGTGGACGGGGCGCAGCCGCCGCGGTATGCGCGAGCGGCGTGGCCCAACCCGCTCACCTGCCGCTACCGCTGCGCCGACGGCCGTTGGGTGGCGCTGTGCATGCCGGGACCGCGGGACTACTGGGACAGCTTCTGCATCGCCATCGAGCGCACCGAGTGGATCTTCGACGAGCGCTACGCCGAGGTCGCGGTGCGGCTCACCCACAGCGCCGAGCTGGTCGCCGCCATCGATGCCCGGTTGGCCGAGCTACCCCGCGCCGAGTGGGCGCGCCGCTTCGACGAGGCCGGTGTGATCTGGGCGCCGGTGCAGGACCTGCCCGACGTGATCGCCGATCCGCAGGCCGAGGCCCTCGGCATCTTCCAGCCGGTGATCGACGAGGCCAACGGGTTCGAGTTCCGCACCGTCGGGGTGCCGTTCCGGATCCACGGCGCGGACATCGCGGTGCGGGGGCCGGCTCCCGCCGTCGGCGAGCACGGACGCGAAGTGCTGCTCGAAGCGGGCTTCGCCGCCGACGAGGTGGCCCGGCTCGAGGCCGACGGCGTCATCCGGCCGGCGGACTGAGCGGCTGAGCGGCCGGCTCGGGTACCGGGTAGTTGTCCTCACCGCCCGGGTGGACTACAAGGTTCCGGTGACTGCTTCCCTTCTCGCCGGTCAGCCGGTGGCCGATTCGGTGCTCGTCGATGTCCGCGCCCGCGCCGAGGCGCTCGTCGGGCGGGGCGTCGTGCCCGGCCTCGGCACCATCCTCGTCGGCGACGACCCGGCCTCGGCCGGCTACGTGGCCAAGAAACACCAGACGTGCGCCGCGGTGGGCATCCGCTCGCACCACAACCAGCTGCCCGCCGACGCGGGTCAGGCCGCGCTGCTCGACGCGGTGGCCGCCTTCAACGCCGCCCCCGACGTGCACGCCTACCTGGTGCAGCTGCCGTTGCCCGACGGCTACGACCTCGACGCCGTGCTGTCGGCGATCGACCCCGGCAAGGACGCCGACGGCCTGCACCCGACCAACCTGGGCAAGCTGGTGCTCGGCGAGGAGGCGCCGGTGCCGTGCGCCCCGGCGGGGATCCAGGCCATGTTGATCCACTACGGCATCGAGACCGCCGGCAAGCACGCGGTGGTGATCGGGCGGGGGCCGACGCTGGGCCGCCCGATGGGGCTGCTGCTGGGCGGGAAGGGTCCCGGTGCGGACTGCGCGGTCACCACCGTGCACTCGGCGGTGCCCAACCTGGTCGACTACACCCGCGCCGCAGACATCGTGGTCGCCGCCCTTGGCCGGCCCAACGCGTTCACGCCCTACATGGTGCGGCCCGGCGCGGTGGTCGTCTCCGGCGGGATCAGCTGGGAGGGCCGCAGGCTGCTACCCGACGTCGCCGAATCGGTGGGCGAGGTCGCCTCGTGGATCACGCCGCGCCTGGGGGGTGTCGGGCCCACGACGGTGGCCATGCTGTTGCGCAACACCGTGATCGCCGCTGAGGCGTCACTCGCCCCCCAGGGGTGACGTTGGCGACCACCGGCCCCGTCGGCTCGGCGGCGGCACCGTTACCCGAGGGGTAATCGGCGCCGCTACCGGTGAGGCCTAGCGTGGCGACCATGACCGCTCGCACGGACCGGCACGGGGCGGGGCCGCTGATCAAGCAGTGGCGCACCCGCCGCCGCCGCAGCCAGATGGACCTCGCCCTCGACGTCGGCGTGTCCACCCGGCACCTCAGCTTCGTGGAGACGGGCCGGGCCAAGCCCAGCCCGGAGCTGCTCATGGCGCTCGCCCACGGGCTCGACGTACCGCTGCGGGAGCGCAACGCCTGGCTGCTCGCCGCCGGCTACGCGCCGCGGTATGCGGAGACCCCGCTCGACGCGGCGGCCATGGATCGGGTGCGGGCGACCCTGCAGCGCCTGCTCGACGGCCACGACCCCTACCCGGGGGTGGTGATCGATCGGTGCTGGAACGTGCTGGTGGCCAACCGCGCCGCCGCGCTGTTCCTCGACGGCGTGGCCCCCGCGGCGCTGGTCGAGCCGCTGAACGTGTTCCGGCTGTGCCTGCACCCCGATGGCCTGGCCGCTCGGACCCGCAACGCCGAACAGTGGTGCGCGTACCTGCTCGGCGAGCTGCACCGGGCCGCGCTGGTGACGGGCGACGCGGGCCTCGCCGGGTTGGCCGACGAGGTGGCCGGCTACCCGAACCTCGACGGCCTCGCCGACTGGCGGGTGCAGGCGGCACCGCGGGAGCCCGCCCTGCTGGTGCCGTGGGAGCTCGACCTCGACGGACGGGCGCTGTCGCTGTTCGGCACGATCACCACGTTCGGGACACCGCAGGACGTCACGCTGGCCGAGCTCGCCGTCGAGCTGTTCTACCCCGCTGACGAACCGTCCGAGCAGCTGTTGCGGGCGCGGGCGGCGCCGGTCAGCGGCCCCCGCTGACATCGAGGATCGCGCCGGTCACGTACGAGGCCGCGCCCGACAGCAGGAAGGCGACGGTCTCCGCCACCTCCTCGGCGGTGCCGGCCCGCTTCATGGGGATGGTGGCGGCCAGGCGCTCGGCCCGGTCCGGCTGGCCGCCGCTGGCGTGGATCTCGGTGTCGATGATGCCGGGGCGCACCGCGTTCACCCGAATGCCGTCGTCGGCCACCTCGAGGGCGAGGCCGAGCGTGAAGGTGTCCACCGCCGCCTTCGACGCCGCGTAGTCGACGTACTGGTTGGGCGATCCCAGCCGGGCCGCCACCGAGGAGAGGTTGACGATGGCACCGCCCCGACCGCCGCGGCGTCGCGACATGCGGCGCACCGCCTCCCGGGCGCAGGCCATGCTGCCGAGCACGTTCGTGCTGAACATGCGCTGCCAGCGGGCCCAGGTCATGTCCTCGACCCGCTCGGCCACGTCGACCACCCCGGCGTTGTTGACCAGGCCGCCGATCGGTCCGAGCTCGGTCTCGGCCCGTTGGAACAACGTGATGACGTCCGTTTCCACGGCGACATCGGCCTGCACCGTGATGGCGCGGGCGCCGAGGGCCCGGCACTCGTCGAGCACCCGCTGGGCGGCCACCTCGTCGGTACGGTACGCAAGGCAGAGGGCGTGCGTGGCCGCCATTCGCCGGGCGGTGGCCGCTCCGATGCCGCGGCTGGCCCCCGTGATGACGAGGACCGGCGGCGAGGTGTCTCGGGCTGCGACGGAGGACGGGAACATGGTGCCAGCCATGGCGCCCGAGGCTATGACCGGCGGCGCCGGTGGTCGGGGATGACCGGGCTCAGTGGGTGTCGAAGACGGCCTGGTACCGCGCCACCGAGGCGAGGGTGGCGGTGCGCTCCGCCTCGGTCGGGCAGCGCGGATCGGCAGCCGGGGGCAGGGCACCGAAGCGCAGCAGGCAGGCCATCAGCAGCAGTCGGGCCTTTGTCGAGGTGAGGTTGTTGCCGGTGATGAACAGCGGGTCGAACTTGTAGGCCATGCCGCCGGTGTTGCCCCGGCCGACGCGCACCACCGGCATGCCGCTGAAGATGGCGAGCTCGAACGCGGCGTCGGTCTCCGGGGTCATGATCCCGTAGGGCGACATGCCCTCCCCGACGAAGCCGGCCAGGGGCGCGCCGGCCAGGTTGGCGCCGATGCGGGCCATGATCTCCACCTCGTCACGGCCGTCGCGGGCGGCGCCGGTCGGGCCGTACCGGCTGTACTTCACGATGCCCACGTGGGGCATGGCGGTGGCGAGCAGATCCCCTTCGCCGTCCTTGACGGCCACCTCGACCGTGTCGATCGACACGGCACCGTCGGGGCCGATCGACCCGCTGACGCCCGTGGTGCTCGCCGGCAGCAGAGGCAGGCGGACCTCGGAGCCGTGGGTGTGGCGGCGGGCGGGGAGGTAGGTGAGCTGCGGCGGACCGTAGCCACCCATGTCGGCCACGATGCCGCCGTGGCCGCCGGTCGCTTCGTACCCGCCGGGCCGGGCGTCGGTCTTGGTGATGTCGCGTGCGGCGAAGACGAGCTCGTCCACGATCATCACGGCACCGATGCGGTCCCGGCCGGCGTCGTCGAGCGCAACCCCCGAGAGCAGGTACTTCACGCCATCGACGATGTTGCGGTCGCCGTCCGCGCTGAGGGACTGGTGGGGGCGCTGGGCCGAGTGCCCGACGAGGGGCACGGTGGTGTCGACGAGCAGCCCGAACCAGTACATGGATTCCTCGTTGGTGGGGCTGCCCTCCAGCCACTGGGCGCCGACGTACCTGCCGGTCTGCAGGGTCCGTTGGAGTGCGTTCGTCGCCTTGGCCAGCGCGGCGAGGTGGGGCTCGGCCCGCAGGTGGAACGGGAAGTAGATGAAGAAGTCCTCGCCCAACGTCTCGGGAGGTATGTCGCCCTCGCCGATGTCGGTGCGCCGGGCGGCGGCCAGGCCGCGGGTGTAGCCGCCGGATGGGGCGGGACGGAAGAAGTCGAACTCGGCCCCGCCGAAGAGTCCGCCGTGGCCGTCGCCGCCCACACCGAGGCGTTCGATCTCCTCGTAGATGCGGCTGGCATCGGGGTAGAAGGTCTGCCGGGCCCGCTCGGCGGGCGCGAACGGCTCGGCGACGGCATCGTCCCAGGCCGAGCCGTCGGCCTGGCGGGCCATGTAGGGCAGCGGGTAGAGCCCGTCCTCCGGTCGGAGCTCCACCTCGTGCACCGCGATGCCGCCCCCGGGTGGTTCGCTGGTGTGGAAGGTGCCGCGCGCGTCGAGCCAGCCGTCGGGCGGGGCGTAGAGCTCGGCGGCGTCGGCCTCGAGCGGGTGGGCGCTGAACGCCTCGACGTAGACGGTGACCGGTGCCGCCAGGCGCTGTGGGCGCAGCACGTCGACGCGCAGTTCGGGACGAAGCGTGAGGCCGTGACGGGCGCGGGCCTTGTTGGAGGTGACGAGCGGCGGGCTGTTGCCGATCGTGGCGGTCGGTCCGGCGAACACGGCGATGCGGGGCGGGGCGTCGGGATCGGGAGCGGAGTCGGCGGGGCTGGCCATGGCGGCGGACCCTAGCCAGAGGCGGTTCGGCGCCGAAGCGACGCGACCGAGGGCGGCCGGCCCGACCACGTGGCGGACCCGGGGTCGCGGTGCAGGTCAACGCGGTGCACCCGTGGCGGATCGGCGCGACGTGCCAGCTTCGGGCAAGGAGCCCTTCGCCGCGCCGTCACGGACGACGGCGGCGAAGCTCGCCGAGACCGGCCACCTGGTGGCCGTCGGTGCCGAAGTTGGCCGGGTCGAGCCAACCCTGCAGCGCGGCATCGAGGGCCGGCCACTCGTCGTCCACGATTGCATACCAGGCGGTATCTCGGCTGCGGCCCTTGTAGGTCGTCGCCTTGCGGAAGGTGCCCTCGTAGGTGAACCCCAGGCGCTGCGCCGCGGCCCGCGACGGCGCGTTGTGGCTGTCGCACTTCCACTCGCAGCGCCGGTAGCCGGCGGCGAAGACCGTCGACAGCAGCAACCAGACCGCCTCGGTGGCCGCGGTGGTGCGCTGCAGGCTCGGCGCGAAGCAGATGGAGCCCACCTCGCACACGCCATGGGCGGCCTCGATGCGCAGCAGCGATGCGAACCCGCGGGCCCGACCGTCGACCACGATGGCGAACGGCAGCCAGCCGGGTCGGGCGGCGAGCTCGGCGATGGCCTCGGCCAGCGCGTCCCCGTGCTCGAAGGGGCCGATCGACAGGTAGGTCCACAGCGAGGCGGGCGCGTCGAGCAGTTCGGCCACCAACGACGGCGTGTGCCGTTCGGGGTCGAGCGCTTCGATGCGGACGGTGCGCCCGGTCGCTTCCACGGTGGGCAGGCCGGGCGGTCGCCACGCCCCGAGCGGCGGACCGACCGGCTGGCCGTGGGTGTTGAGCAGTGCTGGTTCGACGGTAGCCACGCCGTGGCACGGTACCGGTCGCCATCCGTGCCGGCGAGCGACTTCGGGCGGGGCGCCGCGGGACCGGCCGGGAGCCGGCCGGGAGCCCGCCGCGGTAGCCTCGAGCGGCGTGGGTACTGAGCGGTATGCGCTGTTGCTGCGGGCGGTCAACCTGGGCGGCCACGGCAAGGTGTCGATGGTCGAGTTGCGGGCCGCGTTGACCGATGCCGGCTATGGCGGCGTCGCCACGTACATCCAGAGCGGCAACGTGGCGCTCGACGCCGATGCGGGCGAGGAGGAGCTCACCGCCGCGGTGGAGGCGGTCATCGCCGAACGGTTCGGCCTGGCCGTCCCGGTGGTGGCGCGCCGCCATGCCGAGCTCGCCGCGATCGTCGCCGCCAACCCCTTTCCCCACCGGGTCGACGAGCCGAGCCGTCTCGGCGTCGGCTTCGCCCGGTCGGCGCTGCCGTCCGCCTTCACCGCGGTCACGGGCTCCGTCGACGAGGTCGCGGTCCTCGGTCGGGAGGTGTTCATCTACTGCCCGAACGGCTTCGGCCGGGCGAAGCTGCCCGCCTTCGACCGCCAGGCCGGTGTCCCGGTCACCGTGCGGAACTGGAACACGGTGCTCAAGCTGCTATCGATGACGCAGCCTTGACCGGTGCGGTGGCGAGCGCTCGGACCAAGCGCTTGATGAACACCCGCAGGACCAGCCGGTAGAACCACGTCGTGCCGGGCACCCTGCCGCTGAAGCGGGACTCCCAGGTGATGCGGGTGCCGCCGTCCGCCATCGGCTCGAGCGTCACGTCCGCCCGGTAGTCCTTCAGCGGGAGGCCCTCCACCAGCGTGTAGGCGAGGTGCCGCGGCGCCTCGTAGGCGACGACGCGCTCGACGCTCACCTGACGACCGGTCTGCAGGCGGCGGAGCGCGCCCAGGCCGTCACCTCCACCCGGCGCCGTCTCGAGCAGGGTGCCCGAGTCGAAGGCCGACCAAGTCGGCCACGTCCCCACCTCGCCCAGCAGGCGCCAGAGCTCTGCGGGGGAGGCGGCGCTGGTGGCGGTGGCCGATATCTGCGCTTTGTGTACCATGTGGTACATCCAACACCAGATGTACCAGTTGGTACAAGGGGGAACCGCGCCGTGAGCAGTCCATCGCCGAGGGAGCGCCTGCTCGAGGCGATCATCGACGAGCTCGACCGGGGTGGTCTGGGGGAGCGCTCCCTGCGAGAGTTGGCCGCGTCGGTCGGCACCAGCCACCGCATGCTCATCCACCACTTCGGCTCCCGCGAGGCGATCTTCGTCGCCGTCGTCGAAGCGGTGGAGGCGGCCGAACGGGCGCGGGCGGTCGCCATCCACCTCGAGGTCGATCCGGCCGAGCACGACCCGATCGGCGCGATGCGCTCGACGTGGCGGCGTCTCTCCGATCCGGGCTTCGCGGGGCGCGAGCGGCTGTTCTTCGAGTGCTACGCCCGGGGTCTCCAGGGTGAGGCGCCCTTCGACCGGCTGCTGCCCGCGGCGGTGACCGACTGGCTGCAGCGGCTCGAGCTGCCCGAGCCGCTCCCGGGCATGACCAAGGCCCAGACCCGGGCGTTCGTCCGGCTCGGCCTGGCGGTGATGCGGGGCCTGCTGCTCGACCTGCTGGCCACCGGTGACCGGCGGGGCACCACCGCCGCGTTCGAGCAGTGGCTCGACCTCGTCCAGCGGGGGATGCGACCCCCGGCCCCGGGGCGCTGAGCCGCCGCCGGGCGCTAGGGTCCGGCCGTGCTGTACATCGACGGGCAATGGCAGAAAGCGGCGAGCGGGAAGACCTTCGCGGTCACCGATCCCGCCACCGGGCGGGAACTGGACCAGGTCGCCGACGGCGGCGCCGAGGACGCCCGGGCGGCCATCGACGCCGCTGCCCGCGCCTTCGACGGCTGGGCCGGCCTCACCGCCTACCAGCGCTCCGAGAAGCTCTACGCCGCCCACCAGCTCATGCAGGAACGGCGCGAGGACCTGGCCAAGCTGATGACCTCCGAGCAGGGCAAGCCGCTGCGCGCCGCCCGCAACGAGGTCGGTTACGCGGCGGACTTCCTGCTGTGGTTCGCCGAGGAGGCCAAGCGGGTCTACGGCCAGACCATCCCTTCCAGCCGGGCCGATCAGCGCTTCATGGTGCTGCACCAGCCGGTGGGCGTGTGCGCCGCCATCACGCCGTGGAACTACCCGGTGTCGATGCTGACCCGCAAGATCGGACCCGCCCTCGCCGCCGGTTGCACCATCGTGCTCAAGCCGGCCGAGCAGACCCCCCTGTGCGCCATCGAGGTGTTCAAGATCCTCGACGAGATCGGCCTGCCGCCCGGCGTCGTCAACCTGGTGCCCACCTCCGACCCGGTGCCGGTGGCCCAGGAGCTGCTCAGCTCGCCCATCGTGCGCAAGCTGACCTTCACCGGATCGACCGAGGTCGGCAAGCTGCTCATGTCGCAGGCGGCGCCCACCATGAAGCGCGTCTCCATGGAGCTGGGCGGCCACGCCCCCTTCATCGTGTACGACGACGCCGATCCCAAGCGCGCCGCCACCGGCGCCGCCATGGTCAAGGTGCTCAACACCGGTCAGGCGTGCATCTGCCCCAACCGGCTCTACGTGCAGCGCGGCATCGCCGACGCCTTCGTCGAGGCGCTCGCCGGGCGGATCTCGAAGATGCAGGCCGGCTCCGGCTTCACCGAGGGCGTCCAGATCGGCCCGCTCGTCGACCAGCCGTCGATCGAGAAGGTCGACCGCCAGGTGCGCGACGCGGTGGCCAAGGGCGCCACGGTGGTGACCGGCGGGCAGCGCCTGACCGAGGGCGCGTTGGCCGACGGGTACTTCTACGCCCCGACCGTGCTCACCGGGGTCACCGACCAGATGGTGATCTACCGGGAGGAGACCTTCGGTCCGGTGGCGCCGGTCATCGTCTTCGACGACGAGGCCGAGGTGCTGGCCATGGCCAACGACACCGAGTACGGCCTGGCGAGCTACGTCTACACCAACGACCTCGGTCGGGCCTACCGCAGCATCGAAGCGCTGCGCTTCGGCATCGTCGGGGTCAACGACATCAACCCGACCGCGGCGGCGGCGCCCTTCGGTGGGGTGAAGGCGTCGGGCCTGGGCCGCGAGGGCGGCCAGGACGGCATCACCGAGTACCTCGACACCAAGCTCGTGGGGTTGAGCTTCTGATGGGCTCGCTGTCGGCCAGTCGATGCCCGGCCTGCGGTCGCCTGGCGACGCCGCCCGAGCCCTATGGCTGCGAGGGGTGCGGCGCGCCGGCCGGCACACTGGAGTCGACCGAGCTGGTCGCGGCCGGCTCGGTGCGCGCCACCGCCATGGTGCACCGCCACCACAAGCCGGACCCGGCCACCCCGTTCACGGTGGTGGAGGTCGTGCTCGACGGCGGAGGACCGGCGCTCAAAGGCGTCCTCGCCCCTGGGCTGGACCCGCCCGCCATCGGGGAACGGGTGAGCGGTGCCGTGCTCGACGGGCGGCTGATCTGGGAACGGGAGGGCTGAGCCCCGATGGGACGAAACATCCTGGCCGACCGAGCGGTGCACGTCATCGGCATCGGCCTGCACCGCTACCAATCGGCGACGGACACGCCCTTCGTGCACCTCGGGCTCACCGCGGTGCGCGCCGCGCTCGACGACGCCGGCATCGCGTGGCCGACCGTGGAGGCCGCCTTCGTCGGCTCCGCACTGCTCGGTATGGCACCGGGCCGCGTCATGCTGTCCCGCCTCGGGGCGACCGGCCTCGCCATCCAACAGGTGGAGAACGCCTCGGCGTCGGGCTCGACCGCGGTGGCGCTCGGCGCGCTCGAGGTCGCCTCCGGGCGATCCGACGTCGTGCTGGCCATGGGCGTGGACAAGGCCGAGGGCTGGCGGGTGGCGCCCAACTCCGCCGGGCTGGCCAACTACGAGGGTGGCACCGTCGTGCCCTTCACCCACTTCGCCCTCCTCGCCGACGACTACATGGGCCGATACGGCACCACCGTCGAGCAGATGGCCCGGGTGGCGTTGAAGAACCACGCCAACGGGGCCCGCAACCCCTTCGCCCAACGGCAGAAGGTGCGCACCATGGAGGAGATCCTGGCCGACCCGATCTCCGGCTCGTTCACCCGGTTGCAGTGCTGCCCGGTGGGGGAGGGTGCCGCTGCGGTCATCCTGGCCTCGGGTGAGGCGGTGGCCCGCCTGGGGCTGGATCCGAAGCGCTGCCCGCGCATCACCGCGTCGGTCACCCGCAGCGAGGCCGCCTACCCGCCGGGGACCCCGATCGACGCCACCTTGACCGCGGAGACGTGCCGGCTGGCGTTCGAGCAGGCCGGTGTGGCGCCGACCGAGTTCGACGTGATCGAGGTGCACGACGCGTTCTCGATCGAGGAGCTGCTCTACCTCGAGGCCATGGGCGTGTGCGGGGCGGGCGAGGCAGGACCGCTGGTGGAGGCCGGCGCCTTCGACATCGGCGGGCGGGCTGCGGTGAGCCCGTCCGGCGGTCTGCTGGCCATGGGCCACCCGCTCGGCCCGACCGGCTGCGGCCAGGTGGCCGAGGTGACCCGCCAGCTGCGGGGCGAGGCGGGAGACCGTCAGCAGCCGGGCGCCCGGCTCGGGCTCACGCACATGGTGGGCATCGGCGCGGTGTGCGTGGTCCACGTGCTCCAGGCGGGCGCCTGACCCCGTCATACTCATCGGTATGGCGGCCGATTCGGTCCCCGGCCCACGCCTAATCGGTGCCGATTCGGCGTGGGCCGGGGACCTGTTGGCGGATCTTTGGCGGGTTGCTTCGTGCAACGGGCTGGAACTTCTACGCATAGCGACGGTCCGTCCACGTCATGCGAGGTTCGTTCAGTGCGATCATCGGATCGTCCGAAAAGATCCGACAACTGCTCGGCCCGGGCCGCCGCCGCCGACCGCGGGTTCGGCGTCACCGGCCCCATCCGACCGGTCCTCGAGAAGGCGGCGGACTACGGTGCGGCCATGGCAGAGGACCTCCTGATCGAACGGCGTGGCGACGTCGAGCTGATCACCATCAACCGCCCGACCAAGCACAACGCGCTGCGCTGGCAGACCTACGACGAGCTCGAGGCCGCGTTCCGCACCTCCACCGCCCGCTGCATCGTGCTCACCGGCGCCGACCCGTCCTTCTGCTCCGGGGACGACGTGAAGGAGATCATGGCGGGGGGCAACGGCGACAAGCCGCTCGTCGTCGCCCCCCGCATCACCCCTGCGGCCGGCGCCATGCTGCACACCAACGTGCCCGTGATCGCGGCCGTCAACGGCGCGGCGGTTGGTTGGGGGATGGAGATGGCGATGATGGCGGACATCCGCGTCGCATCGCAGAAGGCCAAGTTCGGCGAGCTGTTCGTGCTGCGCGGGCTGTGCACCGATGTCGCCGGCATCGGCCGGCTGGCGCAACTCGTCGGCCGGGAGACGGCGGCCGAGCTGCTCTTCACCGGCGACATCATCGATGCCGAGACCGCCCAGCGCATCGGGTTGGTGTCGCGGGTGGTGCCCCACGAAGCGCTGCTCGACACCGCCATGGCCCTCGCCACCAAGATCGCCGAACGGCCCCCGCTGGCCGTGCAGAAGATCAAGGAGGGCCTCCGCCTGGCGGTGGACCCGGACTGGACGAGCCTCGGCGAGTGGGTGTCGCGCTCGCTCACCGAGCTGTTCCGGACCGAGGACCACAAGGAGGGCGTGCGCTCGTTCCTCGAGAAGCGCGCCCCGAACTACGTGGGGCGCTGAACGATGAACGAGACCGATGAAGCAGACGTCGTCCACTTCGAGCGCCGCGGTCGGGTCGCGCTGCTGACGCTGGATCGACCGGGGCGGCTCAACGCGTTGGGCAGCGACATGGTGCACCGGTTGCACGGCATCCTCGACGAGGTCGAAGCGGACCCGGAGCTGCGGGCCATCGTCGTCACCGGCGCCGGGCGCGCCTTCTCCGCCGGCGCCGACATCACCGAGCTCGACACGCTCGAGACCCCGGCGCACTTCGCCCGGTTCATCCAGGGACTCACCGACGTGCTGGACCGGCTCGCCGCCTGCCCGGTGCCGTCGATCGCCGCGGTCAACGGCCTGGCCCTCGGTGGCGGGTTCGAGTTCGCCCTGGCCTGTGACCTCCGGCTGGCGGCACCCAGCGCCAAGCTCGGGGTGCCGGAGATCAAGCTCGGCCTGCTGCCCGGCGCAGCCGGCACCCAACGGCTGGCCCGAGCCCTGCCACCGCCCGTCGCCAAGCAGCTGCTGATGACCGGCGAGCCGCTCAGCGCGGCCCAGGCCCTCGCCCACGGGTTGATCAACGACATCGACGACGACGTGCTCGCCGCGGCGCTGGCCCTCGGCGAGCAGCTGGCGGATGGCCCGCCCGCGGCGATGGCGGCGGCCAAGCGCCTCGTCGACATCGGCGTCACCATGCCGCTGGCCGCCGGCATCGTGCTCGAGCGTGAGACGGTGGCCGGGCTGTTCGCCACCGCCGACCGGCTGGAGGGCATCGCCGCCTTCCTGGAGAAGCGGCCACCGGACTTCTCGGGTCGCTGAGCTACGTTGCTCCCTGACCGCGAAGCGAGCAGGGAGCAACGGAACATGACCGAACGGGTAGCACTGGTGACCGGGGGCGGCCGCGGGATCGGCCGCGAGATCTGCCTCGCCCTCGCCCGCGATGAGCGCAAGGTCGCCGTGGCGGACCTGCGCGAGCCCGAGGCGGCGGAGACGGTCGCCCTCATCACCGCGGCCGGCGGCACCGCCATCGCGGTCGCCATGGACGTGACGAGCAGCGACTCGGTCCAGCAGGGCATCCTTCAGGTCGTCGACGAGCTCGGCCCCATCGAGGTGTTGGTCAACTGTGCCGGCTGGGATGAGCTCAAGCCGTTCCTCAGCACCGACGAGGACTTCTGGGACCGCATCATCGAGATCAACTACAAGGGCGTGTTGCGCACCGTGCACGCCTGCCTGCCCTCGATGATCGAGCAGGGGTTCGGGCGGATCGTCAACATCGGGTCCGACGCGGGCCGGGTCGGTTCCTCGCTCGAGGCGGTCTACTCGGGCTGCAAGGGTGGGGTCATCGCCTTCACCAAGACGATCGCCCGCGAGGTCGCCCGCAAGGGCATCACCGCCAACACGGTGTGCCCCGGCCCGACCCAGACCCCGCTCATCGACGAGATCGTCAGCGCCAGCAGCTCGGGTGACAAGGTGATCGGTGCGATGGCGAACGCGGTGCCGATGAAGCGCCTCGGCCAGCCCAGCGAGGTTGCCTCGGCGGTGGCCTACTTCGCGTCGGAGCCGGCGGGTTTCATCACCGGCCAGACCCTTTCGGTCTCCGGCGGGCTCACGATGGCCTGACCGGCGGGGCCGTCAGGCGGGTGGCCTCGGTCGCGCCGGAAGATGGCGCGTCCAGGCCAGGCCGTCGCTGGTGTCGCCCGCGGGTCGGTACTCGAAGCCCAGCCAACCGGCATAGCCCTGCTCGGCCAGCCAGGCCACCCCTGCAAAGAGCTCACCGTCCGCGGCGGTGGGTTCGTGGCGGTCGGGCGGGCCGGCGATCTGGCAGTGTGCGATCCACGGCCAGGCCCGCTCGAGCTCCTCGAGCACCGGCAGCGCCTCCTTGGCGGTGTGGTAGAGGTCGAACTGCAGGCGGACGTTCGGCCGGTCCACCGCGGTGAGCACATCGAGCACCTGAGCGGGCGTGGCGTAGCAGTAGCCGGGCATGTCGACGCGGTTCAACCCCTCCACGGTGAGGGTGACCCCGGCCTCGGCCGCCTGGTCCGAGGCCCAGCGCAGGTTCTCCACCAGCGTGGCCCGCGCCGCCGCTTCCGTACCATCCGGTACGGTTCCGGCCATGGTGTGGACACGGGTGGCGCCCAGCACGGCGGCGGTGCGCAGCGCCAGGCGCAGCGATGCCCGGAACCGGTCGGTGGCGCCGGGCACCGCAGCCAGCCCGCGCTCGCCCGCCTCGCCCGGCGGCGTGTTGATCAGCACCGCCTGCAGCCCGTGCCGGTCCAGCTCGGCCCGCAGCGCGGCGGCGTCGAGGTCGTAGGGGAACAGAACCTCGACACCTTCGAACCCGTCGGCGGCGGCAGCTGCGGGCCGCTGCGACATCGGCCGGTCGGGGTAGAGCAGCGAGAGGTTGGCGGCGTACTTCACGGCGGCGGGGCTCCCCTTCGTCGACCGCGGATCCTACAGGTGGGGGCACGGCGCTGGGCCGGGGTACGGATCAGCGACCACGCCCACGTGCGCGGCTGAGCGCGGCGACGGCCAACGCGCCGACGGCCAGCTCCAGCGTGGTGCGGCGCAGGATGGCGGCGGCCGCCGCGATGTCGCCGGCCCGAGCGGGGCGGCCGGAGCCGAGCACGCCGCGATGCTCGACCCGATCACCATACCGGTTGGTACCTCCGATGGTGATGCCGAGCCGGTGCGCGTAGGCCGCCTCGATCAGGCCGCCGTTCGGTGACGGGTGGGCCCGGGCCTGCTCCCGCGCCGTGCGCGCCACCGCCGTTCGATGTCGGCCGGCCGGGCCGCGGTGGGCGAGGACCAGCGCGGCGGTGAGCCTGGCCGGTACCCAGTTCGCGGCGTCGTCGAGGCGGGCCGCGGCCCAACCGAAGCGGCCGTAGCGCTCGTTGCGGTGGCCGACCATGGCGTCCCTCGTGTTGATCGCCCGATGGGCGAGCACCGCCGGAGCGCCTCCGACCAGGGCCCAGAACACCGGCGCGCTGACGGCGTCGACGGTGTTCTCGGCCACCGACTCGATCACGGCCCGGCTGATCGCCGCGTCGTCGAGCTGGTCAGGACGGCGGCCGACCAACGCCCGCAGCGCGCTGCGGGCGGCAGGCAGGTCCTCGGCGTCGAGGTGGGCGTCGATGCCGAGGGCCTCCCGCTCGAGCATGCGGCCGGCGACCGACAGGGCGGTGGCCGCTGCGGTGGCGGCGGGCCGGCCGAGCACCCGGCCCAGCAGCACGCCGCTGCCCGCACCGAGCGCGACCCCGACAGCGCAGTAGAGCACACCCTCGGCGCGACGATCGGCGTGGATGCGCCGCTCCACCGCGGTCATGGCGGTGCCGAACCAGGCGACCGGGTGCAACCGCGTCGGCGGCTCGCCCAGCAGCCGGTCCACGCCGAGCCCGACGGCGACGGCCACGCCTGCACTCATCGGCCGCCGCCCTCGCGGACGGGCGGGCACGCCTGCACCGCGGTGAGCAGCCGGTCGAGCTCACCCGGTCGGGGCAGCGCGATGCGAGCGGTGCCGGGCAGACCGAACGACGTGCAGTCCCGCACGGCGACGGCGTGGGGGGCCAGCGCGTCGCGCAGACCGGGGCGGTGCACCAGCACCCAGTTCACGTCGGTGTCGGACACGACCAGCCCGAGCGACTGCAGCTCGGCGACCAGCGTGGCGCGCAGCGCGGCGATCTGCTGGTGCCAGGCCACCAGGTCGGTGGCGGCGAGCAGGTCGTTCAGGCAGGCCAGCGCCGGGCCGCCCACAGCCCAGCGCGGCTGGCGGGAGGCGAGCCGGGCGGCGGCCGCGGCGTCGGGTGCGATCGCGTAGCCCAGCCGGAGCCCCGGACAGGCCCACAGCTTGGTCAGGGAGCCGAGCCGCCAGCCGCCGTGGTCGCCCCTGCTCCACCGGCCGGTGGCCAGCGGGAAGAACGCCTCGTCCCACACCGCCGCCTGAGCCCGGGCGGGGGCGAGGCGCCCGAGCGGGTTGGACGGGTTCGACCGCCAGCGCGGTGCCCCGGGTTCGATGCGGGCCAGGTGGCGGCGGTAGAGGGAGAACTCGGGGTCCTCGACCCAGCCGATCGGTTCCAGGCCGGCCACCAGTGCAATGGCCTCGGCGCCGCCGTTGGTCAGCACCAACCGATCGGGGTCGACGTCCAGCGCGGTGGCCAGTGCAGCGGTGGCGGCGGAAGGATCCGGGTAGGCGCGCAAGGCGAGGGGGTCGTGGCGAAGGCGGTCGGCGATGATGGCGGCGGCGTCGGGGGCGAAGGGGTTGAGGCTGGCCGACAGGTCGAGGACCGCTCCCGGGGGTAGGCCGAGGGCGCGGGCGAGCGCAGCGCCGTCCCCGCCGTGGGGACCGGCGGGAGGGATGGCGGGCGATTCGACGGCGGAGGGCTCACAGCGAATCGGCGGCGATTCGGTGGGGGATGGGTCGCGGCGAATCGACGGCGATTCGATGGGGGATGGGTCGCGGCGAATCGACGGCGATTCGATGGGGGAGGGGCCGCGGCGAGTCGGCGGCGATTCGGTGGGGCCCGGTCCGGCCGAGGCGATGATCGCGGCGAGGGCGGCCAGATCGCAGTGCGCCTCGATGGCGTCGGCCACCCGATCGAGCGCGGCCTGGCGACGTTCGGCGAACCGCAGCGACGACGGCGGCAGCAGAACCCCCCGGCCTTCGGTCACCACGGTCAGGAAGGCGCGTCGGAAGCCGTCGGCCTCGAACAGCCCGTGCACCGACGTGCCCCAGACCATGCCGTCCCGTACGCCATGCGGCGCACCGGCGAAGTTCAACCAGACCTCGGCGGTGCCGGTGTCGGGCCCCGAAGCGCCGTCGATGGACCGGACGCGACCGTGGTGGATCTGGTAGCCGTGCAGTGCCTCGCCCAGCGCTCGCCCGCTCGCCCGGACCAGGACCTTGTCCGCTCCGAACTCGGTCGACACCGGCAACAGCCCCAACCCCGCCACCGTGCCGGCGCCGCTCTCCACCTCGTCGACGATGGTGTGGCCGAGCATCTGGTAACCGCCGCAGAGACCGAGCAGCATGGTCCGACCCTCGGCGAGCAACGCCCGCAGCGGCCCTTCGAAGCCCTGGCGGCGCAGCCACGCCAGATCGCCCACGGTGTGCTTCGAGCCGGGCAGCACCACCAGATCCGGCCGGCCCAGGCGGGCACCATCGTGCACCAGCCGTACCGCCACGCCGGCCTCGGCGGCGAGCGGATCGAGGTCGGTCACGTTGGAAGCATGCGGGAAGGCCAGCACCGCCACGTCGAGCACCGCCACGTCGAGCACCGCCGCGTCCGGCCCCGCCGAGACGGGCTCGGCCGCGTCGGGCCCCGCCGGGTCGAGGGGCTCCCACCCGCCGCGCTCGAGGAACAGCGAATCCTCGGCGTCGAGACCGAGGCCCGACAGCATGGGGATCACCCCCAGCGTCGGCACGCCGCAGGCCTGCTGGAGCTGAGCAGTCCCATCGCCCAGCAGCGCGGGATCTCCCCGGAACTTGTTGATCACGAAGCCGCGAACCCGTCGCCGCAGCTCGGCCGGCAGCAGGTCCACCGTGCCGTGCAGGGCGGCGAACACGCCGCCGCGGTCGATGTCGCCTACCACGATGGCCGGCACCCCGGCGGCGTCGGCCAACGGCAGGTTGACCAGATCGTGGGCCAGCAGGTTGATCTCCGTCGGTGAACCCGCCCCCTCGAGCACCACCACGTCGAAGCGGCGGCGCAGGTCGGCCAGCGAGTCGAGGACCAGCGCCCGCAGCTGCGGTTTGTGCTCGTGGTACTCGGCGGCGGTCATGGTGCCGCGGGGGCGACCGTTGACCACCACCTGCGCGGCACGCTCGCCGGTCGGCTTGAGCAGGATCGGGTTGTGGGCCACCTCGGGCTCGATGCCCGCCGCCTGGGCCTGTAGGTACTGCGCCCGGCCGATCTCGTCGCCTGCGGCGGTCACCGCCGAGTTGAGGGCCATGTTCTGGGCCTTGAACGGTGCGACCCGTACGCCGTTGCGGGCCAGCAGCCGGCACAACCCGGCCACGAAGACCGTCTTGCCCGCATCCGACGTCGTTCCGCACACCATCAGCGCGCCGCGCCCACCCGCCAGACCACCCGCCGGACCACCCGCCAGACCACCCGTCAGACCGTACGGTATGGTCTGGTCGTGACTCGGGCTGTCTTCGTCCACCCTCAGCCGGCCTTGTCGGTCACGCCGGCGGCGTCGAAGGTGGCCATCTCGGCCATCACCGCGGCGGCGGCCTGCACCAGGGGCACGGCCAGCGCGGCGCCGCTGCCCTCTCCCAACCGCAACCCGAGGTCGATCAGCGGGTCGAGGCCCAACCACGCCAACGCCACCGATGCACCCGGCTCGCTCGATCGGTGCGCGGCCACCAGCCGCTCCCGCACCGCCGGGCACAGCGCCGCCGCCACCGTCGCCCCGGCCAGGGTGATGACGCCGTCCACGAGGACGGGCACCCCGGCCGCCGCCCCGCCGAGCAGGAACCCGGCCAGCGCGGCGATCTCCAGCCCGCCGACCTCGGCCAACACCGTCAGCGGTGACTGCGTCGACTCGCCTTCCGCCGTCGTCATCGCCGCCGCGGTGGCGACGCGCGCCAGGGCGACGGCGACGATGTCCTGCTTGTGGCGCAGCATGTCATCGTCCACGCCGGTGCCCCGCCCGGTGACAGCCGAAGCGGGCCGGCGGGTCAGCGCGCCGATCACCGCCGCCGACGGGGTGGTGTTGCCGATGCCCATGTCGCCGCCGACGAGCAGGTCGGCTCCCGCCGCCACCAGCTCCGCCGCCACGGTCGCGCCGACCAGCAGGGCGGCGACCGCCTCGTCCAGCGTCATGGCCGGACCCACCGCCAGGTCGGCCGTACCGAGACGTATGTTGTGGCGGCGCAGCATCGGGTGGTCGGCCAGCGCGGTGGCGACGCCCACATCCACCACGGTGAGCGTGGCGCCGACGCGGCGGGCCAGCGCGTTGATCGCCGCGCCGCCGGCGCAGAAGGTGCCGACCATCTGCGCGGTGACCTCCTGCGGCCACGGTGAAACGCCCTGGGCCAGCACGCCGTGATCGCCGGCGAACACGGCGATCGCCGGCTGCTCGGGCACCGGCGGCGGGACCTGCCCGGCGATGGCGCACCGCTGGGCGCCTATCGTCTCGATCCGCCCCAGCGACCCGCGCGGTTTGGTCAGCCGGTCGTGGTGGGCGGCCGCCCGGGTCAGCAGCGATCCGTCGAGCGGTGCGATCCGATCGATCAGCGCGGTCAGCCGCGCTGCCGCTTCGGGGTCCAACCGGTGCAGGGCCGGGTCGTGCATGGGTGCTCCAATCCTCGTTGGCCGGGCTGGCGCCCGCGCAGCCACGCCGGTGTCCTGGCTCCCGGATCGTCGCTCGCCCCCTACCTTCCAGCCGGTCGGCCGTGGTGTCGTGCGGAGGTCCACTTCCCGGTCACAGTTGCGGGACAGCCCCGGATTTGCACCGGTGTTCCCGTCGTGGCGGCGACCACGGTAGCCGCCGGGCGACGGGCGGGGCGCGCCGTCAGCCGCGCTGCGCCTCGGCGCCGGGCTCCTCGGCCAGGATGCGCAGCGCCTCCTCGCGGTCCTCCGGGGCCACGATGACCTGCACCCCCTCGTCAGTGGTGGGGAAGACGGAGGACACGATCGACGACGGCGAGAACACCGATGCCCGGATCCCGGCGCGGGCGAGCCGCGCCACCATGGCGTTCGCATCGTCCACGGTGAGCCCGGCGAGCACGTCCCGCCGTTCGTTCTGCTGGTGACGGGCCATCGACCCACGGTAGCCACCGCCGGGCCCGTTCCCGGCGCGGGCGTTGCGTGCAACACCGCGCCACGCCGTAGCGTGATCGCCCGTGCAACCGGCAGCCCGAGGCGGGCCCCTGCGGCGGCTCGTGCCGTTCCTCGGACCGTCCCGCCGCGATCTGCTGCTCTCCCTCGGTGCCGCGGTGCTCGGCCAGCTGCTGTTCGGGCTCGCCCCGGTGGTGCAGAAGGTCGTGATCGACGACGTCATCGACGCCCGCCGTCGTAGCGCCGCCCCCTGGTTGGCCGCCCTCGCCGCCATCGCGGTCGGCGGGTTCGCGCTCGCCTTCGTGCGGCGGTGGTACGGCGGGCGCGTCGCGTTCAGCGTCCAGCACCACCTCCGCACCGCGGTGTTCGAGCGGCTCATCCGGCTCGACTTCGCCGGACACGAGCAGCTGCAGACCGGCCAGCTGGTGTCGCGCTCCTCGAGCGACCTGGGGCTCATCCAGGCGCTGCTGTCGACCACCCCGCTGCTGCTGGGCAACGCGGTGCTGCTCGTCGTGTCCCTCGTCGCCATGGTGCTGCTGTCGCCACCGCTCACCCTGGTCACCGCGGTCGCGGTGCCGGTCCTGGCGCTGCTGTCCTATCGCCTGCGCCGCAGCGTCTTCCCCGCCACCTGGCACGCCCAGCAGCGCGCCGCCGAGATCGCCGGCGTGGTGGACGAGGCGGTCAGCGGCGTGCGCATCGTCAAGGGCTTCGGCGCCGAACGCCGGGAGGTCGCCCACCTCGCCGAGGCAGCCGAGCGGTTGTTCGCCTCCCGGGTGCGGCTGCTGCGGGTGCAGAGCCGGGCCACCGCGGCCCTGGCCGCGGTGCCGTCCTTCGCCCAGGCCGGCGTGCTGGCCTTCGGCGGCTGGTTGGCGCTGCACGAACGGCTCAGCCTCGGCACGCTCCTCGCCTTCGCCTCGTACCTGGTGACGTTGGTGGGGCCGCTGCGCTTCAGCGCCTCGATCATCGCCTCGATCGAGCAGGCCCGCGCCGGCGCCGAGCGCGTCCTCGACATCCTCGACGCCAACGCCGAGGTGGTCGAGCGTTGCGGCGCCCGGCCGCTCGCCGAGCTGGCCGGGCCCGGTGGCCTGCGCGGCGAGGTGCGCTTCGAGGGCGTCCGCTTCGGCTACGAGCGCTCCCATCCCGTGCTCGACGGGTTCGACCTCACCATCGCCGCCGGCGAGGTCGTCGCCCTGGTCGGGGCCAGCGGGTCCGGCAAGTCGACGGTCACCGCGCTGCTGCCCCGCTTCTACGACGTGGCCGCCGGCCGGGTCAGCATCGACGGGGTCGACGTGCGGGATGCGACGCTCGATTCGTTGCGCCGCCAGGTCGGGGTGGCGTTCGAGGACGCCTTTCTGTTCTCCGACACGATCCGGGCCAACATCGCCTACGGGCGGCCCGACGCCGGCGATGCCGAGGTGCGCACCGCCGCCGAGGTCGCCGGCGCAGCCCGCTTCGTCGAGCAGCTGCCCGACGGGTACGAGACCGTGGTGGGCGAGCGGGGCATGACCCTGTCGGGCGGGCAGCGTCAGCGCATCGCCCTCGCCCGGGCGGTCGTGACCGACCCCCGCATCCTGGTGCTCGATGCCGCCACCTCGGCGGTGGACACCGCCACCGAGGAGGCCATCCACGCCGCGCTGGCCGATGTGCTCGCCGGGCGCACCACCATCCTGGTCGCCCACCGGGCCTCGACCGTTCGCCTGGCCGACCGGGTGGTGCTCGTCGACGGCGGGCGGGTTGTCGCCGAGGGCACCCACGACGAGCTGCTGACCACCAACCGGCTCTACCGCAGCCTGCTGGAGGACGACGTCAGCCTGCCCGACGACGACACGGCGCTCGACGTCGACACGACGCTCGACGACGGGACCGCGGCCGGGCCCACCCCAGCGGCGACGGTCACCGCGGCGGCCTGGCCCCGGGGCCTCGGCGACGGGCACGACGGGGACGGTGTGCGGCCCCGGGCTGGTGCGATCCCGGGGGGCGCCGGCGGCGGCATCGGCCGCCACGGCGGGGGAGGCGGGGGCGGCGGCCCGGGTCTCGGCGGCGCCGAACTGGCCGCCACACCGGCCCTGCTCGCCCAACTCGCCACGCTGCCCCCCGCCGATGCCCGCTCCGGCGTCGATCCCGTGGCCGCCGCCGCCGAAGCACCCGAGCCGTTCCGCATCACCCGCTTCGTGCGCCCGTGGCGGTGGCGGCTGCTGGCCGGCGTCGGCTTCGTCGCCGCCGACGCGGTGCTCACCGTGCTCGGCCCTGTGCTCATCCGCCACGGCATCGACGACGGCGTGCGGGCCGGCAGCGAGCGGGTGCTGTTCCTCACCGCGGCGGTGTTCGCCCTCGTCGTGGTGGCCGACTGGGCGGTGACCCTGGCCGGGGCGCTGCTCACCGGCCGCACCGCCGAGGCGATGCTGTGCAGCCTGCGCATCCGCATCTTCGCCCACCTGCAACGCCTGTCGCTCGACTACTACGACAGCGAGATGGACGGCCGGATCATGACCCGGCTCACCAGCGACGTCGAGGCGCTCTCGCAGCTGGTGCAGACCGGTCTGGTCAACGCGGTCGTCGGTGGCGCCACCTGCCTGGGCGTTGCCGTGTTCCTCGTCGTGCTGTCGCCGCCGCTGGCGCTGGCCGCCGGGTCGGTGCTGCCGGTGCTGGTGGCCGCCACCCTGTGGTACCGGCGCCGATCGTCGGTCGCCTACCGCGACAGCCGCGAGGCCATCGCCACGGTCAACGCCAACCTCCAGGAGAACCTCTCCGGCGTCCGGGTGGCGCAGGCCAACGCCGCGCAGGCCCGAAGCACCGCTCGCTTCGCCGAGCTCTCCGATTCCTACCGGGCGGCCCGGCTGCGGGCTCAGCGGCTGCTGTCGTTGTACTTCCCCGGCATCGCGCTGCTCGCCGACCTCGCGGCCATCGCGGTGCTGGCGGCCGGCATCGAGCTGGTCGGCTCCGGTCGCACCACGACCGCGGTGGTCATCGCCTTCCTGCTGTACCTCAACCTGTTCTTCTCGCCCATCCAGCAGCTCTCCCAGGTGTTCGACACCTGGCAGCAGGCCACCTCGTCCACGGTGAAGATCACCGAGCTGCTGCTCACCGAGTCCGCCACCCCGTTGCCGGCCGAGCCGGTCGATCCCGGTGCCGTGCGCGGCGAGATCACCTTCGACCACGTCGGGTTCTCCTACCAGGGAGCCCGCCGGGCGGCGCTGCAGGACGTGTCGCTCACCATCGCTGCGGGTGAGACGGTGGCGCTCGTCGGCGAGACCGGTGCCGGGAAGTCCACCATCGTGCGGCTCATCGCCCGCTTCCACGACCCTTCCTCCGGCATGGTGCGCATCGACGGCGTCGACCTGCGCCGGCTCGACCTGGAGCGGTTCCGCCACCGGCTCGGCGTGGTGCCCCAGGAACCGTTCCTGTTCACCGGCACCGTGCGGGACAACATCGCCTACGGCCGTCCCCACGCCACCGACGCCGAGGTCGAGGCGGCGGCGCGGGCGGTCGGCGCGCACCGGTTCATCGCCGAACTGCCCCGCGGCTACCGCACCGCGGTCAGCGAGCGCGGCCGCTCCCTGTCGGCCGGGCAACGGCAGCTGATCGCCCTGGCCCGCGCCCAGCTGGTGCAGCCCGCCATCCTGCTGCTCGACGAGGCCACCGCCAACCTCGACCTGCGGGCGGAACGGCTGGTGCGGCGGGCCATGGAGCAGGTCTCGACCGGTCGGACGACGGTGCTCGTCGCGCACCGGCTGGCCACCGCCCGCAACGCCGACCGCATCGTGGTGCTCGACGACGGACGCATCGTCGAGGTCGGTTCGCACGACGAGCTGCTCGCCCGGGGTGGCCCCTACGCTCGGCTGTGGGCGTCGAGCACGGGCCGGTCCGGCTTCGACGCTGCGGCACAGGAGGTGGCGCCGGGATGAGCAGCGACCTGGTGGTCGAGGGTGACTTCGCCCGCGACGGCGTGGTCTGCGTGCGCGGCGCGTTCGACGCCGAGCAGGTGGCGCTGGCCCGCGCCGCGATCGACGCCAACCTGGCCGACCTCTCGCCGCTGGCCAAGCGGGCCAGCCCGCTCGACGACGCCGCCTTCGTCGAGGACTTCTGCTCGTGGACGCGGCTCGAGCCGCTCGAGCGCTTCATCCGCACGTCGCCGGCGGCGCGCATCGCCGGGGAGCTGATGGGCGCCCGGGTGGTGCGGCTCTACCACGACCACGTGCTGGTCAAGGAGCCCGGCACCCGCCAGCGCACGCCGTGGCACCAGGATCTGCCGTACTACAACGTGGCCGGCGACCGGAACGTGTCGATGTGGATGCCGGTCGATCCGGTGGAGCACGCGGCCACGCTGCGCTGCATCGCCGGTACCCATCGGGGCCCGTGGTACCTGCCCCGCACGTTCCTCGACGCGCAGGCCAAGTGGTTCCCGGAGGGCGCCCTGGCCGAACCGCCGGACTACGACGCCGATCCTGAGCGGTTCCCGGTGCGGGCCTGGGCGCTGGAACCGGGTGACGCCGTGTTCTTCCACATGCTGACCGTGCACGGCGCCGGAGGCGTCAGCGGTGGAACCCGTCGGCGGGTGCTGTCGGTCCGCTTCCTCGGCGAGGACATGGTGCACGCCCCACGCCCGTGGACGACCTCCCCGCCGTTCCCCGGCCTCGCCGACGAGCTGGCCCCGGGCGCGCCGCTCGACCATCCGCTGTTCCCGGTGCTGTGGGAGCGCTCCGGCAACGTCAGCTGAAGGCGCCGAGCTGCGCGATGATCGCCGACGCCACCGCGGCGCCGTCCTCCATGGGGGCGAAGTGGGTCACCCCCGGCATGGTCAGCAACGTACTCGAGGGTATGGCCTCGGCGACCAGGGGTGCGACCAGCGGCGGGAGGTCGTTGCCCATGGCCACGTCCGCCCCGGCGGCGACGACGACGGGACAGGTGATGGCGGCCAGCGTGGAGAACGCCATCCGCTCGTTGCTCTCGTAGATGCGCGCCTCGGTCTCGCCCGAGCAGGTCAACCGGATGGTGCCGTCATCCTGGGGGGCCGAGCCGATCTCGACGTAGGCGCGCACCGCCGCCTCCTCGCAGGCCGCGAACGGCGGCTTGGAGCGGAAGCGGGCCACCGCCTCGTCCACCGAGGCGAACACGAGGCGGCGCCGGCGGGATGCCTCGATCAGCTGGGAGGGCGGCCGCTGATCGGGATCGAAGGTGTCGGGGATGAGCACCGGTTCGAACGCCCACACGGCGCGCAGCGTGCCCGGGTGTTGTTGCTCGGTACGCAGCAGCGTGGCGGCACCGAGGGAGTGGCCGGCGGCGAGGCGCGGCCCGCCGCCCAGCGCCTCGACGGCGTGGAGGACCTCCTCGGTGAACCAGCGCCGATCCACCGGCATCGGGTCCTGTCGTTGCTGCGAGGCGCCGTGGCCCCGGAAGTCGAGACCGAAACAGTGGAACCGTACCCGAAGGTGCGGCACCACCGTCGCCCACATGCCGGCGTTGAGGCCGTTGCCGTGGGTCAGCAGCAGGGGCGGGCCGTCCCCGCCGAAGTCGTGCAGCGCGGCGTGCTCGCCGTCGTCGTCGGGCAGTTGGCGGATTCGCATAGCAGCGGCGGACGATACCGCAGCGGGCCGGCGATGACCTCCCGGTGCGGCCGCCTCGGGCAGTGGCGTGTCTACAGGTAGAGTCGTCGGTGATGTCTCCCATGGTCAACACCGAGGACCTCTGCGACGCGCACGAGGCGGCGCAGCTGCTCGGCCTCTCCCATCCGAACTCCGTGTTCGGCTACCTGCGGCGCTACCCGGACCTCCCGCGCCCGGTGATCGACCTGGGCCGCAACCGGCCATCGCTGTGGCTGCGCTCCGAGCTCATCGAATGGTGCGCGCAGCGGCCCCGCAGGACCCGGGCATGAGCCGCCGTCTGCGCAGCGGCGATCCGTGCTGGTGCGGGAGCGAGGCGAAGCACAAGCGCTGCCACGGCGATCACCGGGCGCTGCGCCGGGAGCCGGTGCGCCCCGGCGAGGTCGGCCCGGTCCGTACCGTACCGGACGGCATTGCGCGTCCGGACTACGTCGGCGGCGAGCCACCCCACAGCGCGCCCCTGCAGATCTTCACCGACCCCGAGGAGCTGCGCGCCCTGCGGCGCGCCTGCGCGGTGGCGGCGCGGGTGCTGGTCGAGACGGCGGCGCACATCGCGCCCGGGGTCACCACCGACGAGCTCGACGCGGCGGCCCACGCCGCCTACCTCCGGCTCGGCGCATACCCATCGACGCTGGGCTACGGCACCTACCGCAAGTCGATCTGCACGTCGGTGAACGAGGTGATCTGCCACGGCATCCCCGACAGCCGCCCCCTGCGGGACGGTGACATCGTCAACATCGACGTCACCGCCTACATCGACGGGTTCCACGGCGACACCTCGGCCACCTTCCCGGTGGGCGCGGTGGGCGAGCCGACCGCAGGGCTGATCCACAGCGCGCTCGACGCGATGCACGTCGGCATCGAAGCGGTGCGGCCGGGGCGCCCGGTGCGCGACATCGGGGTGGCCATCGAGGCCTTCGGCCGATCCCGCGGCTACGGCGTGGTGGCGGACTACGGCGGCCACGGCATCGGGCGCGTCTTCCACGCGCCGCCGCACATCAGCCACGTCGAGGACCACCGGGCGACGACCCTCATGGTGCCGGGCATGGTCTTCACCGTGGAGCCGATGCTCAACGCCGGTGGGCCCGATCACGACGAGTGGGACGACGACTGGACCATCGCCTGCGTCGACGGGCTGCCCTCCGCCCAGTTCGAGCACACCGTGCTCGTCACCGAGACCGGACACGAGATCCTCACCGTGGTGGCCGCCGGCTGACCCACGCGATGTTCGGGCCGGCGTCAGCGGCGCCGTTCATAGGGGATGGACAGCGCGGCCGGTGGACGGGCCCGACCCCGCTGCACCGCCAACGCCACGAGGGCGATGAGGTAGGGCAGCATGCGCAGCACGCTCGGCGGGAAGTTGATGTCCCACGCCGGCAGCTGACCCTGCAACGCGTCGGCCAGCCCGAACACGCCGCAGGCGGCCAGCACCGCCCACGGCTTCCACCGGCCGAAGATCACCGCCGCCAGTGCGATGAACCCCTTGCCCGCCACCATGTTCTCGGTGAACCCGCGCAGCTCCCCGATGGACAGCGCCGCCCCACCCAACCCGGCGAGTGCTCCGCACACCAGCATGGCCTGCACCCGCACCGCGTCGACCCGCACACCGGCCGCATCGGCCGCCGCCGGGGTCTCGCCCACCGCCCGTAGCCGCAGGCCCCAAGCGGTGCGGCGCAGCACGAACGCCGCCGCCGCGGTGAGCAGCAGCAGGACGAAGAACGTCAGCCGCTGGCGGAAGAAGGCGGGCCCGAGAAACGGGATGTCCGCCAGGAACCCCAGCTGCAGCGGGTCCAACCCCGGGGCCAGGGCAACGGTGCGAACCGACTTGAACACCAGGGTGGTCGCACCCAGCGCCACCAGGTTCATGCCCAGCCCGACGACGATCTGGTTCGCCCGCAGACCGATGCACAACAGCGCCATCACGCCCAGCAGTGCCATACCGGTGAGCATGGCGACGGCGAAGCCGGTCAGCACCGAGCCGCTCGACGCCGCCGCCCAGGCGCCCGCCAGCGCCGAGGCCAACATCACGCCCTCCAGCCCGATGTTGATGATGCCCGCCGCCTCGCCGAAGGTCTCCCCGAGGGCGACGAACCCGATCGGGGTGGCGAGCCGGGCGGCGGAGGCGAACAGGTCGCTCGCCGCGCCGGCCGTGATCGAGATCCCCACCATCATGCCGTCGCCTCCACCATCGCGGGCTGCTCGGTGGCGCCGGCCACCTCGACCGTGTTGCGGGCCCGCAGCGTCCGTTCCACCCAGTACGCGGTGGCCGCCACCGCCAGGATGATCACGCCCTGGACCACCAGCACCAGCGCCTGCGGCACCTGTACCGCCGCCTCGAGGCGCAGCCCGCCGGCCCGCAGCGCCCCGAACAGCAGCGCGGCGGCGACCGCCCCGCCCGGCGTGCTGCGTGCCAGCAGCGCGACCGCGATGCCGTCGAACCCGAAGCCTGGCGAGAACTCCGGTTGCAGCCGGTACTGCTCGCCGAGCAGCACCGACGTACCGGCCAGTCCGGCCAGGCCGCCCGAGAGGAACATCACCAGCACCACCATCACCGCCACGTTCACCCCGGCCCGCTCCGCCATCGCCGGGTTGTGGCCCAACATCCGGATGCGGAACCCCGCCACCGTGCGACGCAGCAGGACGCCCACGCCGACCGCGGCGAGCACCGCCAGCACGATCCCGAGGTGCACGCGGTTGGGCGAGTCCTGCACCAGGCGGGGCAGGCGCACCACCTGCGCCAGCAGCGGCGACTGCGGCAGGCTGGCCGAGTCGGTCACCGGTTCCCGCAACAGCGAGGGCTCCTGCACGGTCAGGTTCGACACCGCGATGCCGACGAAGTTCAACAGCAGGGTGGCGATCACCTCGTTCACCTCGAAGCGGGCTCGCAACCAGCCGGCCAGCGCCCCCCACAGCCCGCCTCCGGCGAAGCCGCAGACCAGCGCGAGCACCAACCCGAGCGGCCGCGGCAGCCCGTCGAAGGCCAGGGCGGCGGCCACCGCCGCGGTCCCGCCCACGTAGAGCTGGCCCTCGCCGCCGATGGAGACGAGGCCCGCCCGCTGGGCGACCAGGAACGCCAGGGCGACGAACAGCAGCGGCGTCGCCTTGTTCAGGGTCGTACCGAGGGCGAAGGCGCTACCCAACGAGCCCTCGTACAACGCCTTGAGGGCAGCGCCCACCGGCTTGTCGTACAGGGCGACGATGCCGGCGGTGGCGGCCAGCGCCAAGGCCAGTGCGACGCCGTTGACCCCGACGATGATCAGGCTGCGTCGCAGCCGCACAGCGCTCATGAGGCGACCTCCGCCACGTCGACGTGACCGGCGAGCAGCGGGCCCAACCGTTCGAGGGTGGCCTCCCGCTGGGCCAGCACGGCGAGCAGGCGGCCCCGGTGAATCACCGCGACCCGGTCCGACAGGGCCAGGATCTCGGCCAGGTCGGAGGAGATGAGCAGCACCGCGGCCCCGGCGTCGCGCGCCGCCACCACCCGCTCGGTGACCTCCTCGATGGCTCCCACGTCCAGCCCTCGGGTCGGTTGCGCGGCCACCAGCACCCGGACATCGGCCGACAGCTCCCTGGCCAGCACCACCCGCTGCTGGTTGCCTCCGGAGAGGGAGCGGGCCGGCGTGGCAGGGCTGGGCGCCTTGACCCGGAACTCCCGCATCAACCGACGGCCGTGCTGCAGCAGTTGCCCGAAGGAGAGCAGGCCGCGCCGGCTGAAGGGGCGGTGGTGGATCCGGTCGGTCACCAAGTTCTCGCCCACCGACATGTCGAGGACGAGCCCGGTCGCGTGACGGTCCTCGGTCACGACCCGCACGCCGGCGGCCTGCCACCGCAGCGGGCCGGCCGCGGACAGGTCGACCCCGCCGACCCGTACCGTGCCGGATGTCGGCCGACGGGTACCGCACATCAGCTGCACCAGCTCGCGCTGGCCGTTGCCCTCGACGCCGGCCAGACCGACGACCTCACCGGCCCGGACGGTCAGCTCGATCCGGTCGAGCCGGACCGTCGAGCCGTCGAGCACCGTCACCCCGGCCAGGTCGAGCACGACGTCGCCCACCTCGTGCTCGGCGTGCTCCTCGAGCTGCACGTCCTCGGCGCGGGCGACCACGGCGGAGCGCAGCTTCACCTCGCGCCCCACCATCAGCCGGGCGAGGCCGGGCGGGTCCACCTCGGCGGTGGCGAACGTGCCGACGCTGCGCCCGGCCCGCAGCACCGAGATGCGGTCGGTCACCGCCATCAGCTCGTCGAGCGTGTGGGTGATGAGCACGACGGCCCGGCCTTCCGAGGCGAGGGTGCGCACCGTCTCGAACAGCCGCTCGATCTCCTCGGGGATGAGGACCGTGGTCGGTTCGTCGAACACCACCACCTGCGGCTCGCGGTAGAGGCACTTGAGGATCTCCACCCGCTGGCGCTGCCCGATCGACAGTTCGCCCACGAGGGCGGACGGGTCCAGAGCCAGCCCGTAGGTCTCGGCCAGGGCGCCGACGGCGGCCTCGACCCTGGCGGCGGAGAACACCGGGCGGCCCTCCTGGCCGAGCAGCACGTTCTCGGCGACGGTCAACGTCGGCACCAGGGCGAAGTGCTGCTGCACGATGGCGATGCCCCGGCTCAACGCCTGACGGGGCGACTCGATGCGCACCGCCGTCCCGTTGACGGCGATGGTGCCCTCGTCGGGTTGCTCCAGCCCGTAGAGGATGGACACGAGGGTGGTCTTGCCGGCGCCGTTCTCCCCGAGCCGGCCGTGGACCTCACCAGCTGCGTTGGTGTGGTCCACGCCGTCGTTCGCTCGCACGCCCGGGAAGACCTTGACGATGCCGCGCAACTCGACCAGCGGCGGCGCCGTCGGCGGCCTGACAGGAGAGTCCGTCACGTCACCGCTTGACCGGTGACACCTTGATCTCGCCCGACACCAGCTTGGGGATGGCGGCGTCGATCTTGGCCTGCACATCGGCGGGGATGTCCCCTTCGCACAGCTTCAGCTGGAAGGACTCGGGGTACTCGATGTTGGACTTCTTGAAGCCGGGCTCGAGCTCGCCGCCCTCGACGAGGGTGACGATCTTCTCCAGCGCGGAGGGCGTGTTCGACGAGGACACCCCCAGGTACAGCTCGCCCACCGCGGGGTCCTCGCACTTGTCGGCCACGTTGTTGACCAGCTTGCAGCCGTCCTCCTCGGCCGCCTGCTCGGTGCCCACGATGGCATTGTTCATACCGGTGAGTATGACGCTGGCCCCGGCCTTGCAGGCCGCCGAGGTGGCCTCTTTGGCCTTGGCCACGTCGTCCATGCTGCCGGTGGCGGTGTCGACGTACTCGATGGCGGGGTTGACGGACTTGGCGCCGTCGATGAAGCCGTTGCCCGCCGCGATCAGCGGGGTGATCTCGATCCCGAAGACGTGGCCCATCTTGGTCGGCTTGGCACTCGAGGAGGCCGCCATGATGCCGCCGAGGTAGGCGATCTCGCCCTCGGCCAGCGACCACGACGACAGGTTCTCGCCCTGCTTGGTCCCGTTGACCAGCACGAAGTGCACGTCGGGGAACTCCGAGGCGACCGCCGCGCCGGCGTCGGCGAACTGCCCGCCGAGGCCGATGACCACCTTCGGGTTCTGCGAGGCCAGGTTCCGGAACGCCTCCTGAGCGTTGGCCACCTGCACGTTCTCCTGGAAGATCACCTTCACCCCCAGGGGTTCGGCGCCCTTCATCAGCCCTTCGTAGCCCGCCTGGGAGAAGCTCTTGTCGTCCTTCGACGACGGCAGCACGATGGCGTAGGTGGCGTCGCTCTTCGTCGCAGCGCTGGTGGCAGCACCGCCCGCTTCGCTCGACGCGGTGGAGCCGCCCTCGCTGGTCTCCGTCGCCGCCGTCGTGGTGTCGGCCACCTCGCCGCTTCCGCCGCCGTCGTCGCCGCCGCAGGCGACGGCGAACATGCTCAGGGCGAGCAAGGCCCCCATCGTCCGGACCGATCGCTTCCTCATCACCGTGGGTCCTCCAGCACAAGACTGCCGATCAGGTGGACCGGCGGGCCGTGCGGCAACGTAGCGATGGCTTTGTTTCGGCTCTTCGACCGACGGTGAACGGCGCATTACTTCGAGCCGGCAACGGTGACCGAGGTCGCAGGCCACGACCGTGTGGCCGAAGACCGGTCGCAGCGCGGTCCTTGGGGCCGGCCCCGACGCTCGGTCACGCTGGGCGCGTGAAGCGCCGAGAGGTCGCGCGGATCAGGCGGCGAGGATGAGGTGCACGCCGCGGTGGCGGGTGAGCTGCAGGGCGAGCCGTCCGAAGGCGCGCTCCCGGGCGGCCCGCGGGGCGGTGGCATCGACCAAGACCTGGGCGAGGGTGGCGCTCAAGTGCTGCTCATGAGCGAGATCAGCCACTGCGGCGAGCTCGTCCGGGCTGAGCGCGTCGATCCCGTCGCGCTCGATGCGCCAGCCCAGCTCTTCGACGGCGGCCATCGGGTTGCGATGCTGAGCGGACATGGGTGGCCTCCCCGGCTCGGGCGTGGAACGGTGGCTCCGGTGACCACCGTACGCAACCGGAGCGTTCATGGGTAGCGATATTCCGTGCTCACAATGATCAGCTAGCCTGATGTTCGTGGCCTGGCTTCGGGAGTTGGAGATCAAGCACCTCGCGGCGCTGGAAGCCGTCGCCAGCGCGGGCACCTTCGCCCGGGCGGCGGAGCGCCTGGGCTACACGCAGTCCGCGGTCAGCCAGCAGATCGCCTCGCTGGAGCGCATCGTCGGTGAACGGGTGTTCGACCGGCCGGGCGGCCCCCGCCCCGTCACCCTCACGCCGCTGGGCGAGCGCCTGCTGGCCCACGGGCGGGACCTGCTGCACCGCGTCGACGCCCTGGCCCGCGATCTCGAACGGTTCCGCCTCGGCGAGGTCGGCCGGCTGACCGTCGGTGCCTACCAGAGCGTGTGCTCCGCAGTGCTGCCCGCCGTGGTCGGCCGGCTCTACCGGGACCACCCCGAGCTCGAGCTGCGGGTGGCCGAGCGCGACGACGACGACGTGATGCTGGCCGAACTGGCCGACGGCTCGCTCGACGTCGGCTTCGTGGTCGGTCCGGTGGGCGCGCCGGTGGCCACCCGCCACCTGCTGGACGACCCGTTCGTGCTGCTGTCCCGGCCCGGTCAGTTCCCTCCCGGTCCGGTGCGCATTGCCGACCTGCACGGCCAGCCGATGATCGGCCAACACGGGTACTCGTGCCAGCTGCTCAACGAATCGGGTCTGCGCAGCGTCGGCCTCGAACCGACCTACGTGTTCCGCTCCAACGACAACGGCACCGTGGCCGCCATGGTGCGCGCCGGCATGGGCGTGGCCATCCTGCCGTTGCTCTGCGTCGATCTCGAGGACCGCCGCATCGAGCTGCACCCGCTCGAACCCGTCATACCGGGCCGTACGGTGGCGCTGGCGTGGCGCACCGACCGCACGCTCGGCGCCGCCGCACAGCAGTTCATCGCCGTCACCGTCGAGGTGTGCGGGTCCCTCGCCGAACGGCTCGCCGCCGTCGCCTGAGGCCAGGGCGCGAGCACGGCGGCCAGGACGCGAGCACGGCGGTCAGGCGAGCACGGCTTCGAGCACCGGCCACGCCAACGGCTCCCGCGGGATCGCGGCCACCGAGAAGTGGGATGCCAGGGCCGCCATCGCGGCGCGGTCCATCGGATCGACCCCCGTCGGTGCTGCGTCGGGTGCCGGAGGATCGACTTGACCCAGCGTGGCGACCAGCGCGCCGACGACGCGGGCGATGCGCGCCGCCCGGGCCGCGTCGTCGAGGCCGGCGGTCAGTTGGCCCAGGGTCACCGAGCCGTGGCGCTTGGCCAGCCGCTGCCCGTCGGGCCCCAGCACCAGCGGCACGTGCAGGTACGACGGGGTCGGCAGGCTCAGCAGCCGTTGCAGGTGGATCTGACGAGGCGTGGAGGACAGCAGATCGTCGCCTCGGACCACCTGGGACACGCCCTGCGCCGCGTCGTCCACCACCACGGCCAGGTTGTAGGACGGCACCCCATCGTTGCGGGCGAGCACGACGTCGTCGACGCGCCCGGCGTAGGGGCCGGCCAGCTCGTCGATGAAGGAGATGTCCTCGGCCTCGGCGCGCAGGCGCCAGGCGGGCCGCCGACCGGCAGCCTCCAGACGGGTCCGGGCCGCTCGGTCGAGCGTGCGGCAGCGTCCCGGGTAGGCACCGTCGGCCGCCATACCGTGCGGTGCGCTGGCCGCAGCGGCGATCTCGGCGCGGATCTCACGTCGGGTGCAGTAGCAGGGGTAGAGCAGATCCCGCTGTCGCAGCTGGTCCAGTGCTGCGAAGTACCGCTCGAAGCGCTCGCTCTGGCGCACGACGGGGCCGTCCCAGTCCAGGCCGATGGCGCCGAGGTCGGCCAGCTGCGCCGCCTCGTGCCGAGGGGAGGCGGTCACCCGGTCGAGATCCTCCATGCGCACGACGAACCCGACGCGGAGCGAGCGCGCCGCCAGCCACGCCGCCAGCGCGGTGCGCAGGTTGCCCAGGTGCAACGGGCCCGTCGGAGAAGGAGCGAATCGCCCGGCCATCGTCGCGATCATGGCCCACGCGATGCTGGTGGGCATGGCCAGCCCCACCGGACCGCGACGGCCGCTCAACCGCCGGGAACGGCTCGTGGTGATCCTCGACCGCGACGGGTCGCGTTGCGTGTGGTGCGGCCGCTCGTTGGAGTCGGGCCTGGTGCACGCCACCACCGAGCACCTCGTGCCCCGGGTGAAGGGCGGCCCGAGCTGGTTGGAGAACGAGGTGGCGGCGTGCCGACGCTGCAACGGTGAGCGCGGCCACCGCACGCCGGCGGAGTGGCTGCAGGAGTGCGCCGCCCGCGGCTGGCAGCCCGACCGCGCCGCCGTCGTGCGCGCCCTGGAGGCACTGCAGGCCGCCATCGCGGCCAAGGGCGGGCAGCGGCGGGCGCGTCCGTACGTGGTCTCGCAGCTGCGACGGTTGCGGCGGCTGTGAGCGGGAGGCGAGCGGCGTTGCGCCGAGGTGGCGGGTCGTCGAGACTGCGGCCATGGTGCTGCTCATCGAGGACGATCAACGGGTGCGGACGCTGCGGATCAACCGGCCCGACGCCCTCAACGCGATGAACAACGCGACGTTCAGCGCGATCCGCGACGCGCTGGCCGAGGCGCAGGACGACGAGCGCATCGCCGTCGTCGTGCTCACCGGCACCGGCCGCGCCTTCTGCGCCGGCCAGGACCTCACCGAGATGCTGGCGACGCGGGGCCCCGACGCCGAGCCCCACCAGTTCCCCTCGATGCTGGAGATGGTCACCGGGTTCCGCAAACCGCTCATCGCCGCCGTCAACGGGTTGGGGGTCGGCATCGGCATGACCATCCTGGCCCACTGCGACCTGGTCCTCATGGCTGACACCGCCCGGCTGCGCACGCCGTTCCCCCAGCTCGGCCTGGCGCCCGAGGCCGGATCGAGCTGGACCTTCGCCAGCAGGGTCGGGTGGCAACACGCCGCGTCCATCCTGCTGTCGGGCCGCTGGTTCAGCGCCCAGGAATGTCTCGACATGGGCTTCGTGTGGCGGGTTTGCGAGCCGGAGGCGCTGGAGGCGGAGACCATGGCGGTGGCTCGGGAGTGGGCGGCCAACCCGATCCCGTCGCTGGTGGCCACCAAGGCGCTCATGCTCGACGCCGGACGGCGGGAACAGGCGCTTGCCGCCCATCGCCGCGAGCTGCTCGCCTACGACGAGCTGATCGGCGCGCCGGCGAACACCGAGGCCGTCGCCGCCTTCATCGACAAGCGCGACCCCGACTTCTCGTCCATCCCGGGTCTGTAGGCGAGGTCCGCGACGGCGGGCCCGAGGCGAACGCTGCGCCGACCGGGTACGGCAGGCCCGCAGCACCGGTGCCGGCCGTCCACGCTGGTGTTGACGATGGGCCCCGGCGGGTAGGACGACGCCATGACCGAGCAGCACGAGTCAGGACGCCGTGTCGGCGATGTCGACGGGCAGCGTCGCGTCAGCATCGTCGATCAACAGAGCATCGAGTCGTTCCCGGCATCGGACTCCCCCGGATCATGGGCCAGCCCGCCGGGCTCGGATCCGGTGGTGCGGCCGGGCGGCTCCGGCGCCTGGACGCCGACGGGGACCGACCCGCTCGTCGTGCCGGTATCCCTGGACGTCGGGCAGCGACGGGTGCACGCGTGGCGCTGGCGGGAGCAGGACGCGGCCGCCATCGCTCGAGCGGGCGACCTGCCCCTCCGTCGGCGTGACGACGGGTGGTGGCTCGACGGGTCGCGCACGACGACGGGGAACGACCAGGCGATCCCCGTTCGGGGATGGCTGGTGGAGGACGGCCCGGTGGTGTTCGCCTTCGCCGAGGAGGCGTTCGTCCGCTGGTACGGCACCGCCCGTCACACGGCAGGCGGCGACCCGGGCGACGAGGACCGGGTCGCCGCCGCCGAGAACCGGGCGCTGGCTGCCGCCGCACTCGAGAGCGGCTACGACTGACCTCGATCGAGCGAGGAGCGCGGGTGACCGGTCTCGGGGCTGGGTAGGTGAGACCGATGCCGACCGATGATCTGTCCCGTTGCACCGAAGCGCCCGGCCCCTTCGTGTCCCTGGTCCTTCCCACCCCCAGCGATCGGCCCGACGCCGGCCGCCTGGCCACCCGGCAGTGGCGCAACCTACGCCGGACGTTGGCCGAACAGGGCGCCGATGAGCCGACCCTGGCCGCGGTCGACCTCGCGGTGGGGGTGGACACCGAGGCGGTCACGAGCGGGGTGACCGCCGCCGCGGACAACGCGGCACCGGCCGACCCGGTCGACGACGTGGCCGACCATTCGGGCGGCGCGTCCCTCGCCGTGATCGCGTCGCACGGGGAGGTGCTGCTGCGCCGGCCGGTGCCCGCCTCCGCCGCCGACGGCATCGCCCGCCTCGGGCCGCTGCCGTGGCTCACCCCGGTGATCGCCGCCATGGAAGCGACGGTCCCGCATCTCGTGGTGCTGTTGGACCGGGCCGGCGCCGAGCTGTGGGGGGTCGACGAACAGGGCGAAGCGGTGGACCGCGACGTGTCCGGTGCGGACTGGCCCCTGCGGCGCACGAAGGGCGGCGGTTGGTCACAGCGACGCATCCAGCAGCGGGCCATCAACACGTGGGACGCGAACGCCAAGGACGTCGCCGTCGAGGCCTCCGCGCTCGTGCGCGACCTCGGTGCGCAACGCCTGCTCGTCGCCGGCGAGTCCCAGGTCGTCTCGATGTTCGTGGACGCGCTGCCCGGCGATGTCGCCCCGATGGTCAGGATCCTGTCCCGAGGGGCGCGCGACGAGCCGGGCAATGCCACGTTGGTGCACGACGAGGTCCGTCACCTGGTCGACTCCTCCCGGGCGGAAGCGACCGTGCAGCTGCTGCAGCGCTACCGCGAGCTCGTCGGTGGCGGCGGCAACGGAGCGGCCGGCCCGGAGGAGGTCGTCATGGCGTTGCAGCAGGGGCTCGTCGACACGCTGCTCGTCCACGACGACCCGGACGACGACCGTACCGCGTGGTACTCGCCGGATCTCCAGCAGCTGGCGCTCGATGACGACACCCTTCGCCAGCTCAGCGCCGCCGCGGTGGAACCGGTGAGGTTGGTCGATGCCTGCGTCGCCGTGGCCCTGCGGCAGGGGGCCGAGGTGCGCATCGCGCCGAGCGCGGTCCTCGACGGGCAGGTGGGGGCGATCCTGCGCGGGCCCCTGGCGGCGAACTGAACCGACGCCTCGGCCGATCACCGCGATGCGGGTGACGGGCCGACGGGCCTCGGTCAGGTCGCTACCGACCGCGGCCCGTCGGACTGTGAGCGGGTGACGGGAATCGAACCCGCGTAGCCGACTTGGAAGGACGGTGCTCTGCCATTGAGCTACACCCGCAATCGCTGCTCAGCCTATCCGGTCGGCCGAGGCCGACCCGCGACGGGGATCAGCTGAAGTAGCCGACCACGTCGGTGATGACGTGCACCGAGCCGTTGCTGTTCGACACGTTGATCTGTCCGCCGGTGCCGACCTTGACCATCGCCTGGTTCGCCCGGGTGGTGCCACGCACGGTGTTCTGCATCGATGCCCACGGCTGGCTCTCACCGGTCGGCCAGGCCGTGATGAACGCGTTCGACGTCGCTTCGGTGACGGTGATGTTGCCGACCACCGCAGTGGCCGCGCCGTCCACGCCGAGCCCCGTGCCAACCACCGGCCCCGTGACGTAGGTGCCGCCCGCCACCGGTGTCCGGCCGCTTCGCTCACGGGTGTCGAACGCCCGTACCGGGCTCACCGCGTGGAAGTGGGCACCGGCCGTGCCCGTCCCGTACGAGCCGACCACGTCGACCACGACGTGGCTGGTGCCGACCGCGTTGAACGCCGTGATCTTCCCGCCGCCGGCGCCGACCACCACGGCGTTGGCCACCGTCTGACCGGCCGCGAAGTTCAGGTTGGACACGAACGGCACCGTCCCGCCCGCCGGGAACACCGACACGTAGCCGGTCCTGCTCGGGGCGGTCACCGTCACGTTCAGCGCCACGCCGGCCATCAGCGATGGGGCGACGCCGAGCGCGCCGGCCACGTCGACGTCGATGGACCCGGACGCACCGAGCGGCGTGCCGGGACCCTCCCTGGTGTCGAGCGCCCGCACCGGGTTGACGGCGTGGTAGCCGCCGGTGGTCACCGCCGAGGAGTAGTAGCCGACCACGTCCACGATGAGGTTCGCCGAGCCGTCCGAGACGACCAGCTCGATCGCGCCGTTGCCACCCACTGCGGTGGTGACCAGGTTGGGCACGGTGTCGCCCGCCTGGAGGTTGAGGCTGGAGGTCGCCGGTGCCGCGATGCCGGACGGCCAGACCCGAACGAAGGTGTCCCGCGATGCGTCGGTGGCCGTCACGTTGAGGACCACCGCGTCGGCGTTCGCCGCCACCGTCGTCTCACCGCCGCGCACCGTGAGGGTCCGGGTCGTGCCGGCGGTCAGCGGGCCGCCGGTGGCGCGGGTGTCGAGCAGCCGCTTCGGCGTCACCGGGACGAAACCCGCCCCCGTCGTCGTCGCCGGCTTCAACGTCGTGGTCGGCCCGGGCTGGCTGGTGCTGGTCGACGTCGAGCTCGTCGAGCTGCTCGTGCTCGATGAGCTGGTGGAGGTCGTCACCACGCCCCCGGGGTCGATGGCGGCGTCGGTCTGGCTGTTGATGGCGGCGATCTGGGTGCCCGCCGTCGCCCCGTTCCCGGTCTCGAGGATGCCGTAGGTGAACGTCTGCGGCCCGCCGATGAGGGGCCCGCCACCGCCGGCCAGCGTGCGGCCGAAGCCGAACACGACCATCGAGGTGCCCATGATCTGGTGGCTCTCCGACCCGTCCGTCGAATGGTGGCTCATGAAGAACGACCGGTCGCCCACCGCGTAGTTCACCCAGCTCGGGTTCTGCGCCAGGTTCGCGTCCCAGTGCACGTTGAACGCCGAGCTGGTGCCGTCGGAGCGGGTCACCGTGCCGGTTCCGCCGTCCTTGATGTAGGTGTCGCCGTTGGGGGAGCCCTCGTAGAGGTACCACCACGGGGTGTTGGGGGCGGCCGCCGGCGGCGTCACCGTGGCCCGCACGAACGTCGGGTACACCTCGAAGCGCTGCGTCCACCCGTTGGTGGAGGTGGCGTTGAACACCGCCTTCAGCGGACCGCTGCTCCCGCTGTCCCGGGTGACGGAGGACAGCAGGCCACCGGGATGGAAGTAGTCATCGGTCAGCTGACCGATGCCGCGATAGGTGCCGTCGAACTGGCCGGTCGGGTGGTAGCCCACCCAGTCCTTGCCGGCGGCGTCGACCACGCTGGAGAACGAGGCGCCCTGCTTCTGCAGGTACCAGTCCGCCCGCGGGGTGCTGATCTTGAACGCGTCCTGGCCTCCGTCGACGGTGTCGGTCACCGTGACCTGCCCGGCCGGGCCGACCTGTGGGGCGAACGCGGCGCTCGCCGAGTGGTCGAACTCGATCAGCGCCCGACGGCTCGCTCCCGCCGGGGTCTCACCCGGCAGCTGGAACAGCAGGGTCCCGGCGCTGGCGCCGGGGCTGTCGGCGTTGAACTGCACGGTGAGCGGCCCGCTGAGGGGGTTGCCGCCGGCGTCGACCTCGGTGACGACCAGGCTGGCCGGGTCGAGCGGGCCGGGGGAGCCGGCCTGGTCGAAGAGGGCGCCGAAATCGACGTGCTCCTCCACGATCGCATCGACCTGGGTGACCTCGCCGGCGCTCACCGTGATCGGCACTGAGAACGCAGCGTCGAGGTCGCCGTCGGCCTCGGCCGTCACGCCGGGCAGGAACACCGCCGCCCCCAACGCGAGGGTGGCGGCCAGGAACGTTGCGGATCTCACCCGCCGAGCGGGCCACGCGCGTCGCTTCGTCGGCCATGGGCCGAACGTTCCCCTCGATGGGGGAACCCGACCGTCGTGGCTCCTCGGACCCGCGTCCCCGCAGGCCTCAGGCCCCGCGCCGGCCGAGGAGACCCCGGGTGTGCGCGCTGCTGTTGTTCCGGCCGAAGACATCTCCGGCCGGGATGACGACGTCGCCAATGTCGAATCCCGCCTGTTCCGCCGTACTGCGCACGAGCTCGATGACCGCGCCGAGCAGGCCCGGCTCCTCGTGGCTCGTGCGAGGAAGTGCAGAGAACACCTCAGCGCTGAGCGTATCGATCCGGTGCGTCGACGCGGACGGACCCCGCAGCCCGGCCGCCCTGTTCCACTGCTCGGCGCTGCGTTGCACCAACGCAGCCCGCGCCTCGGCCAGGACATCGGCCGCGACCAGCCGCGAGAAGTGGTCGAACAGCGACAGCTGCTGCTCGTCGGCCGGGGGCACCCCGGCCCATCGGGTCGGGTGCTCGACGAACTCCCGCACCGCGTCGAGGAGGAGACCGGTCAGCTGGGCCACCGGTTGCAGCTCGCCGTAGCCGTCCTCGCCGGCCGCGATGCGCCGGCACAGCGCCTGCACCTGCCGCCAATGGGTCCGGCGCAACTGCTGTGGCCACGACGTGGCGAACTGCTCGCACACCGCAGCCAGCCGGGAACGGAGATCACCGAGGCGGTACACCGGCCGGAACGAGGCGGTGTCGATCGCCACCGCCTCCGAACGCAGCCAACCCAACAGCCGGCGCAGCTCGCCGACCGCGTCCGCCTCCGCCTCGACCCGGTGGTCCAGCCGGCGATCGAGGTGGCCGACCACGAACAGCTGGTGGTCGAGCTGGCGGACCAGCCCGCTGAAGGCGTTCGCGCCGAGGTCGTCGCGCAGCGATGCGATGGCCTGGTTGGTGGCCCGGCGCAGCACCGCCCGACGGTCGGCCGGCCCGGCGATGTTCGGCCCCGCCACCTCGTCGGCGTGGGTGAAGCAGACCGCCAGCTTGTCGAGCTGCCCCGCCATCACCAGCTGACGGAGGGCGGCGAGCGGAGCGGCCTGCATCGGGTGGGTGGCGTCGTCGACGATCACGATCCGGTCGGCCCGCTGCAGCTGCTCGAGCACCGGGACCGGGAGCGAGGCCGCGGTCACCGGCACGTGGCCGAGCCCTTCGGTGTCCACCACCATCAGGTACGGGATCTCCGACGCCCACGTCGGGTGCAGCGGTCCCCGAACCCGCAGCGCCTCGACCAACGGCGAGAGCAGGGTGCCGTGGCTCCCGCGCTCGTTGCCCGCCAGCCGCCGTACGGCCGCCCACAACAGGGATCGCTCCTCGGTGGTGAAGCGCCAGCAGCGGGGCCACGATGGGTCGTGCTCCACCAGCAACTGCCCATACCGCAGCGTGCTGAAGCGCACCGCGACATCGGCCAGGAGCCGCTCCACGAGGGCGTGCAGCGCCGGGTCGGTGCGCACGAGCTCGCCCAGCTCCTCGGCGTTGCCCGCCGCTGCCGCACCGGCCGCCGTGGCGTCAGCCGCCCTGGCCCGCCCGAGCGCATCGGCGACGGTGGCCAGCGCGTCGTCGAGCCAGTCGGTGCCGAGCACGTACTCCAGCCTCAGCCGTTCGTCGCTGTGGGCGGCCAGCGCGTCGCGGGCGATCTCCGCGGGGCGGCCTTCGGCCAACGCGACCACGGCGCCCGCCACGCACTCCTCGATCCCGGCGCGTACCTTCGCCCGTTCGGTGAACACCGCCACCGCGTAGTGGTCGCCCGGCGCGCAGAGGATCTCCGTCTCCGCCGTGGTGGTCTTGAACGTCGAGGTCGCCGGGAAGGGCTCAGTGGCCGGATCGGTGCCGATGAGCTGACGGATCAGGGTGGTCTTGCCGGCGCCGGTGGTGCCGACGAAGAGCACCGTGCGGTAGCCCGTGCTCGCCGCCGGACCGGGCAGCAGCTGCTCCCGCCAGTACAGCGATGGGAACCCGGTCGGAAGGGACGCATCTGCGCGCTGCATCGACCGCATCGTACGAGCGCGGCGCCAGGCGCTGGTCGATGCTCAATCCCTGCTCGTGAAGGGTATGACGCCCTTTGTGGTCGGGGAGGGGAGATTCGAACTCCCGACCGCCTGCTCCCAAAGCAGGTGCGCTACCTGGCTGCGCCACTCCCCGCGGACGACGCCACGCTAGCGCGCCGTCGCGGTGCCGACGCGACCCCCTTCGTGCCCGACTGCGGCTCCGGAGATCGACAAACGGCTGGTCACGGTGCTGCATGTCCCGCTACCCCGGGTCCGCTCACTACACTGCCTCCCCTGTGAAGAGCACGGTCGAGACCCTCGAGGGAAACAAAGTCAAGTTGTTCATCGAGGTGGAGGCCTCTGAGATCGACCAACAGGTCGACGAAGCGTTCAAGCGCCTGGCCAAACAGGTCCGCCTCCCCGGCTTCCGGCCCGGCAAGGCGCCCCGCAAGGTGCTCGAGGCCCGCCTCGGTCTCGGTGCCGCCCGCCAGGATGCGCTGCGGGAGTCGCTGCCCGAGTTCTACGCCGAGGCGGTGAAGACCCACGAGGTCGACGTCATCGCCGCTCCGCAGCTCGAGATCACCTCCGGTGCCGAGGAAGGCCCGGTCGCCTTCGAGGCCGTGGTGGAGACCCGGCCGCTGCTCGAGCTCGACGGCTACCAGGCGCTGCAGATCACCGTCCCGTCGCCCGCGGTGGACGACGAGGAGATCGAGACCCGCATCGAGCGCCTGCGCACCCAGCACGCCGACTACGAGACGGTCGAGCGGGCCGCCGAGGACGGCGACCAGGTGCTCATCGACATCGCCGGCGCACAGGGCGGCGAATCGATCGAGGGCCTCACCGCCAGCGACTACCTCTACGAGGTCGGCTCGGGCGGCGTGGTGGCCGAGATCGACGAGAACCTGCGCGGTGCGGTCGCCGGCGCCACCCTGGAGTTCGACGCCAAGCACCCCGAGGAGGGGGAGGACGACCTCCGGTTCACCATCACGCTGCACGAGGTGAAGGGCCGCATCCTGCCCGAGCTCACCGACGAGTGGGTGGCCGAGGTCAGCGAGTTCGCCACGGTCGAGGCGATGCGGAGCTCCTACCGCGAGCAGGAGACCCGGCGGAAGGTCGTCGCCGCCAACATGGCGATGCAGCAGAAGACGGCCGAGGCCCTGATGGAGCTGGTCACCGACGATGTGCCGCAGGCGCTGGTGACCAACGAGCTCTCGGCCCGCCTCAACAACCTGGACAACCGCATGCGGTCCCAGGGCATGGACCTCAACCGGTACCTCCAGCTGACCGGTCAGTCTGCCGAAGACCTCGTGGCGGAGTACCGCTCCGCGTCGGAACAGGCAGTGAAGGTGGACCTTGCGTTGCGAGCGGTGGCCGAGCGCGAAGCCTTCGAGGTGACCGACGAGGACCTCGACAAGCACTTCGACGAACTGGCCCGGCGCTTCGGCGGCGAGGCCGAGGAGATCCGCCAGAACTTCGAGCGCGCCGGGCAGATGCTCGCTGTACGCTCGGACATCAAGAAGACCAAGGCCCTCGAGTGGCTGCTGGAGCGGGTCTCGCTCGTCGACGAAGACGGCAACCCGATCGACCGCACTTCCCTCGATCTGTCCAACGACGCCGACGACACCGAGAACGACAACCCGGCAGAACCGGGGGAGGACGCGCAGTGACCAACAACCCGGGAGCCCGCCTCGCCGAGGTCGCGATCCGCAGCCAGCGCGACGTGCAGATGATGAACTACCTCGTGCCGACGGTGGTCGAGCAGACCAACCGGGGCGAGCGTGCGTTCGACCTGTACTCCCGCCTGCTCAAGGAATCGATCATCTTCCTGGGTACCCCCATCGACGACACGATCGGCAACCTGGTCTGCGCCCAGCTGCTGCACCTCGAGTCCGAGAACCCCGAGAAGGACATCAACATCTACATCAACAGTCCGGGTGGTGACATCAACGCGATGTTCGCCATCTACGACACGATGATGTACATCCGGCCCGAGGTCTCCACCATCTGCTTCGGCCAGGCCGCCTCGGCCGCCGCCGTGCTGCTCGCCGCGGGCACCAAGGGCAAGCGCATGGCGCTGCCCCACTCCCGGGTGATCATCCACCAGCCCCACGGCCAGTCGGGCTACGCCCAGGCGACCGACATCGAGATCGTGGCGTCGGAGATCATGCGGCTCAAGCTGCAGCTCGAGGAGATCCTCTCCAGCCACACCGGCCAGACGGTCGAGCGGATCCGCAAGGACACCGACCGGGACTTCGTCATGACGGCGGAGATGGCCAAGGAATACGGCATTGTCGACGAGATCCTCTCGTCCCGCGAGCTGGTGGACCGCACCGGCCCGATCCGCTGATCGATCCGGTTCGAGCGGGCAGCGGCGCTAGGCCAAGGAATTAGGGAGACCGGGGTGGCCAAATTCGGCGAGGGCACGGAGCTGCTGAAGTGCTCCTTCTGCGGGAAATCGCAGAAACAGGTGAAGAAGCTCATCGCGGGCCCAGGGGTCTACATCTGCGATGAGTGCATCGACCTGTGCAACGAGATCATCGAGGAGGAGCTCTCCGCGCAATCGGAGGTCCGCTTCGATGAACTGCCCAAGCCACGGGAGATCTACTCGTTCCTGAACGACTACATCATCGGTCAGGACCACGCCAAGAAGATCCTCTCCGTGGCGGTCTACAACCACTACAAGCGGGTCCAGTTCGGTGCGAACAACACCGAGGACGTCGAGCTGCAGAAGTCCAACATCTTGCTGATCGGCCCCACCGGCTGCGGCAAGACGCTGCTCGCCCAGACGCTGGCCCGGATGTTGAACGTGCCGTTCGCCATCGCCGATGCCACCGCACTGACCGAAGCCGGCTACGTCGGTGAGGACGTCGAGAACATCCTGCTGAAGTTGATCCAGGCCGCTGACTACGACGTCAAGAAGGCAGAGACCGGGATCATCTACATCGACGAGATCGACAAGATCGCCCGCAAGAGCGAGAACCCCTCGATCACCCGTGACGTCTCGGGCGAGGGCGTCCAG
>JADLEF010000408.1 GCA_020846295.1 Acidimicrobiales bacterium
ACGTGACCTCCTCCAACCCGGGGGCGGGCGGCGCCTGCACCGGGGCGGGCCTCGGCCCCCGCCACATCACCCGGGTGATCGGCGTGGCCAAGGCCTACGTGACCCGGGTCGGCGCCGGGCCGTTCCCGACGGAACTGCACGACGAGGTCGGCGAGGCGCTCGTCGACCGCGGCCACGAGTACGGCACCAACACCGGCCGCCGCCGTCGGCCGGGTTGGATCGACACCGTCATGCTGCGGCACGCCGTCCGCCTCAACTCGATGTCGGAGCTGGCCATCGCCAAGCTCGACGTGCTCGATTCCTTCGACACGGTGCGGGTCTGCACCGGCTATGAGATCGAGGGTGTGGTGCACACCGACCTGCCGTACCACCAGACCGATCTGCACCGGGCCGTGCCCATCTACCAGGACTTCCCCGGCTGGAAGCGGGATCTCGGCGAGGTGCGCGAGCCGCACCAGCTGCCCGTTGAGGCGGCCAACTTCCTGGACTTCGTGTCCAAGCAGGTCGGGGTGCCGGTGACCATGGTCGGCGTGGGTCCCGGCCGGGACCAGTACTTCTTCTGGAACGCGGCGTGAGCCGGCGATGAGCCTGCCCAACGTCCTCGCCGACCGCTACGCCTCCCCCGAGATGGTGGCCATCTGGTCGCCCGAGGCGAAGGTGCGCCTCGAGCGCCGGTTGTGGCTGGCCGTCCTCGAGGCGCAAAACGACCTCGGCCTCGACGTCCCCGAGGGGGCGCTGGAGGCGTACCGCGGGGTGCTCGAGCACGTCGATCTGGAGTCCATCCGCGATCGAGAACGCATCACCCGCCACGACGTGAAGGCCCGCATCGAGGAGTTCAACGCCCTGGCCGGCTTCGAGGCCGTGCACGTCGGGTTGACCTCCCGCGACCTGACCGAGAACGTGGAGCAGCTGCAGGTCTTCCACTCCCTGCACCTGGTCCGCGACCGGGTCATCGCGGTGCTGGCCCGTCTGGCCGAGCGGGCCGAGGCCCACCGCGACCTGGTGATGGCGGCGCGCACCCACAACGTGGCCGCCCAGCCGACGACGTTGGGCAAGCGGTTCGCCAACGTGGGCGAGGAGTTGCTCGTCGGCTACCGGCGGCTCACCGACCTGTTGTCCCGCTATCCGTTGCGGGGCCTGAAGGGCCCCGTCGGCACCCAGGCGGACCTGCTCAGCCTCTTCGACGGTGACGAAGCCGCGGTCGACGCCCTGGAACGTCGGGTCGCCGCCCACCTCGGCCTCGGCGCCGGGCTCGGCTCGGTCGGTCAGGTGTACCCGCGGTCGCTCGACTTCGACGTCGTCACCTGCCTGGCGCAGCTCGCCTCGGCCCCGGCCAACCTGGCGTTGGCGGTGAGGTTGATGGCCGGCCACGAGCTGGCCACCGAGGGGTTCCGGCCCGGGCAGGTGGGCTCGTCGGCCATGCCGCACAAGATGAACACCCGCTCGGCGGAGCGCATCGGCGGGCTGCTGGCGGTGCTGCGCGGCCACGTCACCATGACCGCCTCGTTGCTCGGTGACCAGTGGAACGAGGGTGACGTCTCCTGTTCGGTCACCCGTCGGGTGGTGCTGGCCGACGCCTTCCTCGCGGTGGACGGCCTGTTCGAGACCACCCTCGAGGTGCTGGCCGACTTCGGCCCCTACCCGGCGGTGATCGCGGCCGAGCTGGACCGCTACCTGCCGTTCCTGGCCAGCACCCGGCTGATGCTGGCCGCGGTTCGCCACGGCATGGGCCGTGAGGAGGCGCACCACGTGGTCGGCGAGCACGCGGTGGCCGTCGCCCGGGCCATGCGGGAGTCCAACGCCCCCAACGACCTGGTGGCGCGCCTCGGCGCCGACGAGCGGTTCCCGCTCGACGCGGCCGCGCTGGCCGAGCTGCTGGCGGACCACCAGACCTTCGTCGGTCGGGCCGGCGAGCAGGTCGAGCACTTCGCCCTGCGGGTTGCCGCCATCGGTGCCGAACACCCGGACGCGCTCGCCTATCGGGGGCGACCGACCCTCTGATCGGTCGGCGGCGGTGCCGTCGGGCGCGGTGCCCGGGGCGCGGCCGTACCATGGCTGCGTGCGGGTACGGCGGAACAGGGTGGCGTTCGCGATGGCGGTGGCGGCGATGGTGGTCGCCGGTTGCACCTCCTCGCCCGATCCGGCGCCGGCGCCGTCCGCGCCGAACGTCGGCGGCGCGGTCGAGGTGGCGGAACCCATCGCGCCGGCCTCGCCCGATGGCGGGGCGGCCGCCGAGGAGCTCCTCGCTGCTCGGGCCGAGGGCGCCCGGCCCGGTGTGTGGCGCCCGCTCGGCGAGCCGGGTGTCGGGGCGCGGGTGACCGCCATCGCCATCGACCCGGCCGACCCGAACCACCTGATCACGGCGGGCGACGTGATCGGCGTCGCCTCATCCTTCGATGGCGGTCGCACCTGGGCGCCGGGAGCCGGGCTGTCCTCCTACGAGGCGTCGCGCCTGACCTTCGATCCTGCGGTGCCGGGCACGGTGTGGCTCGGGACGATGGGCG
>JADLEF010000409.1 GCA_020846295.1 Acidimicrobiales bacterium
CGACGGCTTCTCCCGGGTGCAGGAGAGCGATGTGCTGGCCCGCCCCGACGCCGCCACCTTCGAGCTCATCCCCTTCGGGCCGGAGGCCAACCAGGCGGCCCGCATGTTCTGCGACATCGAGACGGTGGACGGCACGCCCTTCGCCGGCGATCCCCGCTACGTGCTCAAGCGGAACCTGGAGCGGGCCCGCCGGTTGGGCCTGCAGTTCATGGTCGCCCCCGAGATGGAGTTCTTCTACTTCGCCAACGGCGATCCGACGCAACCGCTGCAACCGCTCGACACCGGCTCCTACTTCGACCTGACCCTGGCCGATGTCGCCTCCGACCTGCGCCGCCGCACGATCTCCATGCTCGAGGCGATGGGCATCCCGGTGGAGTACAGCTTCCACGAGGACTCGCCGTCGCAGCACGAGATCGACCTGCGCTACACCGATGCGCTGGAGATGGCGGACACGGTGATGACCTTCCGGCTGCTGGTGCGGGAGATCGCCCTGGAGCGCGGCGTGTACGCCACGTTCATGCCCAAGCCGCTGGCCGGGGTCCAGGGCTCGGGCATGCACACCCACATGAGCCTCTTCCAGGGCGACACCAACGTGTTCCACGACCCCGCCACCGGCGGGCTGTCGCAGCAGGGTCGCCAGTTCGTGGCCGGGCTGCTGCGCCACGCCCGCGAGATCAGCGCGGTGACCAACCAGACGGTCAACTCCTACAAGCGGCTCGCTCCCGGCTCGGAGGCGCCCACCTACGTGACCTGGGCCCACAACAACCGCTCGGCGCTGATCCGCGTGCCGGTCACCAAGAAGGACAAGCCGTCCTCCACCCGCATCGAGTACCGGGCGCCCGACCCGGCGTGCAACCCCTACCTCGCCTTCTCGGTCATCCTCGCCGCCGGGCTGCGGGGCATCACCGAGGGCTACGACCTGCCCGACGAGGCGGCGGCCAACCTCTTCGAGCTCACCGCCGCCGAGCGGGCCAAGGCGGGCATCGCCGAGCTGCCGGTCAACCTGTCCGATGCCCTCCACGAGATGGAGCGATCGGAGCTGGTGCTGGAGGCGCTGGGCGACCACATCTTCGAGTGGTTCCTGCGCAACAAGCGAGCCGAGTTCGCCCAGTACCGCTCGCAGGTGACCCCCTTCGAGCTCGCCCGGTACCTGCCGAGCTGGTGACCGGGATGGAACCGCTGCTCGTCTACCCCTTCCCCGTGGCCGCCGACCTGTCCCAGGCGCTCGATCGGGCCGGCTACAGCTACATCGGCGTGACCGACGAGGTCGACGCCGAACGCAAGGAACCGGAGGACGGCTGGGCGGGCGCCATCATCATGGCCGACCGCTCCCCCGACGACGCATACAAGGTGGCCGTGGCCCTGCGCAAGCGCGACTACCCGCTCGAGCCGCTGGTGATGGTGGTGCGCTCCGACCAGCTGGGCACGCTGGAGCTCAACCGCGACCTCTTCGACGACTTCGTCGTGTCCCCGCTGAACCACCGCGAGCTGGAAGTGCGCTTGAAGCACCAGTACTGGCGGCTGGGGCGCGGCACCCGGCCCGAGCTGGTTGAGTACGGCGACCTGGTGCTGAACCTGGAGACGTACCAGGCGGCCATCGCCAAACGGCCACTCGACCTGACCTACATGGAGTACGAGCTGCTGAAGTTCCTCGCCCAGCACCCGGGCAAGGTGTTCACCCGGGAGGCGCTGCTCAACCGGGTGTGGGGCTACGAGTACTACGGCGGTGCTCGCACGGTGGACGTGCACGTGCGCCGCCTGCGGGCCAAGCTGGGCGAGGAGTACGCCAACCTGATCCAGACGGTGCGCTCGGTGGGCTATCGCTTCGGCCAGTCCCGCTGGTCAGGCTGACCACACCATACCGTACGGTATCGTACCTCTGAGTACGTACCGCGTGGCATGGTCGACGGTTCAGCCCAGCGCCCGGTCCACCAGGGCCTTGGCCGCGGCCTGCACCTCGCGGAGGTGGTCGGTGCCGCGGAAGCTCTCGGCGTAGATCTTGTACACGTCCTCGGTGCCCGACGGGCGCGCCGCGAACCAGGCCGACGCGGTGGTCACCTTGAGCCCGCCGATGGGTGCCCCGTTGCCCGGCGCCGCCACCAGCACGGCGGTGATCGGCTCGCCGGCCAGCTCGGTGGCGGTGACCTGGTCGGGGCTGAGCTCGGCCAGCACCGCCTTCTGCTCCCGGGTGGCGGGGGCGTCGATGCGCTCGTAGGCGGGATCGCCGTGGCGCTCGGTCAACGCCCGGTAGCGCTGCGACGGGCTCTCGCCGGTGACAGCCAGGATCTCCGAGGCGACGAGCGCCAGGATGATGCCGTCCTTGTCGGTGGTCCACACCGTGCCGTCGCGCCGCAGGAACGACGCCCCGGCCGACTCCTCCCCGCCGAAGCCGATGCTGCCGTCGACCAGGCCGTCGACGAACCCCGTGAAGCCCACCGGCACCTCCACCAGGCGGCGGCCGAGGCCGGCGGCCACCCGGTCGATCATCGACGAGGACACCAGCGTGTTTCCCACCGCCGCGGCGGGCGACCAGCGGGGCCGGTGGGCGAAG
>JADLEF010000410.1 GCA_020846295.1 Acidimicrobiales bacterium
AGGATGTTGCGCTGGATCTGGTTGGACCCCGAGTAGATCGATGCCGGCCGGGCCCCGAGGAAGTGCTTCGCCCAGCGAGCCGAGCTGTCTGGATCACCGGCCGCCTCGGGGCTGATGGTGGACAGCGGCGGCGCGCCGCTCGGCACCGTGGCGTCGGCGCCGAGCAGGTTCATGGCCAGCTCGGTCATGTGCTGGAACAGCTCGCTCCACAGGCACTTGTTCACCGACGACTCGGGGCCGAGCACCCCGTTGCCGAGGATCTGGGTGAGCGTGCGAAGGCCGTAGTAGCGCAGGATCTCCACCCGGCAGTGCACAACGGCGAGCTGCTGGCGCACCACCGGATCGTCGGTGAGGCCCCGCTCCCGGGCGATGGTGAGCAGCCCGTCGGCCACGGCCCGCATGCGGAAGTAGACGGTGGTGGCGTCGTCGCCGCGCTCGTAGGCGAGCAGCTGGTTGGCCACCCGCCAGCCGTCGTTCACGCCGCCGATCACGCAGTCCTTGGCGGTGCGGGCGTCGGAGAAGAAGACCTCGTTGAAGTCGTGGCTGCCGGTGATGTTGATGATCGGGCGGCACTCGACACCGGGCTGGTCCATCGGCACCAGCAGGAACGAGATGCCCTTGTGCTTGGGGGCGGTGGCGTCGGTCCGGCACAGCACGAAGCACCAGTTGGCGGTGTGGCCCTCGGAGGTCCAGATCTTCTGGCCGTTGATGACCCACTCGTCGCCGTCGAGCACGGCCGAGGTCGACAGCGAGGCGAGGTCCGACCCCGAGTTCGGCTCGGAGTAGCCCTGGCACCAGCGGTCCTGGCCGGAGAGGATGCGGGGCAGGTAGTAGCGCTTCTGCTCCTCGGTGCCCATCACCATGATCGTCGGGCCGATCATCGACATGCCGAAGCCGTCGTTCGGGCCGCCGGTCGGCACCGCGGCCTTGGCGAACTCCTCGTGCAGCACGACGCGCTCGATCGCCGACAGGCCGCTGCCGCCGTACTCCTTCGGCCACGCCGGCGCGATCAGGTCCGCGTCGACGAGCCGCTGGCGCCACTGCGCCACCCACTCGTCGCGCGACTCCTCGGGCAGCGCGCCCACGCCCTTCCAGTTCGTCGGCAGGTGCTCACCGAGGAACGCCTGGATCTTCTGCCGGAACGCTTCGGCTTCATCGGAATAGCGAGGATCCATCGCGGACGCCCCCAGTTCTTGCCCGGACCCACGACGCCGGGCGTTCGTCGCCGCGGCGAGCGTAGCGTCGCCGCGCCGGGGGCCTTCAAAGCCGCAGGTCGACGGATCGCCCGGAGCGGCGGGGCCGGATCAGCAGTCCTCGAGCGGCCGCACCTCGGAGGTGTTCGCCACGCCCTCGTCGGCGCCGTCCACCCGGTTGTCGCACACCGCGCGCTGCGGCAGCCGCTCCACCTTCACCCCGAAGCCGTCGACCTCGCTGATGCGGTTGTCGACCACCTCGTTGTCCACCCCGTCGCCGCCCTCGTCGCCGCCGAGCCGGATCCCGGCGCCGGCCTGGTCGCTGATGTCGTTGTCGCGCACCACCACCCCGTTGCCGCGCACCGAGATGCCGCCCGAACGCGGATCGAGCCCGCCGCGGCACCGGTTGGCCTCGATGATCACGCCGGTCGCACCCTCCTTGACATCGATGCACTCCGCCGGGGTGCGGATGTCGTTGCCGCGCACCACGACATCGTTGGTGCGATCCGGGTCGCCGCCCGACTGCTCCGGCGCAGTCCCGATGTAGATGCCCTCGCCGTTCTTGCGGTCGGCGGCGAGGTCGAAACCACGGGTGCCGCAGCGGTCGACCGTGTTGCGCTCGATGCGGACCCGCTCGGCCCGCTTCACCCGCACGCACTCGCCGCCCGCCTCCGTGAAGGTGTTGGACCGCACACCGACATCGTGGGCGCCCTCCACCACGAGCAACTGGTCGGCCTCGCGGAACTCGAGGCCCTCGATCTCGACGTGCGGGTGGGCGACCGTCAGCAGGTGTTCGTCCTCGGCGGCGACGAGGGTCGCCCCCTCGGAGCCGACGATGCGCAGCGGCGCGCCCTGCGACCCGCCCGAGCTGGTGCGGAACGGACCGCGGTACAGACCGGGCCGCAGGTGGATCTCCACCCCCGGGCCGCCCTGCTCCAGCGCGGCGTCGAGGTTGAGCCAGGGCGCGCCGACCGTGCCATCACCCCCGGGCATGGCCACCGCGTCGACGACGACGATGCGGCGTGGACCCGCCGCCTCGGGCGTCGAGCACGAGGACAGGGCCGCGGCCAACCCGCCGATCGCGACCGCCACCCGGCCCGATCGGCCCAGCCTCGTCACGGCCGGTCAACCTACCGGGTCGTCCCGTCCCGGCGGCGGCAACGCAGCGCCAGGGCGCGGTCCCATCCCCGCCGCATCATCAAGGTGGTGGGTGACGGGTCCTCGGCACGGCGGTACTCCTGCAGCACCGGCTGCGGCCGGCGAGGTCCGAATCGATCACCGCCCCGGCGGTGGACGTGATGAAAGGGAGAGATCGTCCTGGACCAGGAGCGCTCTGCTGAACAACGCCTGAAACCTCGATCCGCCAAGCGCTGGAAGGTCGCCCTCGCCCTCGTCGGCATGACCGCCGCATCGCTCACCATGGCGAGCGAGGCCTCCGCGGCGACCGCCGGCTGCAAGCCGACCACGACGGTGACCGCCGGCACCACGACCGTCGCCAAGCACTGCGGCGTCCAGACCCGGGGCGTCCGTTGGTGAGCTGACGCCAGGACCACCTGGCCACTCGTTCCACCCACGCTGCCCGCCCGGCCCGCAGATCTGCTTCGGTCCGGGCGGGCGCGCGTCGATAGCAGGGGCGAGCCCCTCCCGGGCCGCCCCGCACCCACCCCAGCGCACACGGACGGCGCCGTTGCCCGACCCAGCCGAGCCCATCGCTCCGACGAGCCCGACCGGCCCGCCTCCGAGCCCGCGCCCCCGCCTGGTCGACCGCGCCCTGGCCCAGACGGTGACCCTGTCGGTGGCGCTGCTCGCCGCCGCCCTCTTCGGGCTCGACCGGCTCGGCCCGCTCGCCGGCCCGGGCGACGCGGGCCTGCCGTGGTTCGCCTTCGCCCTCGCCTTCGCCCTGACCGAGCTGACCGTGTTCAGCCTCGACATCCGCCACGAGCGCACGACGTTCACCTTCGCCGAGATCCCCCTCGTGATCGGGCTGTTCTGGGCCTCGCCGCTCGCGGTGGTCGGTGGGCGCCTGCTCGGCGAGCTCGCCGTGCTGGCCCTGCACGACCGGTTGGTGCCACGCAAGCTGCTGCTCAACCTGAGCAGCTTCGCGGCCGAGACCGTGGCCGCGTTCGTGGTGTTCGACGCCACCCGCGGCGCCGCCGGCATCACCCAGCCCCGTTCGTGGGCCGCCGCGCTGGCGGCCACCGCGGCCGCGGACGCGGTGTCGATGTTCGCCGTGTCGGCCGCCAAGCGCTTCCACGGCGCACCGGTGGGGCTCGCCTCGCTGGTGCGGACCAACGTGATCACGCTGTCGACCAGCACCGCGCTGGCCATCACCGGAGGGCTGCTGCTGCACGAGGACCCGTGGCGGTTGCTCCCCCTCGGTGCGGTGGTCGCCCTGGTGCTGCTGGCCTGGCGCAGCTACGCCCGCCTCGTCGGCGAGCACGACAGCCTCGGCCTGCTCTACGAGTTCACCCGGCTGGCGGCGGGCAGCCGGCGCAGCAACGACATCGTGGCGCCGCTGCTCGGCCGGCTGCGCGAGCTGCTGGCGGTCGACTACGCCGCCGTGCACCTCTTCGACGGCCGCGAGCATGACGGGCCGCCCGGCCAGGCGGAGCACTGGTTCGATGCCGACGACGCCTCCCTGCGGGCGCTGCCGGCCGATCTCGCGGCGCGCACGCTCGACTTCGAGCAGGACCACCGCCGGGTCCGGGCTCCGTCGGCAGCGGCATCGGCCGATCGCCTGCGACGGCTCGCCGCCGCGCTCGGCCGTCCGGACGGGCTGGCGCGGGCCCTGCGGGCGCCCGACGGAACAGTGCTCGGCGCCCTCGTCGTCGATGCCCATCGAGTGGACCTCGGACCGTTCACCGATGAGGACGGCACGCTCTTCGCCGAGCTGGCCGACCACATCGGCGCCGCGCTCGACAACGCCAAGCTGATCGACCGGCTGCGGGAGGAGAACCGCCAGCGCACCCACGAGGCCCGCCATGACGGGCTCACCGGCCTGGCCAACCGCAGCGCGTTCGACCGGCGCCTCGACGAGGCGCTGCGCGACGCCCGGGCCGACGGTCGTGCGGTCGGGGTCGGCCTCATGGACCTCAACCGGTTCAAACAGGTGAACGACACGCTCGGCCACCACGTCGGCGATCTCCTGCTCACCGCGGTGGCCGAACGCCTCCGCGCCACGCTCGGGCCCGACTGCTACCTGGCGCGGCTCGGTGGCGACGAGTTCGCCTTGCTCGTCAGCGGTGAGGTGCGCGTCGAATCGCTGCGCGAGCTCGGCGAGCGCATCGTCGGTGCCGTCCGC
>JADLEF010000411.1 GCA_020846295.1 Acidimicrobiales bacterium
ACCTCGCCGATGATGCGGCTCGCCATCCGCTCGAGGAGGTCGTAGGGCAGCCGGGCGAAATCGGCCGTCATGGCATCGTCGCTGGTGACCGCCCGGATGATGATCGGATGGCCGTAGGTGCGCTCGTCGCCCTGCCCGCCGACCGAGCGGATGTCAGCCAGCACGGCGAACGCCTGCCAGATCTCCCGCTCGAGGCCCGCCTTGTGGATCTCCTCACGCACGATGGCGTCGGCCGACTGCAGCAGGGCAACGCGCTCGCGCGTCACCTCGCCGATGATCCGCACCGCCAGCCCAGGGCCGGGGAACGGTTGCCGCCACACGATCTCGTCGGGCAGGCCGAGCTCGGAGCCGATCTTGCGCACCTCGTCCTTGAACAGGCTGCGCAACGGTTCGACGAGGTCGAAGTCCAGGTCCTCCGGCAACCCACCGACGTTGTGGTGGCTCTTGATCTTCGCCGCGGTGGCGGTGCCGGACTCGATGACGTCGGGGTACAGCGTGCCCTGCACCAGGAACCGGGCATCGGTGAGACCGCCCCTCGCCTCCTCGAAGACCCGGATGAACAGCTCGCCGATCGTCTTGCGCTTCGTCTCCGGGTCGGTCACCCCGGCCAGTCGCTCGAAGAAGCGGTCTGCGGCGCGGGCGTGGATGAGCTCGATGCCGAACGTGCGGTGGAACGTGTCCTCGACCTGGTCCGCCTCGCCGAGGCGCATCAGGCCGGTGTCGACGAACACACAGGTGAGCTGCTTGCCGATGGCGCGGTGCACGAGCGCGGCGGCCACCGCCGAGTCCACGCCGCCGGACAGCCCGCAGATGGCCCGCCCGCCGCCCACCTGGGTGCGGATGTTCTCGGTGGCGTGGTCGATGACGTTGGTCATCGTCCACGTCTGGCGGCAACCGCACACCTCGACCAGGAACCGCACCAACAGGTCCTGCCCGTGCACGGTGTGCGCGACCTCCGGGTGGTACTGCACGCCGTAGAGCCCGCGGCCGGTGGCCTCGAACATGGCGACGGGGCAGTCCTCGGTACGGGCGGTGACGGCGAACCCGTCGGGCACCCGAGCGATGGCATCGAAGTGGCTCATCCACACCGACTGCTCGTCGGGCAGGGTGTGGCCAAGGCGGCCACCGCCGTCCACCAGGGCCACCGAGGTGCGGCCGTACTCCCCCCGGCCGGTCTTGGCCACCTCGCCCCCGAGCTGCTGGGCGATGAGCTGGGCGCCGTAGCAGATCCCCAGCACCGGGATGCCGAGGTCGTACACGGCGGGGTCGAGGCGAGGTGCCCCTTCCACGTGGACCGACGCCGGGCCTCCGGACAGGATGAGACCGATCGGGTTGCGGGCCCTGATCTCGGCCGCGCTGATCGTGTGGGGCACGATCTCGGAGTAGACGCGCGCCTCGCGCACGCGTCGGGCGATGAGCTGCGCGTACTGGGCGCCGAAGTCGACCACGAGCACGACGTCGTCACCGGTGGCCCAGCCACCGCGCACGGGGCCCTCGCTCATCGACCCATACCCACGCCCTGCCCCTTCTGCAGCGCCTTGCCCTCGGTCTGCAGCGCGGGAGCGACCATGACCTCGGCCTTCTGGAACTCCTTGAGCGTCTCGTAGCCGGTGGTCGCCATCGAGGTGCGCAGCGCGCCGAACAAGTTGAGCCGGCCGTCGTTCTCGTGGGCGGGCCCGACGAGGATCTCCTCGAGCGAGCCGCGCTGGGTGGTCCGCACGCGGGCGCCTCGCGGCAGGCTGGAGTGGAACGTGGCCATGCCCCAGTGCCAGCCCTTGCCGGGCGCCTCGTAGGAGGCGGCGAGCGGGGAGCCGATCATCACCGCGTCGGCGCCACACACGATGGCCTTGGCGATGTCGCCGCCGGTGGCCATGCCTCCGTCCGCGATGACGTGCACGTACACACCGGTCTCGTCGAGGTGGCGCATGCGGGCGGCGCGGGCGTCCGCGATGGCGGTCGCCTGCGGCACCCCGATCCCGAGCACGCCGCGGGTGGTGCAGGCGTGGCCGGGGCCGACGCCGACGAGCACGCCCGCCGCCCCCGTCCGCATGAGGTGCAGCGCCGCCTGGTACGAGGCGCAGCCGCCGACGATCACCGGCATCTCGAGCTCGCGCACGAAGCGCTTGAGGTTGAGCGGCTCGACGGTGCGCGAGACGTGCTCGGCGGACACGACGGTGCCCTGGATCACGAGGATGTCGAGCTCGCCGGCCATGATCGGCACGACATACTGCGCGGCACGTTGCGGGGTGATGGCAGCCGCGGTGGTGATGCCGGCGGCCTTCATCTCCTTGATCCGGGCGGTGACGAGCTCCGGCTTCATCGGCTCGGCGTAGATCTCCTGCATCCGCCGGGTCGCCTTCTCGGTGTCGAGGTGGGCGATCTCCTCGAGGGACGGCTCCGGATCCTCGTAGCGGGTCCACAGCCCTTCGAGGTTGAGCACGCCGAGACCGCCCAGGCGGCCCATCTCGATGGCCATGGCCGGGCTGACCACCCCGTCCATGGCGGAGCCGAGGACGGGCAGCTCGAAGCGGAACGCGTCGATCTGCCACGAGATGTCGACATCCTCGGGGTCGCGGGTCCGCCGCGACGGCACGATGGCGATGTCATCGAAGCCGTAGGCCCGACGGCCCGACTTCCCCATCCCGATTTCGATCTCGGCCATCACTTGCTCCCTGTCAGGTTTCTGAGGATCTGTCGTGCCACTGCTTCGGACATCTGGAAGGCGGTCTTCCGTCCGGCTTCGGTCGCCGCGGTGAGCAGCGAACCACCGGTGAGCGCATCGAGGCTCTCGAGGCCTTCGAGCAGCGCCTCCTTGGTGGCGTCGGTCGCCTGGTAGCCCATCTTGGTCAGCTGCTTCACCAGGTCGGACTCCGCCACCGGGGCCGGGGCGGCCTGGGCGACGAGGCGCAACGCTTCCTTGGTGAGCTCGGCCCCCTGGCTGATCACCTCGGTGGGTGTCAGGTCGGCGCCGTCGCGGGCACCGTCGACGGAGGCCAGCCAACGGCGCACCTTCTGCACCAGTTCCTGCTGGGTCTCACCTTCGAACGACAGCGTCGGCATAGCAGCGCCTTTCCCAGCCGCCCCGCTCCCGTTCGGCGTGACAACCGCCGGAACGAACGGGAGCCGCGCCGGGCGCACGGCTGTTCGCGGGTGGACGTGGCCTCAACCCTAGTGGCCGAGGGGATGGCGCCACCGAATCAGCCCGGCCCGGCGCGCGCCGTTGCGGCCTGCGGGACCCGGGCGCGCCGCAGCCGGGCCGCGGGGCCCGGCTGCGGTGCGCGAGGGGTGCTCGGCGGCGTGCGCTCAGCTGCGCAGGCGAGCGGCGACGGCGCCGATGACCAACGTCGAGGCACCTACCGCAGTGGTCATCGGGAAGGCGTGGAGGTGGCCGTCGAAGCGCAGGCAGTCGGCGTCGACGCCCGCCTCGCGCAACCGGTCGGCGTACCGCTCACCGTCGTCTCGCAGCGGGTCGGCGCCGGCGGTGACGATGAGGGCGGGCGGCAGCCCGGACAGATCCGCGGCGGCGAGCGGCGAGGCGTAGGGATCGCTCGGATCGGTGTCGCCGAGGTACGCGGACCAGTAGTGGGCCATGTCCGCCCGGGTGAGGAACCCGCTCGACGAGTGCTCGTCGTAGGACGGTGCGGTCATGGTGGCGTCGAGGGCGGGACACAGCAGCACCTGCAGCGACGGCAGCGCGGCCTGCTGGTCGCGCAGCTTCAGGCAGGCGGCGGCGGCGAGGTTGCCGCCGGCGCTGGAACCGCACACCACGAGCTTCGCCGGATCGATGGCGTACTCGTGCGCCTTGGCCATCAGCCACTGGATGGCGATCACCGCGTCGTCGAGGGCGGCGGGGTAGCGGTGCTCGGGGGCGAGGTGGTAGTCGACGGACATGACGGTGGCGCCGGACATGCGGGTCAGGAACCGGCAGAAGCTGTCCGCCATGTCCAGATCCCCGTACATCCAGCCGCCGCCGTGGAAGAACACGACCCCGGTGTCGCTGCCGCCGGGGTAGAAGCGCAGCTTGATCGGGCCGTGGGTGCCGCGCACCTCGGTATCCATGGTCTCGAAGGCGGGCGCGTGCGGATCGGGCCGGCGGAAGGCACGACTCTGGGCTCGCGCCTCCTCGGGCGTCAACTCGATGAAGGGCCGCATGCCGGACCCCTGCATGCCGTCGAGCACGGCCTGAGCTTCGCGATGGAGTGCCATGGGGCAGGGATCGTATTGAGCGCGATCGTTCCTTACGCAGCTGCAGCGGATTTCCCCAACGCGGGCGGCGCTCCGAACTCGAAAACCTCAGGAGGCGGGAGGCAGCAACGGCACCACGAGGACCCGGTTCCCCGAGGAGGCGGCGTCGCCGTCGTCGGGTTCGATGGTGACGGTCAGCGTGGGGAAGTCCTCGACCTTCACGCCGGCCCACAGGATGACGTCGTCGCCGGAGTGGAACGTGCCCACCGCGACCAGGCGCTCACCGTCCAGCGAGCGCAGCCACGCCTGGTAGAACTGGCCGTCGGGCAGGCGCTCGAGGTCGGGCGCGTCGAGGTTGATCCTCAGGCCTGATGCGGTGTCGGCCACACTCACACCGCCGGGTCGGGCATCGGGCAGGGCGACCTCGATGCGCACGGGCGGCTCACCGCGATCGCGACCGAGGCTGACCGTCACGATGACGGCCACGAGGGCGGCGGCCGCGGCGGACACGAGCGAGGCCACCAGGGTGCGCCGCCGGGCGCGCTGCAGCGGGATCACGTCGGCGGCGGCGGCGCCGCCGGTGGTGACCGGTGGCGCGACGGCCCGACGGGGGTCGGTGGCCCGGACGGCGGAAGCCTCGGCAGCAACGAGATCGACCACGAGGTCCTCGAGCCCGGCCGGTGGGTCCTCGGCCCACAGCTCGGCGTCACCGAGCAGGGCGGTGAGGGCGTCGAGCTCGGCTCGGTCGTCGAGCAGGAGCGCCGACTCGGCGTCGTCGAGCGGCTCACCGGCGAGGTAGCGAGCGGCGAGGTCCTCGTTCATGCCGGTACCTCC
>JADLEF010000412.1 GCA_020846295.1 Acidimicrobiales bacterium
CGGTCGTGGCTGCTGCTGGTGCTGGTCGCGGTGTGGGGGTTGCGGTTGTCGTTCTACCTGGCCCGGCGGAACCTGCCCCACGGGGAGGATCCGCGCTACCAGGCGATGCGGCGACGCCACCCGGATGACTTCGCGCGGTGGAGCCTCTACGGCATCTTCCTGTTGCAGGCGACGCTGGCCTGGGTCGTGGCGTTGCCGGTCACGCTGGCCATGGCGGACGCGACGCCGAGCGGGCTCTCGCCGGTGGCCGCTGTCGGGGTGGCGCTGTGGGCGGTCGGGCTCTACTTCGAGGCGGTGGGGGACTGGCAGCTCGCCCGGTTCAAGGCCGATCCGTCCAACCGGGGCCTGGTCATGGACCAGGGGCTGTGGCGCTACACGCGGCACCCGAACTACTTCGGGGACTTCTGCGTGTGGTGGGGGCTGTTCGTGATCTCGGCCGAGACGGTCACCGGGCTGTTCGGGGTGATCGGCCCGGTCGTGATGACGGTGCTGCTGACCAGGGTGTCGGGGAAGGATCTGTTGGAGAAGACGATCACCCGGCGTCGTCCCGCGTACGCGGACTACATCCGCCGCACCAACGCGTTCTTCCCGGGCCGGCCGCGCCGCTGACCGCCCCGGATCGGCTGACCTACCTGTCGGTATGGCGGGCGGGATCCCGGCCGGATCAGGCCAGGTCGATGGTGGGGTACAGCGGGTGGCGGGCGAGCAGGTCGCCGCAGCGGGTCCGCAGCGCATCGGCCACGCCGGCGGTCATGGTGAACTTCGCCTTGGACGGTCCGGTGGAGGCCTGGGTCGGCGTCGCCGCCGACAGCGCGGTGACGATGATGTCCGCCACCTCGTCCATCTCGGCGGCGCCCATGCCCAGCGTCGTCAGCGCCGGCGTACCGAGCCGCACGCCGGAGGTGTACCAGGCGCCGTTCGGGTCGCGCGGGATGGCGTTGCGGTTGGTCACCACGCCCGAGTCGAGCAGGGCCGTCTCCGCCTGGCGCCCGGTCAGACCGAACTTGGTCTCGGTGTCCACCAGCACCAGGTGGTTGTCGGTGCCGCCGGTCACCAGGCGCACACCCCGCCTGAGCAGACCCTCGGCCAGCGCCACCGCGTTGGCTGCCACCGCGGCGGCGTAGTCCTTGAAGGAGGGCTGCAACGCTTCGGAGAAGGCGACGGCCTTGGCCGCCATCATGTGGGCGAGCGGCCCGCCCAGCACCATGGGGCAGCCCTTGTCGACGAACTCGGCGTACTCGGGCTGGCACAGCACGATGCCGCCGCGCGGGCCCCGCAACGACTTGTGGGTGGTCGAGGTGACGACCTGGGCGTGGGGGATCGGGTCGAAGTCTCCGGTGAACGCCTTGCCCGCCACCAGGCCGGCGAAGTGCGCCATGTCGACCATCAGCACGGCCCCCGCCTCATCAGCGATCTCACGCATCTTGGCGAAGTTGATGCGGCGGGGGTACGCCGAGTAGCCGGCGACGATGATCAGCGGCCGGAACTCCAACGCCTGCCGGCGCACCGCGTCGTAGTCGAGCAGCTCGGTCTCCGGGTCCGTCCCGTAGGAGCGCTGGTTGAACATCTTGCCCGAGATGTTGGGCCGGAAGCCGTGGGTGAGGTGCCCGCCCGCGTCGAGGGACATGCCGAGCAGCCGCTGGTTGCCGAGCTCCTGGCGCAGCTTCTCCCAGTCCGACCCGGACAGGTCGTTGATGTGGCGCACGCCGAGCCGTTCGATGGTGGGCAGCTCGACCTCGCGGGCGAGGATGGCCCAGAACCCGACCAGGTTGGCGTCGATGCCGGAGTGGGGCTGCACGTAGGCGTGGGGCGAGCCGAACAGGTCGCAGGCCAGCTGGGCGGCCCGCGCCTCGACCACGTCGACGAACTCGCAGCCGGCGTAGAAGCGGTGCCCGGTGGTGCCCTCGGCGTACTTGTCCGAGAACCAGTTGCCCATGGCCAGCATCACGGCGGGCGATGCGTAGTTCTCCGAGGCGATCAGCTTGAGCTGGCTCCGCTGGTTCCCGAGCTCTCCCACGATGGCCTGCGCGATGGCCGGATCGACCTTGGCGATCACGTCGATGGCGGCGCGGAACGCGGTGGACTCGTTTGCGGTCACGTGGAATCTCCTCGGCAGCGGGCGGCGCCCTGACGTGCAGGCTAGCGGCGCCCTCCGCGGCGGCGGCAAGGCCGCCGGGCGGACGGTGTCAGCGCGTGGGGTCGACCTTCGGCGGCGACGTGTCGGGTGTCATGACCCGCCGCGCCCGGTGCCCGCAGCTCGCGCGCCGGGGTCGGTCAGCGGCGCCAGAGGCGGCGCAGCGCGTCCGCTCCGGTGATGCCGAGGGGTACGCACATGGCGGGCAGCGCGGCTCCGGCTCCGTAGCGCAACAGCCGGGCCTGCAGCGCCGGATCGTGGGCCAGCGCCCGCCAGTAGCCGAGGGTGCTGGTGATCGTGACCGAATCGTGGAGCGCGTTGGCGATGAGCCACACGAAGAACCCGCCGCACGCCCCGCCGACCACGGCGGCGGATCGGGCGCCGCGGTCACCTCCGCCGAGCCGGGCGGCGCCGCCGGCGAGGGCACCGAAGCCGACGCTGGTGGCGAGGGCGAGCAGGAGCCCCGCCACCGTGCCGCGCTCGGGGTCCCACGTGACCGCGGCCACGCCGGAGCCGGCGCCGACGCGCGCGCCGGCGAGGCCGGGGCCGACGATGTGGAGCACCGCATCGATCGGGCGGTGTGGGCTCCCGGCGCGGGACGCCGGCCGTGTGGCGGCGATGGCCAGGCCGACGGCGAGGCCGAGCAGCGTGCCGTGGACGGCGCTGTCGCCGACCCGCTCGATCCCGTCGGGGGCCGGACGCCAGGATTCGGTGAGGCGCCCGGCCGTGACCAGGAGCGGGACGACGGTCGCGGCGGCGACCAGGGCTGCGATGATGCCGGCCCGGACGGGCACCACGGTGGCGACGGGCTCCGCCGCGCTGTCCGCTGTCACCGTCTGCATCATCGGTCCTCCCGTCGTCGAGCGCCTGTCCGCGTCGTCCAGACGCCCTGCGGGCCGATCCGGTTCGATCGACGGAGGCGGCACGGTCAACAAGAGCGGCGTCGACCCCCGTGGAATACCCGCGGATGTCGGTTCCATGAACGACGTCACCCATCGTTCATGTGCTCACCACCCGCGGCGGCGGGGGTCAGGGCAGGGTCACGTGCCCGTGTCGTGCCTTCCACAGGAAGTACTTCTCGAAGGCGAGCTTCATGGCGTGGGCCTGTGGGCCGGGGATGAGCACGCCGTGCTTGCGGGGCGGGAGCATCTTGTCGCCGAGGATGATGACGCCGTTGTTGCCGGCGTCCATCACGCACACGGCGGGGATCTCGCCGAACGCCTTGTGGTCGTGGGGCTCCTCGCCCTTGATGTGGGCGGCGATGTTGCGGGCGGCGACGTGCGCCTGTGTCTCGGCCGGGAAGCCGGTCTTGGGGATGCCGACCGCGTTGGTGGTGTGCCACGGCACGGGGACGGCGGCCGCCACGCCGACGGCGTACACGTCGTCGTGGTCGACGGCCTGGTAGGTGTCGCGCACGGGCACGAAGCCCTTGTCGTCGGCGATGCCGCTGTCCGCGAGGTAGGTCTGGCCGAGGAACGGCGGCACGATCATCGCGTAGGAGAAGTCGAGGGTGCGGCCGTCGCCGAGGGTGAGCCGCCCCTCGTCGACGTGGTCCATGGCGACGTCGACGATGGCGTTGATCCGTTCCTTCTTGAGGAACATGCCGAGCAGTGTCTCGCCGTGGGGCAGGCCGCCGACGCCGAAGTGGCCGAGGAACGGTTCGGGGCTGACGTAGGTCATCGGGACCTGCTTCTTCAGCCCGGCCTTGCGCAGCTGGTGGGAGAAGTTGAACAGGTACTCGTAGGCGGCGCCGAAGCAGCCGGCGCCCTGGGTGGCACCGATGACCACGGGACCGGGGTTGTCGAGGAACCGCTTCCAGCCCTCGCCGGCGCGGGTGGCGGCCTCGAGGGTGGTGATGGTGTAGGCGTAGCCGTCGGGGCCGAGGCCCGGGATGACCTCGCTGTGGTTGCGGTAGCCGGTGGCGATGACGAGCTCGTCGTAGCCGTAGGCGCCGGCGGTCGTGTCGACCTTGCGGGCGTTCACGTCCAGGCCGGTGGCCGAGGCGTGGACGAAGTCGATGCCGTGGGCGCTGAACGTCGGTTCGAGGGCGAAGGTGATGTCGGCTGCTGTGCGCTTGCCGAAGGGCAGCCAGATCAGCGAGGGCGTGAACAGGAAGCGGTCCGAGGCGGAGACGACGGTGACATCGACGTCGCCGTGCAGCTCGTGCTTGACGGCGAGGGCCGCGGTGAGGCCGGCGAAGTTGCCGCCGAGGACGAGGACCTTCTTGCGGGACATGACGAACCTCTTTGGTCGGAGCTGTTCGGGAAGGCGTTCGGGTCGCTGGTGTCGCGTTCCACGGAATACCCCTCGGGGTGTAGGGGTCTAGGGTCCGGAGTCCCTTCCGGCCGGCGGCGCAGGGCCCGCCGGTCCGAGGGCATGACCGCGTGCATCGCCCGGAGGGCCGCGCCCACCTCCTTCGGCAGGGGAGCTAGTGTCCATCGGCTTGTCGTGACGGTTGTCTCGATGAGTGGCAAATGTCCGAGCTGGGCGAGATCGACCAGGGGGAATGTGGAGATGAGACGACACCGACGCGCGCTTGCGGTCTGTGTGACCGCGGCGCTGGCCGCGGCGGCCTGTGGCGGCGACGACGGCGGCGGCGGTGGCTCCGGCGCCGAGACCGGCCAGACCGTCGACGAGGGTGTGAAGGCCGGGGTGGCCGAGGCGCTCGGTGGGGCATCGACGACGGCCGCCGGCGGGGAAGGCTCTGCCACGACCGCGGCCCCGGCCAAGGCGCGGCCCGCCTCGATGGAGGAGTGGGAGGAGCTGTGGGCGGAGGAGCGCGCTGCGATCCTCGAGCGGATCAAGGAGAACGGCTGGGGAACCTCGGCCGACGGGACGAAGGCGACCGGCCCCGAGGGCTTCACGATCGACCTCACCAAGTGCGCATCCGGTTGGAGCAACACCGAGGGTCTGACCGACACCGAGATCAAGATCGGTCAGGCCATCGCCCTGTCCGGTGCGGCTGCCGACTACGGCAACATCGCCCGTTCGATGGACGCCTTGTTCGGCTACTACAACGAGCAGGGCTTCTTCAAGGACAGCGAGGGCAAGACCCGCAACATCCAGCTCAACTTCAAGGATGACGGCTACGACGCGGCGCGCACCATCCCGCTGGTCGACGAGCTGATCGATTCGGAGAAGGTCTTCGCGGTCTGGACCCTTGGCTCGCCGAACGGCCTGGCCGTGTACGACAAGCTCAACGCCCGCTGCATCCCGCACCCGCTGGAGATGAGCGGACACCCGGCATGGGGCGATCCGGTGAACCATCCGTGGACCACCGGCCAGCAGATGGCCTACAACACCGAGGCAGTCCTGTGGGGCGCCTTCATCGACAAGAACTTCGATGAGCTCGTCGCCGTCGACGGGACGGTCACGGTGACTGCGCTCGTCGCCAACAGCGACTTCGGCAAGGCCTACGAGGGGGCGCTCGAGGCGTACTTCGAGGAGTCGCCCAACAAGGACAAGATCGAGTTCATCACCGAGGTGGTCGAGTTCCAGGCGCCCACGGTGACCGATCCGATGACCACGCTGGCGTCGAAGAACCCAGAGGTGTTCATCACGATGACCGGTGGGGCGCAATGCCCGCAGATCATCACCGAAGCGGCCGGCAACGGCATGAAGGACTCGGCGAAGTACCTGTTCATGTCGTCGGTCTGCAAGGCGGCGAGCTTCGTGGGCAAGGACAAGGTCGGTGGTGACGGCTCGGCGTCGAACGGGTGGTGGATCATCGGTGGTGGTGCGCTGGACTTCAACGCCGACGCGAACTCCAATGATGCGTTCGTGAAGTGGGGCCGGGAGCTGCTCACCGCCGCTGGCCATGACTACAAGACGTCGGGCAACTTCGGGAACGGCTTCCTGTTCGGCTTCCCCTTCGTGCAGGCGATGAAGATCGCCGGCGACATGGACGGGGGTCTGACCCGATCCAACTTCATCGTGGCGCTGCGCACGCTGGACATGACCGCACCGGGTCTCCTCGAGGGCATCCGCTACAACATGAACGGCAACGCCGACGCCTACCTGACCGAGGGCTCGGACATCTCGCAGTACGACTCGGCCAAGCAGACCTGGATCCAGCAGGGTCCGATCGTGGAGCTTTCCGGCAAGTCGAAGCCGTGCGCCTTCGACCGCGCCGCCAACGCCTGCGGCTGATCGGGAGCGGTACCTGACGTCCCGAGGGGCGGTCGCCGGTTGCGGCGGCCGCCCCTCGGCGCGTCCGTCGTGCCGGTTCGTGCCGGTTCGCGCTGGTTCGTGCCGGATCGTGCTGGTTGGTGCTCGTAGGGTCGGGCCCGTGGTGGAGGACTTCGGGTTGCATCGCCGGCGCCGGGTGCTGTTCGGCACCGCCGTCGACCGCTACGAGCGGGGCCGGCCGGGGTACCCGGCCAAGGTGTACGCCCTGCTGGAGTCGGTGTGCGGTCTGGGGCCGGACGTCGAGGTGCTCGAGATCGGCCCGGGACCGGGTCAGGTGACCGGTCCGTTGCTCGATCGCGGGGCGAGGGTCACCGCGGTGGAGCTGAGCGAGCCGATGGCGCGCCGGTTGCGGGAACGGTACCGGCCGGCGCCGTTGGCGGTGCTGCTCGGCGCGTTCGAGGCGGTCGTGCTGCCGGAGCGGTCCTTTGACGTGGTCGTGGCTGCGGCCTCGTTCCACTGGGTGCCGCCCGAACTGGGGATGGCCAAGGTGGCGGCGGTGTTGCGCCCGGGTGGGTGGGCGGCGCTGTGGTGGTCGATCTACACCGACTCGGAGCGGGAGGACCCGCTGGCCGAGCCGTTGCGGGTGGCGTTGCGTCGCCACGCGCCCCACCTGCTCGCCGCTGCGTCGGCAGGGGCGCACCCCGGCCAGGCCGGACGGCACCACGGGCTGGAGGTGGACGATCGTCTGGCCGCCTTCGCGCTGGTTGGGGCGTTCGAGCCGGCGCAGCACCACCTGATCCGCTGGAGCGGTCGGCACACGGCGGAGGAGGTTCGACTGCTGTTCGGCACGTTCTCCCCGTTCCTGGCGCTCGAGCCGGGCGTGCTCGATGCGGTGCTGGCGGAGTTGGGGGCGTATGTCCAGGCCCAGCCGGGCGGCGTGGTCGAGCGCCCGTATCTGACCGCCGTGTACCTGGCCAGGCGGCTGGGCGGCTGAGCCGCCAGGGCTGGTCTGCACCCGCCGCCCGAGGCGCTAGGCTGATGGCCCCTTCGGGGCTGTAGCTCAGTTGGCTAGAGCACCTGCTTTGCAAGCAGGGGGTCGTGGGTTCGAGTCCCATCAGCTCCACCCGGAAATACCTGCCCTGACCAGGAGTGATAGACTACGAAGCCTCGGCACTCCAGCCGAGGTTTCGGCCATTTTCGGGCCGATGTATCACACACGTATCAACACGTATCACCGCGTGGCGGCACGATGCGGTACGAGGGAGCTCGGCATGGCATGGAAGGCGGCGGCGGCACCGACGGTTCGCCAGCAGCGCGGCAGATGGGTCGTACGGGTCGATGGGATCGACACGGCGACGGGCAAGCGCCGACCCAAGCAGCTTGGCACCTATCCGACCCGACGGGCCGCGAACCAGGCTGCTGCGGCGGCACAGGCCGAGGGCATCACCGCGCTCACCGATCGTTCGACGTTGGCCTGGCTGGTCGACCGTGGGGTCGCGTCGCGAAACGCCGTTGGGCCCAAGGCGAGGGAGCAGCACGCTTGGGCGGCGACGCACATCAAGGCGGGGCTCGGCGGTTTGCGGCTCGACGCGCTCGATCGGGACGACGTGGCGCGGTGGCTCGATGATCTGGCCAAGGGCGGCAAGCTGTCCCGACGCAGCGTCCAGCTGTGCCGCACAATCCTTCGGGCGGTGCTTACCGACGCGGTGGACGAGGGCTTGCTACGGCGGAGCCCGGCGGCTCGGGTCGGCATGCCCCGCCACGTGGTCAAACCCGATCGCGAACGTGAGGTCGACGCGTGGGACGAGCAACAGGTGCGGGTGTTCCTGGGCGCCTCGTCGCAGCACCGGTGGGGAGCGCCGTTCCGGCTCGCTGTCCTCTACGGGCCGCGGCGCAGTGAGCTGCTCGGGCTGAAGTGGGACGATATCGACTTCAACGCTGCGACGGTCCGCATCGATGAGGCGATCGTCGAGGTGAAAGGTGGACTGGTGTGGACGCCGGGCAAGACGAAGCGCTCTCGGCGGACGATCCCGGTCGATGCGGTGACCCTGCGGCTGCTCGAAGCGCACCGGCGCAAGCAGCTGGCCGAGCGGTTGTTCTGTGGTCCGGCGTGGGCCGACCTCGATCTCGTGGTGTGCACCCGCACCGGCACCGCCGTGCATCCGCGCAACTTCAACAAGACGTTGGCCATCCTGGCTCGCGACGCAGGCTTGCCGCACCTCACCTCGCACGGGCTCCGGCACACCGCCGCGACCCACATGACTCGACGGGCGACGGACCTGGGCCAGCTGCGAGCGGCGGCGGAGATCTTGGGCCACAGCCCCGACATGCTGATGAAGATCTACGCGCACGCGTTGCCCGACTCGGTGCGTTCCATCGCAGATCGCATCGGTAAAACCCACGTCGGCGAGGGAAGCGAGACGGGGTGAGCGGGGAGCGCGGTGCGGTGCGACAGAATGGATCCGTGACGACTGGTGTGGTGTCGGTGCTCGAGCGCCCGGTGTACGGGACTGCGGAGGCGGCGGGTCTGCTGGGTCTGCGGCCCGATCGTGTGCGCGCCTGGCTTGATGGCTACGCCCGGCAGGGTGTGCGGTATCCCCCTGTCGTGCGGGAGGTGTCGTCGGGTGAGGACATCGTGACGTGGGGGGAGTTCGTCGAGCTAGGCTACCTGCGCGAGTACCGCCGCTGTGGCGTGCCGTTGCAGCGGCTCCGTCCGGTAATCGACGAGCTGCGTCGCGAGTTCCACACGCCCTATCCGTTGGCGACGACCCGACCGTACGTCATGGGCAAGGAGCTGGTGCTGCGGATCCAAGAACGCAACGAGCTGCCGGCCGCGATCGCCATCGTGGTCCGTTCCGGGCAGCAGGTGCTGCTCACCGAGGTCGCCAACCGGTTCTTCCGCAAGGTCGAGTTCGACCCGAATGGTGTCGATGCGCAGCGCCTGCATCCCGCCGGCCCTACCTCACCGGTGGTGATCGACCCGCTGGTGCGCTTCGGCCAGCCGAACGTGGCGGGGGTCGCGACCGAACGACTGTGGGAGCTCTTCGACGCCGGCGAAGCAATCGGGGACATCGCCGACTCGTACGACGTGGACGTCGAGCTCGTACGTGCGGCGGTTGCCTACGAGGAGCACCAACGCTCGCTGGTGGCGTAGGGCACTGTGCCGCCCAGGTTCTTCGTCGATGAGAACGACCTGGCGCTCGGAAAGGCGCTGCGGCAGCACCATGACGACGTGGTGTACCCCGGCGATCCCGACATCGCCATACCGAGAGGCGCGCTCGACGACGAGTGGCTCCCGGTGGTGGGCGCACTGGGCCTCGTCGTGATCACGCGGGACAAGCGCATCCGCTATCGGCCGGTCGAGCGTTTGCTGTGGGTGCAGCACCGCGTGAGGGGCTTCGTGCTGACCGGGCGCCGCAGCCAGTCGACGATCGACAGCCTGGCCGTCCTCGCCCATCACTGGGACGAGATGGAACGCCTCATCGCTGGCAAGCCGATCGGACCGTGGATGTACGGCGTGACAGCCGACGCGATGCGACAGATCGAGCTCTGACCGGGCGACCAGCAGGCCCAATCCCCTCGTGTCGAACCGATGGAACATGCACGGTTCTGGCGTCGTGGTGGTTGGGTTGGTGTGCTGCGCACTGCGTGTCTTGAGTACCGGGAAGCAGGACGCAGCCGCAGTCGTCGCAGGTCCTCCGGACGGCCGTCCGAACTGCTGGGCGATCGAGCACAACGCCATGAACCGGCGGGTGTCCTTCGAGCGCATCTCGGTGCCGTTGTCGCTGATGGCCAACAGCAACGGCAACCCCTCGTCGTCGTCGTCGGGCACCGCGTCGAGGTCGGTGAGCCGATCCCGGAGCCGGTCGTCGAGCAGACCTTCGGCGTCGAGCGCCTTGGTGAACAGCACGCGCACGGCAACCGAGTCAGGCTGGCCGGTCAAGATCGTGACGATCCACTTGCGGGAGACCAGATCGATGATGGCGTACGCGTACTTGGCGGCTTTGCAGGCTTCGAACTGGGAGGCGTCCCAGCACCACAGCTGGTTCGGTCGCCATTCCGCCCAGTCTGGCCATGGCTGCTTCACGGAGCGAGGCGCTCGCGGTTCGCCGGCCAACGCAAGGCCGTTGCGGGCGAGGACTCGGTCCACTGTCGAGGGCGAGACCCACACCCGGTTCTCGTAGGACTCGCGATGAGCGAGCTTGCGGTGCGAGCGGTCGATGTCAGCCCAGTCGTCGTAGAGGGCCACGATCTCGGCCTCTTCGCACTCCAGCAGCCCGTGAACAGCGCCGCCGCTCGAGGCGAGGTCGTCGAGGGGCAGGCCGGCTGCTCGGCGGTGGTTCCAGCGCCACCAGCGACGCCGGTCCACTTCGCGCACGGCGCACGCCCGCGACGCCGTCCAGCCGGCGGCCATGGCGGTGTCGACGAGGTCGAGCAAGGCGTGTTTGGTCGGCCCGTCGACCCGGCGGGGACCGGGCCGGTCATCCCCAAAGCGGATTTTCCCCGCAGCACCGCCAACCGACCGCCTGCTCGACCACCGTCGTACGCAACCGCTCGAGCTCCGCCCGAGCTTCCGCCAGCTCCGCTGCTTCGGCCGGGGAGTGCTTCGGCTTGCCCGGCTTCGATGCCTGAGGCGCGGCGATCGCGCCGTCCCGAGCGACCGTGCGCAGCTTGCCGATCGTGGTGCGATCCACGCCCGCCGCCGCCGCGGCGGCGGCCTGGGCCAGTTGCCCTGAGAGCATGCGGACCCACAAGTCGTACTTCTGCTCCGCGATCAAGAACCGCTTCGCTCGGCGCGGCGTGCTCATCGGGCAGGGCCTCCAAGATCAAGGCCAACCACCCTCCCAAATGCGGACTGAATCCCCGCGGATCCCGTCGCGCGAAGTCAGATCAGATGCAGCGGAATATCAGACCCGGATATTGCAGCGAGGGGTGGGGTGGTGCTTCCCGGGTTCCGCAGTTGGTGGTGACACGAGGGCTGGTTTTGGGGGTGTGAGCTGGGTAGACGCGTTGTTGGCTGCGCGGGCGCGTGTGCCCACGGGCGCGTAGCGGCGTTCGGCGGGTGTTGGTGC
>JADLEF010000413.1 GCA_020846295.1 Acidimicrobiales bacterium
CGGGCCTCGGCTCCGGCGCGGTGGTGTGGATGCTGCCCCTCGCCGACGTGAACCCACGGGCCTGGCGCCTGCTCTTCGGCCTGGGCGCGGTCTTCGCCCCGGTGGCGTTCTTCGCCGCCCGGGGCCTGCGCGAGAGCGGCCGCTTCGTCGTCCACCAGCACGACACCCGCCGGGAACGGCTCGGCGAGCACCGCGGCCGCCTGGCCCTGCTGGCGGCATCGGCCGCCCTCACCACCGTGTTCGCCGCGCCGGCCTCGCAGCTGCAGAACGAGTACCTGCGCACCGGCCGGGGGTTCAACGCCGGCGCCATCACCGTGTTCACCCTGGTGACCTCGACGCCCGCCGGCCTGGCGGTGTTCTTCGGCGGCCGGCTGGCCGACGTGTACGGGCGGCGGGCCATCGGCGCCCTCGGTCTGGTCGGCGCGGCGGCCGGCATCACCGTGAGCTTCGCCTTCGGCGGATCGCTGCTGTGGGGCGGGGCCATCGCCGGCACGCTCTTCGGCGGGCTCGTGGTGCCGACGCTGGTCGTCTACGGCCCGGAACTGTTCCCCACCCGGTTGCGGGGACGGGCCAACGGGGTGATCACCGCCGCGGGCGTGATGGGCAGCGTCACCGGCCTGCTGCTGGTGGGCAACCTGGCCGACCGCTTCGGGTTCGGCGCCGCCATGGCCGCGGTCGCCGCCGGCCCGATCCTGGTGGCGGTGCTGGTGCTCACCCGCTACCCGGAGACGGCGCAACGCGAGCTGGAGGAGCTCAACCCCACCGACGCCGCGCCGGCCGGGCCCATCCACCCGGCCGGGCCCGCCGATCGGTACGGTTGATCGCCGTGACGAGGCGGTGGTCGGCGCTGCTCACTTCGGCGCTGCTGCTGGTGGCCGTGGCCTGCCGCGACGCCGGCGACAGCGTGGCCCCGGCCCCGGCCCCGACGGCAGGCGTCTCCCCGCCGTCCACCCCCACCGTCGTCCCGGACCCGTCGGGGGCGACCGATGGCCGCTTCGCCGCCGCCGAGGCGGTGGTGCCCGCGGTCGCGGTGTACGACCAGGCCGACAGCACCACACCGGCACATACGTTGAGCAACCCGAACGAACAGGGCGCGCCGCTCACCTTCGCCGTGCTCGGAGCGCAGGGCGACCGGCTCCAGGTGGCGCTACCGGTGCGCCCGAACGGGTCGAGCGGTTGGATCGCGGCCGCCGACGTCACGGTGACCCGCCACTCGTTCCGCATCGAGATCCGCCTGGCCGAACGGGAGTTGCGGGTCTACAACGGCGACGAGATCGTCCAGGTGGAACCGATCGGCGTGGGACAGGACCCGACACCCACACCGGGAGGCTCGTACTACCTCTACGAACTGCTGCAGCCACCGGACCCGTCAGGGCCCTACGGGCCGTACGCCTTCGGCCTGTCGGGGTTCTCCGAGGCGTTGAGCTCGTTCAACGGCGGCGACGGCCGGCTCGGCCTGCACGGCACCGACGACCCCTCCTCCATCGGGACCGACAGCACCCACGGCTGCATCCGGGTGACCAACGACGCCGTCGTCCAGCTGGCCCAAACCGTACCGCTCGGTACGCCGGTGGCGATCATCGCCTGAGCCGGGGCCCGACGCGGCCTCCCCGGCGGGTGACGTGGGGGGCGGGGGGTGCCAGGGCGAGTGCCTCGTGGCGTCGTCTGGAAACGGACCGTACCCGGTCGGTTCTCAGACAACGCGGTGAGGTGATCAGGCGCAACGATCGGCGTCCGCCGCGACGCGACCCACCTCGCCGCAGTTTCGCGGCTCAGCCGAGCTCGGCCACCCACCCCGTGACCAACTCCACCAACCGGTCATCGCAGCGGTCGAGATCGTGACGGGCGTTCTCGATCCAGCGGTGGGTCACCGGCGCCGGGATCGCCGCGGTCGCCATCGTGAGCTCCTCCACGGTGGCGAAGTCGTCCCTGGTGCCCGACACGAACAGGCACGGCACGCCGATGGCCCCGAAGTGGGCGGTGCGCAACTGCTCCGGCTTGCGGGGCGGGTGCAGCGGATAGCCGAGCAGCACCAGACCGGCCGCGCCGAGGCCCTCCGCCACCGCCATCGAGCACATCCGACCACCCATCGACCGTCCGCCGAGCAGCACCTGGTCCTGCCGCAGGCCGTGCTGCGCGCACAGCGCCTCCACCGCCTCGACGATGTGGGCCACCAGCACCGGAGCCCGGTCGGGGAAGCGCCGTCCTGCCAGCCGGTAGGGAAAGTCGAGCCGCACGCAGGGCAACGGCGCCAGCGCCGCCTCGAGCGCGACCAGCGTGTGGTGATCAGCCGAGCTGCCCGCACCCGGCGCCAGCAGCACAGCCCGCACGCGAACGTCCGTCCGAGCTTCGCTCATCCGAACTCGACGCTCATCCGAACTCGACGCTCATCCGAGCAGGATCCGGCGGGCTTCGCTGAGCTCGGCGATCCGTTCGGCCGCCTCGCCCTCATCCCCACCATGGTCGGGATGGGCGACGCGCAGCGCGTCCCGGTACTGCCGGCGGATGTCCCGCTTGGTCGGATCCTCCCCCTCGGCGAACCCGAGCACCGAGAGCGCCCAGGCGACGGGATCGCTGCCCAACGCCCGCCAACCGGCAGGCGTCGCCCCGCCACCGGAGATGTGGGCGACGAACCGAGCGTCGAGGGCGCCGGTCCACCGCAACGCCTTGCGCAAGGCCCCGAACACGTCGGCCTGGCAGCCGGCGGGCAGGTTGCCCGCTGCGTAGACCGCACCGAGCGCGTGGACCAGCGGCGAACCGGTCCCCGAGGTCAGGTTGAAGTCCGGCCCGTCCGACCCGGCATCGAGGCGGTGGTGGGACTTCAGCAGGCCGACGCGGTCGCGTTGCAGGCGGTGCCGGAGGCGGGGCTGCACGATGCGGAACCCGGACTCGACCTGCTGCATCAGCAGCGACAGCTCAGCCCGGTCGTCCTCGTCGAGCGTCGCGCCGAACGCGGCCACGATCCCGGCCAGCAACAGCCCACCGGGGCCCGGCGCAGGGTTGGCCGGGAGGTACTGCAGGCCGAGCGCGAGCCGCCGGGTCGGAGCGATCGGCCGCGAGTGGTAGAGCTCGAAGTCGGCCAGCCCGAAGCCCGCTGCGTTCACCGGTTCACCACCGTGGCGTCCACCACGTCACCATGGCAGGCGGCGGTGACGCTGCGAGAACTCGCGGCTCACAACAGCCGCTTGAGGCGATCCCGCAGCCGGGCGGCGATGGCCATGATCGCGTCGTCGCCGTACAGCACGACCGCATCGCCGCCGTCCTCGTCCTCGTCCGCGTCGTCCCGCTCGTCATCGACGTCGCGCTCGCCGCCGTCCTCGAGGTCCTCGCCGAAGCGGCCGCTGGTGGTGGGACCCTCCCCGTCGGCGGCCTCGGCCTCGATGAGGTGGCGCAGCTCGGTGGCATCGGCGACCAGCACCTGCCACGTGTCGGCGTTCATCCCGTAGGGCACCGCGAGCTGCTCCAGCTCGAGGATGGCGCGGTGACCCTCGAGGACCGCGTCGGCATCATCGGCATCGTCCGCCAGGGTGCCGGTGGCCACGAAGAGGTTGGTCAACAACGTGGTGAGCGTCTCGCCGTCGAGCTCGACACCCGGGTTCGGCCCACGGAGGTCGAGTCGCTCGAACAGCTCATCCACGCGCCCCTCGTCCGACTCGTAGACGAGCAGCTCGCTCTCCTCGGTCCACTCGTAGACGATCCCGGCGTCCTCGAGGGCGACGCGCAAGGTCTCGAGCTCGTAGTCGGGCCAGTCGGTGAGGTCGTAGGCGGTGCGGTCGGCGCCCGCATCGAGGCGCAGCTGCGCCGCGGCGACGATCTCGTCGAGCAACGCCGCGACGGCGTCGCGCTTGTCCGCCGAGACGACCAGCGACGTGCCCTCCCACTCGTGCTCGAGGCCGTCCTCCTCGATCAGCGCCTTGGCGGTCGATACCGCCTCGTCGGGCCAGCCCTGCAGGTCGAACACCCGCTCATCGCCGCGGGGGCTCCACCAGTACACGAGCTCGCCGGCGTCACCCTGCGCCTGGGACGGATCTGTCATGGTCTCCGTTCTACTCGCCCGTCCACCCCATCCCGTGACCACCCCACCACGGCATCGCCGGTAGTGCATCGCAGCCGGCATCGGCCGTTAGTCTTCGCTGCCATGACCGCTCGGCACACGAATCCTGATCGAAATCTGGCGATGGAACTGGTCCGCGTCACCGAAGCGGCGGCGATGGCCGCCTCCCGGTGGATGGGCCGGGGCGACAAGAACGGTGCCGACGGGGCTGCGGTCGCCGCCATGCGCGAGGTGCTGTCCACGGTCAACATGGACGGGCTCATCGTGATCGGCGAGGGCGAGAAGGACGAGGCGCCCATGCTGTTCAACGGCGAGCAGGTGGGCAACGGCAACAGCCCGCAGGTCGATGTGGCGGTCGACCCGATCGACGGCACGACGCTGACGTCGCTCGGTCGGGGCAACGCGCTGGCCGTCATCGCCGTGGCCGAGAAGAACACGATGTTCAACCCGGGCCCCTGCGTCTACATGGAGACGATCGCGGTCGGACCCGAGGGCGCCGGCGCCATCGACATCACCGCCAGCCCGGCGGCCAACCTGCGTTGGCTGGCCAAGGCGACCGGCCGGTCCGTGCGGGACCTCACCGCGGTGATCCTCGACCGTGACCGGCACTCGGATCTGATCAAGGAGGTGCGCGGCACCGGCGCCCGCATCCGCCTCATTCCCGATGGCGACGTCGCCGGGGCCATCTCGACCGCCTGGCCGGACTCGGGCGCCGACATCCTCTTCGGGGTGGGCGGCACGCCCGAAGGCGTGATCGCGGCGGCCGCCCTCAAGTGCATGGGCGGCGAGATCCAGGCCAAGCTGTGGCCGCGCAACGACGAAGAGCGGCAGGCGGCGTTGGATGCGGGGTACGACCTCAACAAGGTGCTGACCCACGACGATCTGGTCGCCACCGACAACTGCTACTTCGCCGCCACCGGCATCACCGACGGCGAGCTGATGAAGGGCGTGCACTTCGATCGCCGCGGTTGCACCACGGAATCGCTGGTCATGCGGTCGCGCTCGGGCACGGTGAGGCTGGTACGGGCCACGCACCGCATCGACAAGGTCAACTCCTTCACCATCGACGAGCCGTGATCGGTGCGTGGCCGCCGGGGCGGGCCTCCCGCCCCGGCGAGCGCTGACCCAGCCTGACTGGGACGACCGACGCGTTTGCTTCCCGCTCCCGGGCCGGTAGACCTGGACGGGCACCGATGCGGCGGGTGCCTCGTCGGCTCCGCCCGGACCAGAACGGAAGCAGCACTGCGATGAAGGTAGGGATTCTCGCTGGCGGCCTGGGCACACGCCTCTCGGAGGAGACCGAGCTGCGCCCCAAGCCCATGGTGGAGATCGGCGGTATGCCGATCCTCTGGCACATCATGCGCTACTACCACCACTTCGGCTTCAAGGACTTCAGCATCGCGCTCGGGTACAAAGCCGACTTCGTGAAGCGGTGGTTCGCCGAGCAGGCGCGCTACGCACACGACCTCACGGTCGATTTCTCCACTGGCGAGGTGCGGCCCCACGGCGAGTCGAACCTGCCGGACTGGACCGTCAACCTGATCGACACGGCGCTGCCCACCGCCACCGGTGGCCGCATCAAGCGGCTGCAGCCCTTCATCGGGACCGATGGCACGTTCATGGTCACCTGGGGCGACGGTGTGTCGAACGTGGACCTGCACAAGTTGCTGGCGTTCCACAAGGCGCACGGCAAGATCTGCACCCTGACCGCGGTGCGCCCGCCGGCCCGCTTCGGCCACCTCGACTTCGACGGCGACCAGATCGTCAACTTCGATGAGAAGCCACAGATCGGCGAGGGCTGGATCAACGGCGCGTTCTTCGTGATGGAGCCCGAGGTGTTCGACTACATCGAGGGTGACGACATCATGTTCGAGCGCGAGCCGCTGTCGAACCTGGCCAAGGACGGCCAGCTGATGGCGTTCCGCCACTACGACTTCTGGCAGTGCATGGACACCGTGCGGGACCGCAAGCGGCTCGAGGAGCTGTGGGCCGCGGACGCGCCGTGGAAGGCGTGGAACGACTGACATGGGTTGGCTCAAGGCCGACGCCACCGGTCCAGTGGTGTCCATGCGCAACGTGCCCGTGTTCTGCAACGCGCTCTACGCCAGCGCCGCCGAGGCGGTGGCCGCCCCCCGGGGCGATCTGGAGCTGCGCTTCTCCCCCACCACCGGCTACCTCTGGAACGAGGCGTTCGACCCCGAGCTCGTCGCCTACAACCCGAGCTACGAGAACTCGCTGCACTACTCGCCGCGGTTCCAGGCCTTCGCCCGAGAGCTCGCCGACCGGCTGATCGAGCGGTACGGGCTGCGGGGCCGCAGGATCGTGGAGATCGGTTCCGGCGAGGGGAACTTCCTGGCCCTGCTGTGCGAGCGCGGCGACAACCGCGGCGTCGGGTACGACCCGAGCTTCGATCCGGACCGTTCGAAGGTCGTCACCTCGGCCCAGATGCAGATCGTGCGGGAGTACTACCCGACCGACCGTCCCATCGACGCGGCGCTGGTGCTCTGCCAACACGTGCTCGAGCACGTCACCGACCCCGCCTCGCTCATCGAGGGCGTGCGCGGCTCCATCCCTGACGACGCCGACACCGCCGTGTACTTCGAGGTCCCCGACGCGACCTACATGGTGTCCGAGCTGGCGGTCTGGGACCTGATCTACGAACACCACTCGTACTTCGCGGGGCCGACGCTGCAGCACCTGTTCGAACGGTCCGGGTTCGAGGTCCTCGAGGTGGACCGCACCTTCGGCGACCAGTACCTCTACCTCGAGGCCCGACCGGCGCAGCCCGGCACGACCGCGCCCCCCGTCGACGTGGCGGCGCTCACCAAGCTGGCCGAGCGCGTCACCGGGTTCGGTGAACACGTCGAACGGCTCCGGCGCGACTGGGAACGGCGGCTCGGCGCCATGGTCGGCGACGGTCCGGTCGCCGTGTGGGGCGCGGGCTCGAAGGGGGTGACCTTCCTCAACCTCATCGAGGCGGGCGCCGCGGTCGATCACGTGGTCGACATCAACCCGAACAAGTGGGGCCTGCACCTGCCCGGCACCGGGCAGGCCGTCGTCGGTCCCGACGCGCTCGTCGGTCGGGGGGTGCGCCACGTGCTGGTCATGAATCCGCTCTACGTCGGCGAGATCGCCGAGCAGGTCGCCGCCCTCGGCCTCGATGCCGAGGTCATCGCGGTCAGCGACTGACCGGCCGATCCGGCGCGGGCGGCGCCTCGGATCCACGGGCCGCCCGGAACTCCCACTCACGCCGCAGCTGCGTCCCGATGCCCTGGCCCCGTCGGCCGGGGTCGACGAAGACCGACACAGCCGGTGAGGGCTGGGCCGGCACGCCCCAGGCCGCACCGACGACCGCTCCCTCCCGGCGGGCGATCACCACCAGCGCGGCGGGCGGCGCCTGGACCCCGTGGGCATCGAGCAGGGCGACGGCGGCCGGATCGAGCACCGTGCCGCAGTGCAGGTGCACCGCCAGCGGCCCACCACCGACCACCCGGACGCCGTCGAGCTCGACATCGGCGGCCGGCGCCCATTTGGCCGTCCCGTCTGCGTCGTGGCCCCGCACCATCATCGTCAGGCGGTGCACGGCGGCGGTGGCCCGGTAGCCGGCCAGCACGGAGCGGGCCGCCTCGATCCGCTCCGGTGCGGCATGGGCCAGCAGGGTGACATGGGCCACGAAGGGGTGGGTCTCGCGTTCGAGCGGCGGGCGGAACACCAAGGAACGCAGTGCGGCCAGCTGCCCGGCTCCGTCCACCACCGGAAGGTGCAAGGTGGGCGAGACCGGCGCGAAGGTGTCCGGCGCATCCAGGGCGACCGAGAACGGGTCGGTGCGCCGGGCGGCACCGAACAACAGCGCCAGGCCCGCCTCGAGCTCGGCGTCGGCCAGCCGCAACGGCGGCACCAGCGTGATGTGGGGGCGGACGCGCTCGACATCGGGATCGCCGAGGGCGCGCCGCAGCGCCTGCACCTCGATCTCGACGCCGCCCTCGAGCAGCACCACCACGGCGACCTCCCGGCGAGCCATGGCTCGACATTACGGACGCCGGGTGCCGGCTCACCGGGCGGCGCCGCTACGGTGGCCAGCCGTGCCCGGCGCCACCGGCCCCTCCTCCGACGCCGCCCCGGCGCGGCCCGCGGGCGAGCAGCCGGCGCGCCTGCCGAGCTGGCACGCCCGTTCCGGTCGGCTCACCA
>JADLEF010000414.1 GCA_020846295.1 Acidimicrobiales bacterium
CATGTTGACGTTCTCGCCCTGGATGTTGGTGGCGTCGCCGCGGCCGGAGAAGGCGCCGACGGTGGAGTCGTTGAGCTGGGTGTTGTCGTTGCCGACCACCGAGTGGTCGAGGTCGACGTCGTCGCCGGCCATGATGCCCGTGTTGACGCCGGTGTTGATGGCGCTGTCGTCGACGTCGCCGTTGACGGCCACGCCGCCGGCGAGGGCGGTGACGGAATCGGAGTCGATCTTCTGGTCGAAATCGACGTCGTCGCCGGAGATGTCGGTGATGGTCACGTTCTTCATGGCTGGTCCCCTTGGTTCGGTGTGGCTGGTGTTGGTGGTGCTGACCGGTTTGCTGTTCGTGCGGAGCCGTGTCGGCTGATGTGCTCATCGTACGGAACCACCGTCTCTGGGCAATCGGGGCCAACCCCCATCCCGTCCGCTCGTGATAGGGGAGCGCGATGGGGGGCGGTTCGATACAACGGGCCCGAACGCGACCGCACGGCCCGACCGGTGGCGAACCGGGCAGACCGTGCGGTATGGCTGGACGAGGGGCGGGCGGCTCACGCCGCGGGCGTTGCGGGGCTCAGATGGCGTCGTCGTCGAAGTCGAGGTCGACGTCGTTGTCCGAACCGAGCAGGTCGACCTCGGCCTCCTGGAACGATGCGTCGGAGGTGAGCGTGTCGTCGTCGCTGACGAAGCTGTTGTCGGTCTCGGACACGTCCACGCCGATGGTGGTGGTGTCGTTGTCCTCCGCTGTCTGGTTGAGGCTGTCGTCGACCTGGACCGTGGACGTGTCGTTGTCCTCGGTGACCTGGTTGAGCGAATCATCGACCGTGGTGTTGCCGGAGTCCTCGACCGAGTTGTCGGTGTTGAGCGAATCCTCGATGGTGGTGGAGTTGTCCTGCAGGGCGTTGGCGTCGTTGCCGTCGCCGGCCACCACGTTCACCGGGCCCTCGCTACCGGAGGCGTCCACGTCGATGTCGCCGGTGGTGTCGTTGCCGCTGCCGTTGACGACCTGGGCCTCGCCGCCGTCGGTGTCCACGGCAAGCAGGTCGCCCGAGCCGGCGTTGACGTTCTCACCCTCGATGTTGGTGGCGTCGCCCTTGCCGGAGAAGGCGCCGACCTCGGAGTCGTTGAGCTGGGTGTTGCCGTCACCGACGACGGAGTTCTCGAGCTCGACATCGTCGCCGGCGATGATGCCGTCGTTGCGGCCGGTGTTGATCGCCGAGTCCTCGATGTCGCCGTCGGCGGCCACGCCACCGTGGTCGGCGATCACCGTGGTGTTGTCGATCTTCTGATCGAAGTCGACATCGCCCCGGGCGTTGATCTCGGTGATGGTGCGGTTGTCGACGATCTTGTCGCCCTCGTTGACGATGTTGTTCTGGGTGACGTTGTTGTTGGTCACCTGGTTGACGGGCTGCTCCCGCACCACCTTGGTGTCGTGGACGACCTGGGTCTCCCTGACGACCTTGGTCACCACCTGCGGCTGCTGGGGCACCCGGATCGCCTGGGCGGGACCCACCCCGGAGGAGAACGCCTGGGCCGGGCCCACACCCGAGGCGCTGGGCAGCCCGCAGCTGATGGCCCGCAGCGGCTCGACCTGGTCGAGGCTGTCGGACGGCAGGCGGCTCGACAGCCGATCGATCGCCGCCTCGAGCTCCTCGGAGGTCACGTTGTCGTGGCCGGCGTCGGCCAGGGCCCCGGCCGGGTCCTCCTGGAAGTTGCGGGCGCTGCGGTCGTCGGTGAGGACGTCCCAGAGGAAGTCCGCAATCTGTGAGACGGTCTCGTTGAGTTTCATGGTCTTCGCCTTCTAGATCCGCCCGGCTCGTCCACCGGTGCTCATGTGCAGAACCTACGACCGGGGCGCCGCGGTGCAATCGGGGCTAGCCCCTATTGCGGCGGCGGTCCGTTCGGGGGCTGCGGACGAAGGACCGCCCGCACCGCGACCATCTCCCACCATGGTGGCCGTGACCTGCACTGTATTCCTCGAAGACGACGACGACGAGGGGTCAGATACATCAGGACGCCAGACACCGCGACCGGGTCGTCGACGCGGCGGAGCCGGGGCCCCGAAGGACCCCGGCTCCGGCAAGCCATCCGGGTGCGGCGGAGCCGCCAGCAGGTACGGCCCGGCATGGGGTTGGGGCCCCGTGCTCGGGAGGAGGATGGGGTTGGGGCCCCATCCGGGTGCGGCGGAGCCGCCAGCAAACACGGCCCGGCATGGGGTTGGGGCCCCGTGCTCGGGAGGAGGATGGGGTTGGGGCCCCATCCGGGTGCGGCGGAGCCGCCAGCAAACTCAGTCGTCGAGGTGGAGGTCGTCCACGTCGTCGAGGATGTCGTCCTCCGGCTCGTCGAGCTCGACGTCGTAGGAGGGCGACACGGGCTCGTCGTACCAGGCGTTGGCGCCGCCGACCGGATCGGGCGAGGCGAACGGGTCGTCGGCCCCGAAGGACACCTGGTCGAACCCCGCGTCGGAGGCGAGCGCCTCGGCCGGGCCGTCGTCGAAGAACGAGCGGGCGTCCTCGCCGGCCTCGTCGCCGTCCACCTCGGCCGTCGGCTCGGCGGCGGGTCCCGGTGGGTCCTCCGCCAACGGCGTGGCTTCGCCCGGGCCGGTCACCGCGTCGCCGTCGAGCGCGTGCGGATCCTGCAGCGAGGACAGCGACGGGCCCTGGCCGTCCTGGGGCACCGCGTCGGCGGAGGACCCGTCGTCGTCCGCGTCGGCGGGGTCCGGCTGCGTCGAGGCGCCGGGCTCGGGCTGGTGGTCGGGGTTGTGGTCGGGGCTGTCGGGGTCGGCGCTGTCGGCGTGGTCGGGCGTTCCGTGCTCGATCGGCCCGTCGAGGGCGTCCGGCCCGTCGCCGAAGCCCTCGATGCCGTCCTCGAAGGCCTCGCCGGGGTCGTGGCCGAACAGGTCGTCCTCGTAGGCGTCGCTCGGGTCGGCGTGGAAGCTGCCCGGATCCACCTCGGCCACGGAGTCGAGACCGTTGCTGTGATCGACCTGAGCCGCTGCCGGTGCCGGCAACGTATTCGAAGCGTGCAGGACCGCCTCATTCACGTCGGCCGGGGACAGACCCCCGAATCCATGGCGCTGCAGGTAGGCGTCCGGGCCCGCGGCGTAGTCCGCCTTGGCCTCGGGGTCACTGGCCAGCGCCTCGACGAGAGTGAGCAGGGTGGTCACGGATCCGATGGTAGGCGTCACGGCGGGGGACCCCATCGGGGATGTCCCCTATCGAGACGCGGTGGATGGGGGTTCGCGGTCGAAGCGCTGGACAGGGTTCGAGATGGCCTGCTACCCGAGCACCGGCGGTGGTCCGTGCGAACTAGCCTGCGTGCGACCTGACGAGGAGAACGCGGCGCGATGACCTACCGGCTGGGTGTGGACCTGGGAACGACGTACACCTCCGCCGCCGTGGCCGCCGGGGGCAAGGCCCGCATCGTCGCCCTCGGCAACCGGTCGGCGGTGATGCCGTCGGTGGTGTATGCCCGACCCGACGGTGAGCTGCTCGTCGGTGAGCGGGCCGACCGCCGGGGCATGGCGGAACCCCAGCGGGTGGCACGCGAGTTCAAGCGGCGCATGGGCGACCCGAACGCCATCGATCTCGGCGGCACCCGCCTCACCGCCGACCGCCTGATGGCCGCGCTGCTGCCCTCGATCCTGGAGACCGCCACCGAGAAGGAGGGCGGCCCGCCGGATCGGCTGGCGCTGACCCACCCGGCCAACTGGGGCCAGGCCAAGCGGACGCTGCTGCGCGAGTCGGTCAACGCGCTGGGGCTCGACCTGCCCCCGCTGCAACTCGTCACCGAGCCGGAGGCGGCGGCGATCTACTACGCCGAGACCGAACGCATCGACGTCGGTGAGGTGGTCGCGGTGTACGACCTCGGCGGCGGCACGTTCGACGCAGCCGTGTTGCGCAAGACCGACACCGGCTTCACGCTGGTCGGCCCGCCGGAGGGCATCGACCGGCTCGGCGGGGTGGACTTCGACGCCGCCGTGTTCGCCCACATCAACCGGGTCCTCGACGGGGCGCTCGACCAGGTGGATGCCAACGACCCGGCGGTCGCCTCCGGCCTGTCCCGGTTGCGGGCCGACTGCGTCGAGGCCAAGGAGGCGCTCTCGGCGGACACCGACGTCAACATCCCCGTCCTGCTGCCGGGGATCCGCACCGAGCTGCGCATGACCCGCAACGAGTTCGAGTCGATGATCCGGCCCGCGTTGGGCGACACGATCGGCGCGCTGAAGCGGGCGCTGCGGGCGGCGCACGTCGTGCCCTCCGACGTGAAGGTGGTGCTCCTGGTCGGCGGCTCGTCTCGCATCCCGCTGGTGGCGCAGACCGTCGGCGCCGAGATCGGCCGCCCGGTCGCCATCGACGTGCACCCCAAGCACGCCGTCGCCCTCGGGGCCGCGTTGGCCGCCGACGTCGCCCATCGCGGGCCGCAGCCCGCCACCGAACCGACCGCGCCGGCGGCCGCCGCAGCGGTCGTCGCGGCGCCGGCCGCCCCCACCCCGGCGCCGCCCCCCCCGGCCGCCGCGCCGCCGGCATCGCCGGCGGCCGGGCCGGCGGTCGGCGCCCCCACCCTCATCGGGGCTGCCCCATCGCCGTCACCGGCCACGTCATCCGCACCGTCCACGGCGGCGCCGGGCCCGCCGTCGCGACCGGGTCCCGCCTCGACACCCCCGCCGTCGGGGCCGGCCCCAACCGGACCGGCCGGCCCGGGCTCGGGACCGGAGCCGGCCTCGGGCGGGAGGGGTGACGGCGCCGGCGGCAAGCGGCTCGGGC
>JADLEF010000415.1 GCA_020846295.1 Acidimicrobiales bacterium
GCACCTCGGGGCAGACTTGAGCGTTCGCGTCCGGTCGCCTGTGACCGGCCGCAGCGGCCGACGATCGGGAGGGGGGAACGGGAGCCGTCATGCTCGACGCAACGCCGCGGTACCGGGTCGTGATCGCCGACGACCACCCTGCGATGCGACTGGCCCTGGCCGAGTTGCTCGGTGGCCATCCGCTGCTGCAGATCGTGGCGGTCGCGGCCGACGCCGACGAGGCCATCACCTGCTGCACGTCGCACCGGCCCGACATCGCGCTGCTCGACGCGGCGATGCCGCGAGGCGGCGGGGCCCGGGCCGCCTCGGTCATCTCGGCCGAGCTGCCCGCGACCCGGGTGGTGTGCCTCACCGCGTACACCGACGAGCGGACACGGTTGGAGATGCTCCGGTCCGGGGCGTCCGCGGTGCTGCACAAGGGGTCCGGAGAGGACATCGCCGAGCGGCTCGTGGAGCTGTGCATCCCCGCCTGAACGCTTCGTCGCGCTCGTTGGGCGGGGCGTGCCGCCTGCTGGTGGCGCGCCTGGCCGCCGCCCGTGCGCAACGCCGCGTCGCGCCGGTGCCGGTGCCGGCGGTGGATGCCGTGGTGCTGCGGACATCGACCGCGTTGATGGAGGCCACCACCGCCGCGGCGGTCCACGATGCCGTCCGCGCCGGGGCGTGCGCGCTCACCGGTGCCCACGCCGGCGCGGTGCACGCGTGCCAGGGCGGGCCCGGCCCGACCGATCCGGTGGCCCGCCGCGCCGAGGCGGCGCGCACCCTCGTGGTGCAACGCTGCGGGGCCGGGTCACGGCTCGGCCTGCCCCTGACCGTCGAGGGCGCGGTCGTCGCCGTGGTGACGCTCGATGTGGCCGGCACGGGCGAGCTCGACGGCGCGGTGCGGGACAACCTGCTCGCGCTGGCCCACCTCGGTGCGCTCGCCTGCGACCGGATCCGGTTGGTGGACTCGCAACGGCAGACGGTGGAGCGCGAGGCGCACATCGCCGCGCAGGCGGAGCTGCTGCGCGTCTTCGCCGCGGACTGTGCGCGCTCGCTCTCCATGGCGGAGGTCCTCCATGCCACGGTGCACGCCCTGGTGCGGCTGTTGCGGCCGGCTTCGGCGGCCGCACTGCTCGCCTGCGAGCACCAGCTGCAGGTGGTCGCCCGCTCCGGGGCTTCGCCGCTGCGCGTCGGCGATCTGCTGTCGGTCGCGGCGGGTGGTTCCGTCGTCGATGCCGTAACGGAGGCGTGCGCCGGCGCGGTGCCCGAGCAGCGCGAGCTCCCGTTGCTCGTCGACGGGGAGGTGCTCGGCGTGCTGGCGCTGGACGCAACGGCGCTCGACGCGCCGGCCGAGGTGGACCGGGCCGCGTTCGAGGCCGTCGTGTTGCAGGCCACCGAGGCGCTGCGCCGAGCCAGGCTTCTCGCCCTCGAGCGCAACGCGGTGGGCGGCCTGCAACGGCTCAGCCGGCAGTTCGAGCGGGTGTTCGTGCACCACCCGGTGCCGGTGCTGGTGTGCGCCGCGCACGACGGCACCGTCCTCGCCGCCAACGACGCCCTGCGCGACTCGTTCGGCTACGACGAGGCGTCGCTGCGGGCGGGCACCTGGCGCGACCTCGTCGAGGAGGACGACTGGCCGATGATCACCTCGCTGCTGCGGCCGGCGCTGCGCAGCGCAGCACCGGCCGGCGGCGGTCAGGCGTTGGTCCGGGTCCGTCGACAGGACCGTTCGATCCTGGTGGCCGAGCCCTACGTCGCCGCCACCGAGCACTTCGCCGGTCGCGATGCGTTCCTGTTGCTGTTGTTGGACCAGACCCGCCGGGTCGAGGCGGAGCGGGCCCGGCGCCGTTTGGAGCAACAGATCATGGAGGCGGCCGAGGAGGGTCGCCGGCGGTTGGCCGAAGAGCTGCACGACGGGCCGGTGCAGCACCTCTCGGTGAGCGCCATGCGCCTGTCGTTCGTGCGCCGCACGCTCGTCGCCGACGGGGGCGCGGCCCCGGCGCTGCTCACCCAACTCGAGCAGGTGGCCGGCGGCCTCGACGACGCGGTGCGCGAGCTCCGCACGACGATGACCCGCCTCTACACGCCACAGCTCGAGCGCTGTCGCCTCGGCGAGCTGTTGCGCGATGCGTCGGTGAGCGGCGCCGACGGGCGCTCGTTGCTGCTCGTCGTGGACGATCGCCTCGCCGCGCCCGCCCCTGCGGCCATCGGCGCGGTGCTGTACCGCATCGCCATGGAGGCGCTGCGCAACGTCGGCAAGCATGCCCAGGCCACCACCGCATCGGTGACGATCGACGAGGTCGACGGGTCGGTGCGCCTCGTCGTGCAGGACGACGGGGTGGGCATCGACGAGGGCGGGGTGGACGTGGACGCGCTGCGCGCCGCCGGCCACATCGGACTGCTGTCGATGCGGAGCCGTGTCCTGATGCTCGGCGGCACCTGGCAGATCAGGCGGCGCAGCGCGGACGGCGGCACGGTCCTCACCGTGACGGTGCCGCTGGACCTCGACGAGCCGGCCGAAGGGGCCGACGCGCTGCGCGCGATGTGACCCGGCGATCGTCGCGGCGCGGCCGGCCGGGTCACGGCGTCGGGGTTGACACCTCGAAGCCCTCCAGGAACAGCACCGACATCTTGTCGGCGATCTGCTCCACGGTGAGCGGGCCGCTCGGCCGGTACCAACGGCCGACCATGATCACCACCGCGATCATCGCCTGCCAGGCCAGCTCCACGTCGAGGTCGGCGCGGAACGCGCCCGCCTCGACGCCGCGTTCGAGCACCCGGGTCCACGCCTGGCGGATGGCGCGGTCGCGCGTGCGGACCAGGTCGTAGGCGGCGGTACCGACGAACTCCTTGGAGCTGTCGTTGACGATCGCGCTCACGTCGGGGTGGTCGGCGGCGAACATCAGGCCCCGGTGGAACAGCTCCCGGACCGCGGCGCGAGGCTCGAGATCCTCCGATGCAGCCAGCGCGGCATCCTGGGCGATGTCGGCGTCCAGCGCGTTGCGGATGATCTCGTCGAGCATCTCCTCCTTCGACTGGAAGTAGTGGTAGAGGCTGCCCGAGAGCATCCCCGCTTCCCTGGCGATGTCGCGCACCGTGGTGTTGGCCACGCCTTTGCGGGCGAAGATCGAGGCCGCGATGGCGAGGATCTCCTCGCGTCGGCTGCCTCCACCGCTGCTACGGGCGTTGATCGCCGGCCGGTCCCGCTCGCCGTCGCTCGTCCGCGCTGCACGCACCATGCGGCCCGAATGTAGCGGGCGGCCGGTGGCCCCCGTCCCGGTCGGTGACCGTTGACACGCCCCCCCCAATGCTGAGTAGACTCATTTCTGAGTTCACTCAGTATTGGATCGCTTGCGGTCCAGCACCCGGAGGCAGCCCCATGCGCACGCTCACCACATCGGAGATCCAGGCGTTCCGCCGCGACGGCATCGTGAAGGTGCCCGGTGCGGTGCCGCCGGACCTGGCGGCCGAGATGCTCGCGTCGGTGGACCGGGTGCTGGGCGCGCCGGGGGCCACCGGGATGTTCGGCATGGACCGACGGGTGTACGCCCGCGACGAGCAGTTCGCGTCGTTCCTGTACCGCAGCGAGCTCGCGTCGCTCGCCGCGCAGGCGATGGGCAGCGAGACGATCCGCATCTACTTCGATCAGATCTTCGTGAAGGAGTCCAACACCGAGGATCAGGTCTTCCACTGGCACCAGGACCATCCGTTCTGGCCGATCCGCGGTGAGCAGGTCGCGTCCACGTGGGTGGCGTTGACCGAGGCGTCGGTGCAGGCCAGTGCGCTGGAGTTCGTCAAGGGGTCGCACCGGTGGGACAAGCACTACCGGCCGTTCCTCGGCGAGGGCGTCGACTTCGAGCAGATGAACCGGCTGTGGGACGGCTTCGGCGACCACGCGGCCGGCCTGACCGACGTGATCGAGGACTTCGAGAACCATCCCGAGCGCTACGACGTGGTCGGCTTCGACGTTGCTCCGGGCGACGCGTTGCTGTTCGACTACCGGATCCTGCATCGCAGCCGGGGCAACAGCAGCGGGCGGCGCCGGGTGGCGGTGTCGTGGCGGTGGCTGGGCGACAGCGCCGTCTGGGCCCCGATCCACGGCGCCGACCCGGTGATCTCCCAGGAGCACACCACCCTGCAGCCGGGGGAGCGCATCACCGACGACGCGGCGTTCCCGCTCGTGTACCGGTCCGGCCCGATCGACCTGCGCCAGCCCGTCCCCACATCGGCCGGCTGAGCGCCCGACCCGCCCCACGCGGGTCAGGCCCCACGAGGACCCCCGGTCGGATGATCACCGCGGCGGTGGATCCCCGCTCATCGGTCGGCGATGACGTCGGCGAAGCGGTCCACGTCGCGCAGGGCCGGGAAGCGGAACCACCACAGGACCACGATGGCCAGGGTCGCCACCCCGCCGAACGCGATGCCGCCCACCACGCCGAGGAGCTGCCCGGCGACGCCTGACTCGAAGGCGCCGAGCTCGTTGGATGCGCCGATGAACACGTTCTCGGTGGCCAGCACCCGGCCGCGCATGGCGGCCGGGGTCACCAGGGGGACGAGCGTGCCGCGGATGAACACGCTGATGGCGTCGGCTGCGCTGAGCACGGCGATGGCGGCGAAGGCGACCCCGAAGCTGCGCGTGAAGGCGAGCACGAGGGTGCCGGCACCGAACACCGCCACCGCGACGAGCAGGACCCGGCCGATGCGGCGGCCGACGGGACGCCAGGCCAGCAGCAAGGTGGTCGCGCCGGCGCCGATCCCTCCCGCGGCCCGCAGCCAGCCCAGGCCGACGGCCCCGACGCCGAGCCGCTTCTCGGCCAGCGCGGGCAGCAGCGCGATGGCCCCGCCGAAGAGCACGGCGAACAGGTCGAGGGAGATGGCCCCGAGCAGCAGCGGTGTGCGCCGGACGAAGGACAGCCCCTCGAGCGCCTCACGCAGGGCGCGGCGTCCGGCGTTGGCGGCCACCGCCACATCGCCCGCGGCGGCGTCCGTCGCGCCGGTTGCCGCTGCGGTCTCCGCGGCTCGGGCGGCACGGGTGTCGGGTGCGGTGAGGATGAGCATCGTGCCGAGCAGGACGGCCGCGGTGGCGAACCAGAACGGCCATTCGGCGCCGGCGACGTACAGGAAGCCACCCACGACCGGCCCGACGATCACCGCCAGCTGCCACGCCGCGGAGCTCAACGGGACGACCCGGGCCAGCTGCGAACCGGCGAGGTCGGCGGGTAGGGCGCGCAGGGGCGGCGCCACCGCGGCACGGGCGATGCCGTAGCAGACGATGAGCGTGAAGATCGGCCACACGCGCGTCGGGCCGGTGGCGGCGTACAGCGCGAGCGCGGCGGCGGAGGCCGCCTCCAACACGAGCCCGCAGGCGACCATCTTGCGCCGGTCGTGGCGGTCGGCCAGCGGGCCGACGAGCGGGGCCAGCAGCGCGGTGGGCAGGAACTCGGCGAGGCCGATGAAGCCAAGGTCGAGCTCCCGCCCGGTGATATCGAACACCAGCTTGCCGAGCGCGGTGGCCATGGCGAGCGCTCCGACGGTCGACAGCGCGCTGGTGCCGATCACGGTCAGCACGCCGGTGGGCAGGCGGCGCGCGGGCATGGTGTCGTTCATGGTGTGGTGCGCATCCTGTCCGCTGCAACCGCTGTGTCGGCGCGCCACGGCCGCGCCGGTGCGGCGGAGGCGACGGCGGGCGACCCTAGTTGGTGCGGCGCAACGCGTCGGCCACGAGGACCGCGGCGAGGTCGAGGCCGCGGTCGCTGGGGTGGAAGCTGTCGCCCACCTCGGCATCGAAGCGCAACCCGTTCAACATCGGGTCGACCCCGCAGATCCCCGCCGGGTTCCAGCCCGACGGCACCACGCGGCCTCCGGGGACGGTGATGCCGACCGGCGCCGGCGCGCCGGTGGGGGTGCGCCAGTCCAGCACCTCGATGCGGCGACCTTCGGTGGCACCCTCGCCGGCGTCGGCGGCCGCGGCGGTGATGGTGGCGTCGAGCCGGGTGATGACGGCGTTGACGAGGCCGGCCGCGCCGCCCTCGACGAACCCGAAACCGGTGGGGCAGGCCCCGGGCCGCTCCGGGAACGGCAGCGGGTAGGTGAGCACGAACAGCCGTCCACCCGGTGCCATACCGTTGAGTATGGTGCGGTAGGCGGCGGCGAGGTCGTCCTGGAGCACCTGCCAGTCGGTGCGGCCGTCGCCGGCGTCGTCCACGAGGGCGAGGTCGGCGTCGTCCGCGGTGAGATCGGGGCAGCCGTCGGTGCTGAGGCACTGCGAGGTCAGGGCGAAGAACCCTGCGTCGTTGCCGCCCACGGTGAGCGTGGCGATGTCGGCGCCGACCGCCTCCGGTGCCTGTGTGCGCACCACATCCTCGATCAGCGCGCCGCCACAGGCCACCACCTCGAGCTCCACGGCGCCGCCGGGTGTCGGGTCGGCCGCGACCATCGTGGCGGCTCGTCGGGCATAGCTGTCCGCCTCGGCTCGCGGGCATCGGGGCGCGGCATCGACCGTGGGTCCGCTGCCGCCTTGCCCGGCGCTGAAGGAGTCGCCCAGCGCCACCCAGCGCATCGCCTCGCCCCCCGGGTCCGCCGACGGGCCGGTGGTCGGGGTGGGTGCAACGGTGGTGAGCGGGGTGGCCTTCGTCGTGACCGTCGCGCCGTCGGTGCCGCTCGCGTCGGTGCTGCAGGCGGCGCCGACGGCCAGCAGCAACGTCGCGGACGCAACGAGCGGGGCGGCGCGGCGGAACACGGGCATGGTCCCAGTCTGGCGTCGGCGGGATCGCAAGCCGAGCCGGCCCGCAGCCACGGCGGTGCATCGGTGCGGTGCGGTGCGGTGCGTCGCGGCGGTGCGTCGCGGCGCGATGCGCTAAGCAGGGCGGCGTGAACCAGGACGAGTTGGCGGCCGAGCTGGCCGAACGGGCCGAGCGGATCCGCACCGAGATGGGGGGAGCGCAGCGCATCGAACGCCTGCACGCGGCGGGCCGCTTCACCATCCGGGAACGGATCGATGCCCTGGTGGACGACGGGTCGTTCCGGGAGATCGGCCGCTTCGCCCATTCGGCGAACCCCGAGGACCGCGACGAGACGCCGGGGGACGGCAAGATCGGCGGCCACGCCCGCATCGACGGTCGGCCGATCGTCGTCTACGGCGACGACGTCACCGTCCGCCAGGGTTCCAGTGCCATCGTGGGCGAGCGCAAGGACGAACGCCTGGTGCAGCACGCCCTGCTGCACGGTACGCCGATCGTGTACATCGGCGAGACCGGCGGCGCCCGCATCCCCGACATCCTCGGCTCGGAGGGCATCTCGTCCATCGTGCCGTTCCCCTCCGTCGGCGGGCGGCGTCACCGGGTGCCGATGGCGACGGTGATCGTGGGCAAGTCCTTCGGCGGTTCCTCGTTCATCTCCGCCATGAGCGACCTGTCGGTGCAGGTGCGCGGGTCGTGCCTGGCGGTCACCTCGCCCCGCGTCATCGAGGTCGCCACCAAGGAGCAGATCGACTTCGAATCGCTCGGCGGGGTGGATGTGCACGCCCGCCACACCGGCCAGATCGACCTCGCGGTCGACAGCGAGGACGAGGCGTGGACGGCGGTGCGGCGCTTCCTGTCCTACCTGCCGCCCAACGCCTGGACCCCGGCGCCGCGCTCGCCCGTGGAAGGGTGCGGCCCCATCGAGCCGGACCCGTCGATCCGTTCGGTGGTGCCGACCGAGCGCAAGCGCGGCTACGACATGCGCCGGCTGCTGGCCAAGCTCTGCGACCCCGACAGCTTCTTCGAGCTGCGCCCCACCATCGGCCGCAACCTCACCACCGGGTTCGCCCGCATCGACGGCTGGCCGATCGGCATCATCGCCTCCAACCCGATGTTCGGCGCCGGGGCCATCGACGGCGACGGCTGCGAGAAGGCCACCCGCCTGCTGGTGCTGTGCGATTCGTTCGACATCCCGGTGCTGTTCCTGCAGGACGTGCCCGGCTTCCTGGTCGGCCGCCAGGTCGAGCACGAGCGCCTGTTGTACAAGGCGATGCGCTTCCGTCTGGCATTGTCGAACTGCTCGTGTCCCACCCTCACCGTGGTGGTGCGCAAGGCGTTCGGGCTGGCGTTCAAGGCCATGAACGGCTCCGGGGTGAAGGCGGATGCCATCTACGCCTGGCCGGGCGCGGAGATCGGGTTCATGGACCCCGACGTCGCGGTCAACGTGGTGCGGCCCAACGCCACCGGCGCCGAACGGGAGGCGGAACACGCCCGCCAGGTCGGCGCCACCAGCCCCTACGGCGCGGCCGGCGTCATGAAGCTCGACGACGTGATCGACCCGGCGGAGACCCGGGTGGTGCTGGCGCACGACCTGGCCCGCCTGGCGGGCCGTCGGGTGCGACCGCCCGAGCAGCGGCCGCTGGCCACGTGGGCGACGTGCTGAGCGGGCGACGAGTCGAAGGAACGATGAGATGAGCAGCACCGAACCCTCCGTCCCGGCCGTCTCGGCGGTCTCGGCGGTCCCGCCCGCCGCGCCCGCCGTGGATGCGATCGCCGAGCGGCGGCGGCGGGCCGATCTGATCCGCGCCGAGCTGGGCGGCGCCGACGCGGTGGCCAGGTTGCGCGAACGGGGCGAGCGCACGATCCGCGAGCACCTCGACGGCTTCCTCGACGAGGGCAGCTTCGACGAGCTCGGCACGTTCGCCCACTCGATGCGCCACGAGGACCGCGACAGCACGCCGGGCGACGGCAAGATCGGCGGGTTCGGCCGCGTCGACGGTCGGCCGGTGGCCGTGGGCGGCGATGACATCACCGTCAAACGCGGCTCGACCGCGGTGGTCGGCAGCCGCAAGATCGACCGGCTGCTCGGCATGGCGATCGACCGCGGCTTCCCCTTCGTGTACTTCGGCCAGACCGGCGGCGCCCGGGTGCCCGACATCATGTCGGCCGAGGGCTTCGCCGAGCTGTCCTCGATGATGGAGATCGCCCAGCGCAACCACCGGGTGCCGGTGGCCACGGCCATCGTGGGTCAGAGCTTCGGCGCGTCGAGCTTCACCGCGGCGATGAGCGACTTCGTGGTGCAGGTGCGCGGTTCGTGCCTGGCGGTGACCTCGCCCCGGGTGGTGGAGGTCGCCACCGGCGAGCGGATCACCTTTGACGAGCTCGGCGGGGTCGATGTGCACGCCACGCGCACCGGCATGATCGATCTCGCGGTGGACAGCGACGACGAGGCGTACGCCGCCATCCGTCGCTTCCTGTCCTACCTGCCGTCCAACGCCTGGAGCCCGGCGCCGCGCTCGCCGGCGGAGGGCTGCGGGCCGATCGAGGAGGATCCCGAGCTGCCGGCGCTGGTGCCCACGGCGCGTACCCGGGCGTATGACATGCGGCGCGTTCTGGCCCGCATCGCCGATCCGGACTCGCTGTTCGAGCTGCGGCCCGGGATGGGCCGTGGTCTGTGGACGGGCTTCGCCCGCATCGACGGCCGGCCGGTGGCGCTGATGGCGTCGAACCCGATGTTCAACGCCGGCACGCTGGATCCGGCCGCCTGCGAGAAGGGCATCCGGCTGCTGGTGTTGTGCGATGCGTTCAACATCCCGGTGATCTTCCTGCAGGACGTGCCGGGGTTCCTCGTGGGTCGCCAGGTGGAGCACAACCGGCTGCTGTACCGGGCGATCCGCTTCTACGAGGCGTTGCTGCTGTGCAGCGCGCCGGTGATCAGCATCGTGGTGCGCAAGGCGTTCGGCCTGGCGTGGCAGTCCCTCGGCGGACTGCCCGGCATGGTGGACGGGCTCTACGCGTGGCCCGGGGCGGAGATCGGCTTCATGGACCCGGCGGTGGGGGTGAACGTGCTCTACGGCGATCGCCTCAGCGCCGAGGAGAAGGCGGCGCGCGCCGCGGAGATGGCGGCGGTCACCTCCCCCTACGGCGCGGCGGGCGTGCTGCACATCGACGAGATCATCGAGCCGGCGGCGACGCGCGCCGTGCTCGCCCGCGACCTCGAGCGTCTCGCGTCGCGGCCCGTGCCGCCGCTGGAGCAACGGCCGCTGCGGACCTGGCCCACCTGCTGAGGGCCGCGGGCCGGGCTCAGCGTGGGCCGGGCAGGAGCAGTTCGGCCGCTTCGATGAAGTCGGCCGCCTCGAGCGTGGCGACGGAGTGGGCGCTGAGCGACCCGACGTGCGCGTCGGCGGCGGCGAGGCGGACGGCCTGGCGGTTGATCGCCTGCTCGAACAACGTGCGCGAGAAGCGCGCGTTGCCGAAGCGTTCGTTGCGCACCGCCCGCTCGAAGATCTTCTTCAGCGCCTCGTGGACGTCGGGGCCGAGCGAGTAGTCGCGATCCCGCGCGACCTTCTCGGTGATGGCGACGAGGTCCTCGGTGCCGTAGTCCCGGAAGGCGATCTCCCGCGAGAAGCGCGAGCGCAGGCCGGGGTTGGAGTTGAGGAACTGGTTCATCAACTTCGGGTAGCCGGCGGCGATGACGACGAGGCGGTCGCGGTGGTCCTCCATCCGCTTGAGCAACGTCTCGATCGCCTCGGCCCCGAAGTCGTTGGTGACCGGCCCTGGTGGGGAGAGCGCGTAGGCCTCGTCGATGAACAGCACGCCGTCGAGGGCCCGCTTCACCGCCCGGTTGGTCTTGGCCGCGGTGTGCCCGACGTACTGGCCGACCAAGCCGGCACGGTCGACCTCGACGAGGTGGCCCTTCTTGAGCAACCCGATCGAGCCGTACATCTCGGCCAGCAGACGGGCGACGGTCGTCTTGCCGGTGCCGGGGTTGCCGAGGAAGACCAGGTGCTGGCTGGTGGGCACCTCGGCCAGACCGTGCTCCTTGCGCCGGGACTGCACCTGCAGGAAGGCGATGAGGGTGCGGACCTGCTCCTTGACCGACTCCAGGCCGACGAGGGCGTCGAGGTCGGCCTGGATCTCCGACAGGGGGCGGGGCGCGGCGACGGTGCGCGGGATGGGCAGACCGGCCCGCCGGTTCTCCAACGTGCGGTCCGCGGTGCGCAGGGCGTGGACGCCGGCCTGCTTCAGCTTCTTGCGGATCTCCTCGGAGCGCCGGAACATGGCACCGACGCTAGCGGCGCGCGGCGACGCGACCGCCCACGGGGCACATCCGTTCGGGTGCGCGGGGTGTTCAGCCGACCGGATCGACGAAGGCGAGGTGCATGGCGTCGACCCGCTGGGGCTGGCCGGCGAAGCGGGCGGCGCGCTCGGGGCTGTCGCTGTAGACCGCCTCGGCGGCCTTGAACGCCGCCTCGTCGCCGTCGTGGCTGACCGCCCACACGAACTGGTTGGCAGCGCGGTCGGCGTAGGCGAACTCGACGGTGAAGCCGTACTGCCGGCGGACCTCGACGATGCCGGGGAACCAGGCCACGAACTCGTCCATCACGCCGTCGAGCAGCTCGTAGCGTCGAAGTTGCACGGTCTTCATCGGTGGCTCCCGGTCGGGTCGGCGGTGGTCGGCGTCATCTTGTCATCTGGGTCGTCGGCCTGGGGCGGGCGGCGCGGCCCGCGCATGTCCCCGCCCATGGCGCGCAGGACGCGCAGCGCGGTGCGCAGGTCCTCGTCGGGGATGCCGGCCACCCAGCGTCGTTCACGGGCGATCTGGCGGGTGAGGCTTTCGTCGATGAGCCGGCGGCCGGCGTCGGTGAGCTCGACGTCGACCCGTCGGCGGTCCTCTTTGGATCGGTTGCGCCGAACGAGGTCGCGCTTCTCGAGGGTGTTGAGCACGCTCGAGACGGTGGCCGGTGTGGTGAGGGCGAGACGGGCGAGCTCGCCGGAGGGGAGGCTGCCGGCGACGAGCAAAATGTGCAGCAACCGGAAGCCGGCGAAGCTGAGGCCGAGCGGGCGCTGCACCGCGGCCTCGAAGTCGGCCTCGCAGCGCATGGCGGTGCGGAACAGGTTGATCATCAGCGCGTTGGCCAGGGTGGCCGACCCGTCGTGTTCCGTCAGCATGGAAGCGGCGAGCCGATCGAACTCGGCAGCGGAGGGCATCGTCGCCCACCTTACGGCCGGGCCGCCCTCGTGGTGACCGACGGCGCCCCGTCGACCCGAACATCACTCGAAGCGTCCGCGCTGCCACAGGTTCGAACGGAGGTCGGGGGTCCTCCGGCACCACGTCACGATTCTCCGGTGACGAAATGTCGGGGGGCGCGGCGAGCGCGGCGGGGGTGCGGCGGGCTCGGCGCGGCGCCGGCGGGCGGCGCGGCGCCGGCGGGCGGCGCGGCGCCGGCGGGCGGCGCGGCGCCGGCGGGCGCGGCGCGGGCGTGGTTCGAGGGTGCTTCGGCGGTCGCGGGCCGGTTCGGGGTGGCCGAGGCGGTGCGCCGCGTGCGGCCATTTCGTCACCGGAGGAACTCGATGTGCGCCGGTCGACCTCCACGAGCAGGTCAGACTCATGGTGGTCGAGAAACATCAAAGAGTGATGGCGATCGGCGAGGGCCCTCGATGTGGCCCCGGGCGCAGCGAAGGGCCCGTCGTCGGAGCCGAGAACTAAGGTGCGGCCGGTATGAGCGCTGCCGCCGACCCGTCCGGGCCCGACCCGTCCGGGCCCGACCAGGCGGACCTCAGCGAGCCGGCCCAGGGCGACATCGACGAGTTCGAACGGCTCGCCCTCGCCAAGATCCGTCAGTCGGTCGATGGCGACATCGACTTCGACATCATGGGCGCCGTCTTCAACACGATCCGCCTGGCCACCCACATCGTCGCCCGGGCCGAGGCGCAGATCCACCGCCGCATGGGCGGGTCGTGGGCCGGGTTCCGCATCCTGTTCTACGTCTGGGTCGTCGGGTCCGCCGAACCCCGCCAGCTCGCCCAGTACCTCGGCCTCACCCGGTCGGCCATCTCCGCGGTGGTCAACACCCTCGAGCGCGACGGCTACGTCGCCCGCCGCCGCAGCTGCACCGACGGCCGTGTCGTGATCGTCGAGCTGACCGAGGCCGGCGTCGAGTTCGTCATCGCCGGCTTCAAGGGCCACCACCTCGTCGAGCGCGCCTGGATGCAGGCGCTGACCCGCGAGGAGCAGCAGCAGCTCGCCACGCTCCTGCGCAAGGTCATCGCCAACCCGCCGTCGTGAAGGGCGGGACCGGTTCCTTGACCGGCCGCGCCGCGCCATGATGGTGTGATCTTTGATCAATCGCTCACGAACCACAGGGAGCACGAGTGAGCATTCTGGGAAACCCGGTCCTTCGGCGCGAGGACCCGCGCCTCATCACCGACGGCGGCCAGTTCGTCGAGGACGTCCCGCTCGACAACCCGGCCTGGGTCACCTACGTCCGCTCGACGATGGCGCACGCCCGCATCACCGGCATCGACGTGGCGGAGGCCGCCGCCGCCCCCGGCGTGCTCGGCGTGTTCACCCGGGCCGATCTCGGCACCGTGCTGGACCATCTGCCCCACATCATCCCCGTGTACACCGACGCCACCGTGCGCCCGCTGCTCGCCTCCGAGGTGGTGCGCTACGTCGGTGAGCCGATCGTCGCCGTCGTGGCGGAGGACCGCTACGCCGCCGCCGACGCCGCCGAGCTCGTCGTGGTCGACTACGACCCACTGCCCGTCGTGATCGACCCGGAGGACGCAGCGCGCGACGAGGTCCTCCTCTTCCCGGCCCACGGCACCAACACCGTCGCCACCATGGGCTCCAAGACCGAGGCCGACTTCAGCACCGCCGAGGTGGTCGTCGAGCTCAAGATCGAGAACACCCGCATGTCCGCCGCTCCGCTCGAGCCCCGCTCGGGCGCAGCCCGCTGGGACGGCGACCGGCTCACCGTGTGGTCCGCCTGCCAGGGCGCGCACCCCACCCGCGACGCGTTGTGCGCCGTGTACGGCCTGCCCAAGGAGCAGGTGCGGGTGATCGTGCCCGACATGGGCGGCGGCTTCGGCGCCAAGAGCCGCACCGCGGCCGAGACCGTCATGCTCGGCGCCCTGGCCAAAGCGGTAGGTCGCCCCGTGCGCTGGACCGAGACCCGCAGCGAGAACATGGTGGCCATGCCCCACGGGCGCGGCCAGCGTCAGTTCGCCCGCCTCGGCGGCACCCGCGACGGCCGCATCACCGCCTACGCGGTGGAGGTGGTGCAGGAGGCCGGGGCGTACCCGATGATCGGTGGGTTCCTGCCCAACATGACCATGCGCATGCTGTGCGGTACGTACGACATCACCAACGTCGCGTTCAAGGGTCGCTCGGTGGCCACCAACACCATGTCCACCACCGCCTTCCGCGGCGCCGGCCGGCCCGAGGCCACCGTCGCCATCGAGCGGATGATCGACGCCTACGCCGACGAGATCGGCATGGACCCCGTCGAGGTCCGCCTCAAGAACCTGATCGCCCCCTTCGGCGAGGCGATCACCACCGGGATCGGCACCGCCTACGACGTCGGCGACTTCCCCGCCGCGTTGCGCAAGGTCGTCGAGCACGGCGACTACGCGGGCCTGCGCGCCGAGCAGGCCCGCCGCCGGGCGGCCGGGGACCACAAGGCGCTCGGCATCGGTGTCATCTGCTACGTGGAGATCACCGCCGGCGGCCCGCCCAGCGAGTACGGCTCGGTCGAGGTGCAGCCCGGCGGCACGGTGAAGGTGCTCACCGGCAGCACCGCCATGGGCCAGGGCCACGCCACCGCCATGGCCATGATCGCCGCCGACCGCCTCGGCGTGCCGATCGAAGCGGTCGAGGTGATCTGCGGCGACACCGACC
>JADLEF010000416.1 GCA_020846295.1 Acidimicrobiales bacterium
CCGAGGACGGCGACTACGAGCTCGATGTCATCGTGTTCGCCACCGGGTTCGACGCCATGACCGGCACCTACAACCGGATCGACTTCCAGGGCCGCAACGGCGAGAAACTGAAGGACAAGTGGGCGGCGGGGCCGCGCACCTACCTCGGCATCGCCACCGCCGGCTACCCGAACCTGTTCATGATCACCGGCCCGGGCTCGCCGTCGGTGCTGTCCAACATGCCGGTGTCCATCGAGCAGCACGTGGAGTTCATCACCAACACGATCACCCACATGCGGGACAACCACCTCGACCTGATCGAAGCGGATCAGGACGCCGAGGACGCCTGGGTGGACCACGTCAACGAGGTCGCGTCGCAGACCATGTACATGCTGGCCGACTCCTGGTACCTCGGCGCCAACATCCCCGGCAAGCCGCGGGTGTTCATGCCCTACGCCGGTGGTGTCGGCCCGTACCGCCAGAAGTGCAACGAGGTGATCGAAGCCGGCTACGAGGGCTTCACCCTGCGCAGCGCCGAACTGGCCACGGCGGACTGAGCGCACGGCGCGCTGCACACTGCTGCCGGGCCCGGGGTCGCCTCGAGCGGCCCCGGGCCCGCCCGCGCCCGGTCACGGGATGATGCCGGCGGTCTTCAGCGCCTCGATGCGCTCCCAGTCGAAGCCGAGCTCCATGAGCACCACCTCGGTGTCCTGACCGAGCTCGGGGGTCGGCCGCTCGGCGAAGTGCGAACGCCCGGAGAAGTCCACCGGGCTGGCGACCATCCGTCCCGTCGACCCGTCCGGCAGCGGCACCTCCACGAACCCGCCTGCCGCTTCGGCCTGCGGGTCGTCGAGCAGCTCGTGGGTCTGCTGCACCCGGGCCCACCACACGCCCGCCGCGTCGAGGATGGGTGCCCACTCGTCCCTCGGGCGCTGCGCAAAGCGCTCCTGCAACGTCGTCCACACCAGCTCGGCGTTGTCCCGGCGGCCCTCCATCGAGGCGAACCGTTCGTCGTCGGCGAGCGCCTCGAGCGCCAGGGCGCGCCGCACGTTCGGCCAGTGGCGGTCGCCCTCCAGGCACAGCAACCACACCCAGGCGTCGTCCGCGCAGCGATAGCCGGTGAGCAGCGGGTTGGCGACCCGGCGGACCGACGAGGGGACCGTCTTCGTCCCCGCCCGCAGGTTGGCGTTGAGGTCGGTGCCCATCTGGTACATCCCCGCCCGCAGCAACGAGGACGCGACCAGCTGGCCCACGCCGCTGCGGTCCCGTCGGTACAGCGCGGCCGACACGCCGCCGGCGAGGGCCAGGCCGGTCAGGTGATCGCCCACGCCCCCGCGCTGGTAGGGCAGGTCCTGACCGGGCTGGGTCAGCGCAGCGGCGACCCCCGCCCGCGCCCAGTAGGCGCCCATGTCGTACGCGGCGCGGTCGCGCTCCTCGCCGGCCAGGCCGTACCCGGTGATCGAGGCGTAGATCAGCCGGGGGTTGTGGGCGTGCACCCGGTCCCAGTCGAGGCCGAGCCGTTCCAGCCCGCCGGGCCGGTAGTTGGTCACGAACACATCGGCCTCGGCCAGCAGCGCCAACGCCACCTCCAGGCCCTCGGGCCGGCGCAGGTCCACCGCCACCGAGCGCTTGCCGCGGTTGTCGAGCTCGAAGGGCGGGTTCACCGTCCCGCCGAACATCCAGGCGTACCCGCGGAACGGATCGCCCTCGAGCGGCTCGAGCTTCGTCACCTCCGCGCCCCAGTCGGCCAGGATGGCGCCACAGGCCGGCCCGGCGAGCCACAACCCCAGCTCGACGACCTTCACCCCGGCCAGCGGCCCGGCCACCCCGGCCAGGGACCCGTCCACCCCGGCCAGGGACCCGTCCACCTCGGCCAAGGACCCGTCCCCGCCATGCTCATCCACGTGGTGCGTCTCCCATCTCGATGCCCACCCGTGCGCTCCGGCGGCGCCCCTTCGTAGCAGGTCCGGGCGAACGACTGCTCGGGCGGTCCAAGGAGCCCGCGCCGACGAGGGCCTGGAACCGACCCGGCCCTGACGGCGACGGGGGGGCGCGTCGGTGACTCCGCTCAGCTACAGCGCGCCGACGCAGGTATCCGACCCGCCGACGCCCGTCTGGGAAAAGGTGACATCCGACACAAAAAGCGACCCTTGGGGCTCCGTTCGTGCGCGATGCTGGCTGCCATGCGCCTCGGCATCACGATCCCGTTCCGACCCGATCTCGTCGCCGACGCAGCCCGACGCATCGCGGTGGCAGGGTTCGACTCGGTGTGGTTGCCCGACGCGCACAACCGCGGCTTCCTGCTCCCCGACGGCTTCGGGGCCCTGGCCATCGCCGCCACGGCCGCCGGCCGCCTGGAGATCGGCACCGCGGTGACCCAGGTGCCGCTGCGCCCACCGTTGGAGCTGGCCCAACGGGTCGCCACCCTGCACGTGGCGAGCGGCGGCCGGTTCTGCCTCGGCGTCGGGGCCGGGTCCACCGAGGCGGACTACGTCGGCATGGGCCTGCCCTTCGCCGAGCGGTTCCGCGCCTTCGACAACTGCATGACGAGCCTCGACCGCCTGCTGTGCGGGGAGCCGCTCGAGGGCCTCCAGCTCGGATCGTGGACCGACACCGGGTTGCGCCCGCCGATCGTGGTCGGCGGCCGGCCCGACGGCGTGTGGTTCCGACGGGCGGCGTCGGGGGATCGGCGCTTCGACGGGTGGATGGGCTCGATGCGCTCGGCCACGGCCGACGAGCTCTGCGCGGGCCTGCAACGCTGGCGCGACGTGGCCGGCTCGAGGCGTGCGCTCGTCTCCACCATCCCGGCCGGCCGACCGGACCTCGGCGAGGTACTGGCGCAGCTGGCCGAGGCCGGCTTCGATGATGCGATCCTCTTCGCCGACCGCCACGACGACGACGAGCTCACGCGGCTGCGCAACCTGCTGCCCTGATCGACCCGCAGCGGTCCGCACGAACCCCGACCAGCGCGACCGACCCGACCAGCGCGACCGGAGCGACCGACCCGGACCGGCACGACCGGCACGACCGGCGATCCCCGCACGAATCGAATTCGATCTCACGCAAGAGATCCGGGTGGTTGTGTGCGGAAACCTGCAGAACCGCGGAGCGTGCACCCCCGCGACCTGCATCGTTCCACGGCACCGAACCCCGCGAGGCGCGCTCGGGGCGCGCCGCGGACGGCTACCCGGTACGGTTGCGCCCGTGCCGGAAGCAACCAGTGAGAACCTCGCCATCGTGCGGGCCCTGCTCGACGCGGCGGGCCTGCAGCCGCCGCCCGAGGAGGTGGACCGCCTCGCCGAGCTGTACGGCCCGATCCGCCGGCAGCTGGCCATGGTGCACGCCGCCGACGTGGGCGACGTCGACCCTTCCAACGTGTTCCGCGCCGGGGAGGTCGGACGATGAGCACCCCGAGCACCCGGAGCACCCCGACCGCTGCCGGCGCCCCGTGGACCATCGAGTCCGCCGCGGCCGCGCTCGCCGCCGGCGAGACCACCAGCGAGGCGCTCGTGCGCGCCATGTTCGAGGCGGCCGCCCGGCTCGACGACCCGCTCGGCGTGTACCTCGCCCGATTCGACGAGGACGCCCTCGCCGCCGCCCGCCGGGCCGACGCCGAGCGGGCCGCCGGCCGGGCCCGCGGCCCGCTGCACGGCATCCCCATCGGGGTGAAGGACATCCTGGCCACCGACGAGGGGCCGACCACCTGCCAGTCCCTGGTGCTGCCGCCCAGCTGGGGCGACCAGGGTGACGGCCCGGTCCTGCGCCGCCTGCGCGACGCCGGCGCCGTGATCATGGGCAAGTTGACCACGATGGAGTTCGCTGTCGGCCGGCCCGACCGCTCCAAGCCGTTCCCGCTGCCGCGCAACCCGTGGAACACCGATCGCTGGACGGGCGGCTCGTCGTCCGGGTCCGGCAACGGCGTCGCGTCGGGCCTCATGCTCGGCGCGCTCGGCACCGACACCGGCGGGTCCATCCGGGTGCCCTCGGCGTACTGCGGCATCACCGGGCACAAGCCCACCCACGGCCTGGTCCCGAAGAGCGGCTGCTTCCCGCTGGGCTACACCTACGACCACCTCGGCCCGATGTGCCGCTCGGCGTGGGACTGCGCCGCCATGCTCAGCGTCATGGCGGGCCACGATCCCTCCGACCGCACCTCGGTACCGTCCGCCCCGATCGACTACGTCGCCGCCATCGAGGCCAACGGCGGATCGCTGGCCGGCCTGCGCATCGGGGTGCTGGCCAACGAATCGATCAAGCAGCACTCCGCCGAGTGGACGTGGCAGGCCATGCAGGAGGCGCTCGGCGTGCTGCGCGACGCCGGAGCGGAGACCGTCGAGGTCGTCGCGCCGCTCTACGACGAGTTGCACGTCGCCACGTTCCTCGGCCTCCAGGCCGAGGCGTACTCCTACCACCGGAACTGGCTGGTCGAACGCTGGGCCGATTACGGCCGCCCGACGCGGCTCACGCTGGCGCTCGGCGCGCTGATCTCCGGTGGGGACCTCGCCCAGTGCGAGCGCGTCCGCCAGGCCGGCCGCCAGCAGATCCACGCCATGATGGAACGCGAGCAGCTCAGCGCGCTGGTCAGCCCGACCATGGGCTACGGCGCGACGGCCTACAGCGGCGCAGCGCGCGAGGCGATCTCGACCAAGGCGATGCACTGCCCGCCGTGGAACGGCACCGGGTTCCCCGCCCTGGCGCTGCCCATGGGCTTCGACCCCGACGGCCTCCCGCTCAGCCTGCAGGTCATCGCCCGGCCCTTCGAGGACGCCGTGTCGCTCACCATCGGCCACGCGTTGCAGCAGCGGACCGACTGGCACCTGCGCAAGGCACCGCTGCACGCCTGACCCGACCGCGTCGCGACGGCCGCCGGCGCCGACCGCTCAGGCGGTCGCGCCGGCGTCGACGGTCAGCACCGTACCGGTGATCATCGAACCGGCATCGGACGCCAGCAGCAGCGCCGGGCCGACCAGCTCGTCCGGATCACCGATCTTGCGCAACGGATTGGTGTCGCGCCGTTCGGCGAGGACCTCGTCGCTGTAGGCCTTGGTCACCATGTCGGTGCGGAACGTACCGGGTGAGATGGCGTTCACCCTGATGCCGAGCGGGCCCAGCTCGACCGCCATCGAACGCGTCGCCTGCGCCAGGGCGGCCTTGATGGGCGGGTAGTAGTAGCGGTCGGGCGTGCCGCTGTCCTTGGCGATGGACAGGATGTTGATGATCGCGCCCTGCCCGCCGGCCTGCAGGTGCGGCCGCGCCGCCTCCACCAGCAGGAACGGCGACAGCAGGTTGGTGCCGAACGCACCGTTGAAGGTCTCCACGTCGACCCGGTCCAGCGGGCGGTCCAGCACGGTGGCCGCGTTGTTCACCACGATGTCGAGCCGGCCGAACGCGCCGACGGCGGCGTCGACCAGCTCACGGCCCGACGCAGGGTCGCCCATGTTGACCGCGACGGCCAGCGCCCGCCCACCGTCCGCTTCGATCTCGGCCACGGTCTGTTGGCAGGCGTCGAGCTTGCGGCTGCTGATCACGACGGCGGCACCGGCCCGGGCGAAGCCCTTGGCGATGGCCCGGCCGAGCCCCCGTGAGCTTCCGGTGACGATGGCGACGCGACCGCCGAGATCGAACAGCTTGATCAGATCCGCATGCATGGCAGGCGTTCTAGTGGCTCAGCGGCGCTCCGTGCCGCGGGGAACGACCACGACGGGGCAGCGGGCGTGGTGCAGCAGCTGCGCGCTCACCGACCCGAGCAGCAGACCGCGGAAGCCTCCCAGCCCACGGGCACCGACCACCAGGAGGTCCGCGGACCCGGAGGCGTGCACCAGGGCGGGAACCGGGTTGCCCTCCACCGTCGACTGCTCCACGGTGACCGTACGCTCCCCCACCACCGGCTCCACCACCCGGGCCAGGGTGGCCGCGGCCGCGTCGCGCAGCTCGCTCGCCAGCCGCTCCTGCTCGGGCCGGCCGCCACCTTCGAGGGCGAACCAACCCGGCACGTTCCACGCCATCAGCGCCAGCACCGTGGCCGCTCGACGCTCGGCCTCCTCCACCGCCCAGGTGAGCGCCACGACGCTCTCGTCCGACCCGTCGATGCCCACCACGATCCGTTGGCTCATGGCGTTCATCTTCGCACGGAGCGGGTCCCGGCGTTCGACGTCGACCATCCCTCGTTGTTTTCGTCATCATAGTTCCGAAATCGGGTTCGGATTTTTCTTTTGTGGCTCGCGTTGCGCAGCGCGCGGATTAGAGCTATGACGTACGTCACATTTGATGCAATGGGGGACGGGATGCGGATCAGCAAGCGCGTCGTGGCAGGTTCAGTCGCCATGGTCGTCGTGGCGGCGGCGTGTGGGGGCGACGACGGCGGCGGCGCGACCGCCACCGCCGACAGCGCGGTCGAAGCGGTGAAGAACGAGATCGGGACCATCCAACTGGGCGGCACGACGACGCCGACCTCGGCCGCGACGGGAACGTCGGCCGGGCAGACGGCGAGCACCGAACCGGCGGACAAGCCGACCAGCATGGACGAGTGGGAGAAGGTGTGGGCGGCGGAGCGAGCGGCGATCGTCAAGCGCATCAAGGACAACAAGTGGGGCCTGCAGGCGGACGGCAAGACGGTGCTCGGCGCCGAGGGCTTCAAGATCGACCTCTCGGCGTGTGCGGCCGGGTGGTCCAACACCGAAGGCCTGTCCGACACCACGATCGAGATCGGCAGCCACACCCCGTTCTCAGGGACGCTGGCCGATGCCGGCAACATCAACAAGGGTGCCGCGACCATCCTCGACCATTACTCCAAGGAGGGCTTCTTCAAGGATTCGAACGGCGTCACCCGCAACGCGGTGCTCGTCTCCAAGGACGACGGCTACGACCCGGCGCGGACGATCCCCCTGGTGGACGAGTTCCTCGATTCCGACAAGGTGTTCGCCATCTGGGGTCTGGGCTCCCCGTCGGTGATGAAGACCTATGACAAGATCAACCAGCGCTGTGTGCCCCACCCGTTCGCGGTGACCGGCCACCCGGCCTGGGGCGACCCGGTCAACCATCCGTGGACCACCGGCATCCTGTTCGCCTACAACACCGAGGCGGTGCTGTGGGGCAGCTTCATCGAACAGCGTTTCGAGGAGCTCAAGGGCGACGACGGCAAGGTGACGTTCGCGGCGTTGGTGATGAACAACGACTTCGGCAAGTCCTACGACGGCGGGTTCCGCAGCTGGTTGGCGACCTCGCCCATGAAGGACAAGATCAACTACGTCACCGAGACGATCGAACCGCAGGCACCGACGGTGAAGGACCCGATGACCAGCCTGGCGGCCGAGAACCCGTCGATCTTCGTCGCCATGGTCGCCGGTACGCCGTGTTCACAGGCCATCACCGAGGCGGCCGAGAACGGCATGCGGGAGACGGCGAAGTACCTCTTCATGCCATCGGTGTGCAAGCCCTCCTCCCAGGTCGGGCGCGCCGTCGTCGGGGACCTCTCCGACGGCTGGTGGATCATGGGCGGCGGCGGCCGCGACATCAACTCGCCTGCCGAGGACGCCAACCCGTTCATCGTCTGGGCCAGGGACCTGCTCGCGAGCGTGGGGTACAACGCCAAGGACTCCGGCAACTTCGGCTCCGGGATCTCCATCGGCTGGGACTGGGTGCAGACCATCAAGATCGCCGGCGAGCTCGACGGCGGGCTCACCCGGGCCAACCTCATGGTCGCGGCCCGCTCCATGGAGATGACCCACCCCATGTACCTCGACGGCATCAAGTTCAACCTCAACGGCAACGCCGACGCCTACTGGATCGAGGGCTCCGACCTCTCGAAGTACGACGCCGCCCAACAGTCCTGGATCCCCCAAGGCGACATCATCGAGCTGTCCGGCAAGTCGAAGAACTGCGCCTGGGACCAGGCCGCCGCCACCTGCCGATGACGTGAGACCCCCAGCGGGCCGCCGGTGATGCCCCATGCTCATCGGCAGCCCGGCACCACGGCCCCGGATCGACCATCACGTCGATCCGGGGCCGTCCCCTTCGCCCCCACCGCGCTAAGATACCCCTGTAGGTATTTTGAACGGGGTGGCGAACGCACCGCTCCGACCGCCATCGGGATCTCGTCGGGTTCGCCCGTCCCGCGATCGAAGGAGCCAAGCCATGACCGTCACCCGGATGCGCCGATCCGTCACCGTGGCCGTCGCGCTCGGCGTCGCCACCCTCGCCGCCGGCTGCGGCGACGCCGGTGATACGCCGGCGGCGGCCGCCGATGACGCCGCGGCCGCACCCACCGCCGCGAGCGCCGGCACCAAGCTGGTCTCGGCCGAGGAAGCGGCGGCGTTGTTGCAGCAGCCACCCGCCGGGCTCGCCGTCATCGACGTGCGGACGCCCGAGGAGTTCGACACCGGCCACCTGGCCGACGCCGAGCTGATCGACTTCTACGGGGCGGAGTTCGCCGCCCAGCTCGACCGGCTCGACCGGGACACCCCGTACCTCGTCTACTGCCGGTCGGGCAACCGCAGCGGCCAGGCCGTCGCCGCCATGGCGAAGCTGGGCTTCACCGACGTCACCGACGTCGACGGGGGCGTCCAGGCCTGGAGCGCGGCCGGCCTCCCCCTCGTACAGGGCTGAGGTCGGGGCAGGACGCAGGGAATCGACCGCCTGGGAGACATCGCCCGTCTCGCCGTCGCCCGAGCCGCCGTCAGGGGCGTTCGGGCTCGAGCGCGGTGCTCTCGGTGCCGGGCATCGGGTCGGGCGTCGCCGGTAGGCGGTGGAACTCGACGGCGAAGGTGGCGGGATCGTCGAGCACGAGGTGGTGCTGCCGGGCGGGCGGGATCGCGACCGTACCCCCGGCGGGCACCGTGATCGGTTGGTCGGGCTCGTCGTCGAAGACGAAGGTCACGCTGCCGGTGTGCACGACGAGGCGCCCCCAGACGCCGTCGGCGACGCGGTGGGCTCGCAGGAGGCCGGCGGGGACCGTGCTGTTGTCGAAGGTGTCGGTGGTGCGGACGTGTTCGAGGCCGGCCGGAAAGGGCGGTTGGTTCATCGTGAGGCTCCTTCGGAGGTGATGGCGACATCGGTCGCCGGGTCGGGTTCGGGGTCGGGTTCGGCCTCGAGGTCGAGGCGGGGCAGGATGCGATCGAGCCAGCGCGGCAGCCACCAGTTGGGGTCGCCGACGAGGGCCATCGTGGAGGGGACGAGGACCATGCGGACGACGGTGGCGTCGACCGCGACGGCGGTGGCGAGCCCGACGCCCATCATCTTGACGACCGGGTCTTCGCTGGCGACGAAGCCGAGGAAGACGCTGATCATGATGAGCGCAGCCGCGGTGATCACCTTGGCGGTGGCCCCGAGGCCTTCGACGACGCTGTCGATGTTGCTGTGGCCCCGGTGGTACTCCTCGCGGATGCGGGAGAGGATGAAGACCTCGTAGTCCATCGACAGGCCGAACAGGATCGCGAACATCATCATCGGGACGAACGAGGCGATCGGGACGGCTTCGTCGAGACCGATGAGCGAGCGCCCCCAGCCCCACTGGAACACGGCGACGACGACGCCGTAGGCGGCGCCGATCGACAGCAGGTTCAGCACGGCGGCCTTGAGCGGCACGAGGATGGACCGGAACACGGTCATCAGCAGCAGGAACGACAACGACACGACTGCGCCGATGAACCAAGGGAGGCGGTCGGCGATCTTGTCGGACTGGTCGATGAACCCGGCGGTGGGGCCGCCGACCAGCGCCTCGGCTCCGGTCTCCGCGGTGGCGGCGGGGAGGATCTCGGTGCGAAGGCGGTGGACGAGGTCGCTGGTCGCCTGGTCCTGTGGTTTGGTGGTCGGGATCGCAGTGATGAGACCGGTGTCGCCGGCGGCATTGCGTTCGGGCGGCGAGACCGCTCGGACACCGGGGTCTGCGGCGACGGCGGCGCTGATCCGGTCGGGCACCGTGGCGTCGACGGCACCGGCGAGGTCGACGACGATGAGCAGCGGGCCGTTGAACCCGTCGCCGAAGCCGGTTGCGAGCAGGTCGTAGGCGCGGCGGTGGGTGGTCGAAGGCGGGTCCGATCCGGCGTCGGCCTGTCCAAGCCGCATGTCGAGCACCGGGACGGCCAGCGTGACGAGCACGACGGTGGCTGCGATGCCGGTGCGCCACGGGTGGTGCGCGACCCAACCGGCCCATCTCACCCACCCGCGGTGCACCGGTTCGGGCGAGCCCGCGGGGCTGCGGTGGCGCCCGGGCAGGACCCGGTGTCGAGCGAAGCCGAGCAGCGCCGGCAGCAGGGTGATGGCCACGAGCACGGCGACGGCGACCACGATCGATGCGGAGTAGCCGAGCGCGGCGACGAACGGGATGCCGGCGAACTGCAGGCCGAGTATCGCGACCACGACGGTGCCCCCGGCGACGACGACGGCCTGGCCTGCGGTGGCGTTGGTGCGGCCGATCGATTCGTTGACCTCCATGCCGTGTTCGAGCTGGTCGCGGTGCCGGCTCAGCACGAACAGGGCGTAGTCGATGCCGACGCCGAGGCCGATCATGGTGCCGAGGCGCGGCGCGATCGAGGGGATGTCGATCAGCCCGCTCAGCAGGCCGACGATCGACAGCCCCGTCGCCAGACCGGCGACGGCGACCCCCAAGGGCATCACGGTGGCGACCACGGCGCGGAACGTCACGAAGAGCACCACGAGCGCAGCGAGCATGCCGATCATCTCGGCCGGCCCTTCGGAACGTTCCTTCAGCACGGTGGGGAGCTCCCCACCGAACTCGACCTGCACGCCGCCTCGTTCAGCTGGTGCGGCGGTGTCGAACAACGCCTCCAACGTCGCCCGTCCGAGCTCCGCGGTGGCGGCGTCGAACTGCACCGCAGCGAACGCGGTCGCGCCATCGGCGGCGATCGACCGTGGGCTGGCGAGTGGGTCGGTCACCCCGAGGACGTGGTCGAGCGAACGCACCTCGGCGATCGCCGCCTCGATCGAGCCCGCGTTCGCCGGGTCGGTGACCGCGCCGTTATCGGTGTGGAACACCACCATCGCGGTGGCGCCCGCCCGTTCGGGGAACCGCGCTTCCAGGAGATCGACCGCCGCTTGCGACTCGACGCCGGGCACCCGGAAGTCGTCGACCGCACCGCCTCCCCCGACCCGGTTCACCGCCACGATCGCCAGCGCCCCGACAACCCAGGCGAGCACCACCAGTCGGTGGTGCGCCGCCGCCCAACGACCCGTTCGATACAGCGCGTTCGACACGGCGCACCTCCTGCAGGCAGAATACGTGCATTCAGTGCAAAACTGCAATGCCTGCACATATTGCGGGCGAGGATGGGATCGATGGCTGAACCGACCGGATTGCGGGAGCGCAACAAGCGGGAGCGGCGGCGGCGCCTCGAGGATGTCGCGCTCGATCTGTTCGAGCGGGAAGGCTTCGACAGGACGACCATCGAGCAGATCGCCGCGGCGGCAGGCATCGCAACCCGGACCTTCTTCTCGTACTTCGCGAGCAAGGACGACCTCGTCCTCGCCGACTACAGCGACCGACTCGCCCGCATCCTCGACCAGCTCGAACGTCGTCCAGCGGCGGAACCTTCATGGGACGCGTTGCGGGCGTCGTTCGCGGCGGTCGCCGCCGACTACGAGTCCGAAGCCGAGCACATCCGACGACGGTTCGCGATCATGGCGAGCAGCCCGTCGGTGTTCGCCCGAAGCCTGCAGCTCCAGGCCGGTTGGGAGCAGGCGCTCACCGAGCGCCTCCGCACACGACTGCACACCGGCACCGACGACCCCACCCCGCGCCTGTTCGCCGCGACCGCGCTCGCCGTCATGCGCGCCTCGCTCCAGCACTGGCTCACCACGCCACACGCACCGGCACTGCCTGAGCTCGTGCAGCAGGGCTTTCAACGGCTCGCCACCGGCCTCGCCTGACCTGGACTCGAACCGGGGCAGCGGCCGGCTCAACGGATCAGGCACCCACACCCTCACCATCTCCGCTCGCTGACCGCACCCGTCACCCAAGCCAGCTCGCCGGTTCACAACCGCGCTCGTGGCGCGCCAAGCCAGAGCGATGCCGAGTGGTCAGATGAGGTGGAACCGGCAGCGGATGTCTGGCGCCTTGGCGAGCTTCGCGTCGGCGCTCAGCAGGGCAACGCCCAGAGCCTCGGCGAGCGCGACAGAGCACGCGTCGTAGGCCGTGACGTTCCCGCGTAGCGCCCAGCACCGGCGCAGGAGCGGCGTCGTGGGATACAACGTGATCGGCAGGGCGAGCAGATCGTCGACGGCGTTGTCGGCCTGGCGGTTCGTCAAGGACCCCGATGCCACGTGACGGCGGACCACGGAGAGGACCTCGACCCGCAGCAGGTCGGGCGCCGCGAGCATCTGACCCCGTGTTGCGGCACGGCAGAGGTCGCCATCGGGGCCTCCGTCCGCCACGACGGGCGCGATGACCGAAGCGTCAGCGACGAGCACGCTCGTCCCGGAGGGCCGCGACCGCGCTCGCCCGTGTGAGGCGTCCTTTGGCGCGTCCCTCGATCCGGTCGATTACCTCGTCGATCGACGGGGTCGTGGCAAGAAGTGCGAGTTGAGCCGACAGGTACTGCTGCAGCGACTGCCCGGCGAGCTCGGCCTTGCGAACCAGTGCCGCGTGCACGTCGTCGGGCTGTCGCAGCAC
>JADLEF010000417.1 GCA_020846295.1 Acidimicrobiales bacterium
CCGATCATCAACATCACCGGCAGCCACGACTTCAACGAGGTCTTCTTCTCCGACGCCCGCACCGCCAAGGACTGCGTCATCGGTGGCGTGAACGACGGCTGGCGGGTGGCGAACCAGCTGCTCGCGTACGAGCGCGGCGACGACGCGACGACGGTGTACTACCGCATGCGCGCCGTGGCCGACGGTCTGCTGACCATCGCCCGCGACAAGGGCCTCGCCGGTGACCCGGTGGTCCGCCAGCAGCTCGCGGCGGTCCACGCCCGGGTCGAGATCCTGCGGTACTACGGCCTGCGCACCCTCAGCACGATCCTCGGCAACGGCGTGCTCGGCCCCGAGTCCTCGGTGAACAAGTGCCTGTGGAGCGAGCTGTTCCAGCACATGACCGAGCTGGCCACCAACCTGCTCGGCGCGGACGCGATGGTGCCGAGCGGGGGCACCCCCCTGTCGACCATCGCCCCCGAGGCCGCCGGCGATCCGGACTCGTCGGCTCGATGGGTGACCCACTTCCTCGGTGCCCGCCCGGCGTCGATCTACTCGGGGTCCAACCAGATCCAGCGCAACATCCTCGGCGAGCGCGTCCTGGGCCTGCCCAAGGAGCCCCGCTCCGACGAGGGGCCCTGGAACCAGACCCGCCGCAGCTGACCGCACCCCGGCACCGAACACCGACAACCGACACCGCCGCGGCCGTCATCGGCCGCGGCGGTGCCGCTACGCTCGCGCCCGTGACCTACTACGTGGCGCCCCTCGCCGACATCGCCTTCGTCCTCGAACACATCGTGGACTACCCGTCGCTCGCCGCGATGCCCGGCTTCGAGCACGCGGACCTGCCGACGGTGGTCGGCGTGTTGGAGGAGTGCGGCCGGTTCATGGCCGACGTGGTGGGGCCGACCAACCGCGCCGGCGACACCGAAGGCAGCCGCTGGCAGCCCGACGGCTCGGTGGTCACCCCGACCGGGTTCAAGGAGGCGTACCACCGCTACGTGGAGGCCGGTTGGGCGGCGGTGCCGTTCCCCAGCGCCTACGGCGGCGGGGCGTTCCCCTGGGTGATCGGCGTCGCCATGCAGGAGCTGCTGACCTCGGCCAACATGGCGTTCTCGCTGTGCCCGTTGCTCACCCAGGGCGCCATCGACGCGCTGCTGCACTACGGCGACGAGATCCAACGGGAGACGTACCTGCCGAAGATGGTGACCGGCGAGTGGACCGGCACCATGAACCTGACCGAGCCACAGGCGGGCTCGGACGTCGGGGCGCTCACCACCAGGGCCGTCCGCCAGGACGACGGCTCGTACCGGATCACCGGTCAGAAGATCTTCATCACCTACGGCGAGCACGACATGGCCTCCCAGATCGTGCACCTGGTGCTGGCCCGCACGCCGGACGCGCCGGCGGGCACCAAGGGCATCTCGTGCTTCATCGTCCCGAAGTTCCTGCTGCGCGAGGACGGTTCGCCGGGGGAGCGCAACGGCGTCAGCTGCGTGTCGATCGAGCACAAGCTCGGGATCCACGGCTCGCCCACCTGTGTGCTGGCCTACGAGGACGCCGTCGGCTACCTCATCGGCGAGGAGAACATGGGCATGCGGATCATGTTCGTGATGATGAACAACGCCCGCCTGTCCGTCGGCCTCGAGGGCCTGGCCCTCGCCGAGCGGGCCTACCAGCAGGCGCTGCAGTACGCCCAGGACCGCATCCAGGGCAAGGCGGTGGGGTCCTCGGCCAAGGAGTCGCCCATCATCGAGCACGCCGATGTGCGCCGCATGCTGATGACCCAGAAGGCGTACATCGAGGCGCTGCGCTGCTTGATCCTGCTCAACGCGGGGCACATCGATCGCTCGAACCACCACCCCGACGAGGCGGTGCGGGCCCGTTCGTCGGAGATCGTCGGCCTGCTCACCCCGATCTGCAAGGGCTTCGGCACCGACATGGGCGTCGAGCTCACCTCCCTGGCCGTCCAGATCCACGGCGGCATGGGCTACGTCGAGGAGACGGGCGTCGCCCAGCACTTCCGGGACTCGCGCATCGCACCGATCTACGAGGGCACGAACGGCATCCAGGCCGCTGACCTCGTGGCCCGCAAGCTGCCGATGCGCGGCGGCGCTTCGGTGCAGGAGTTTCTCGCCTCCATGCGCAGCGTCGACGGCGAGTTGGCCGAGGCGGGGGAGGCGTTCGCGTCGATCCGCAAGAACCTCGCCCAGCAGCTCGACACGTTGGAGGAGGCGACCGCTTGGGTGCTGTCCAACGGCGCCGCCGATCCGAACGCCGCGCTGGCCGGCTCGTCGCCGCTGCTGCGCCAGTGGGGCCTGTGCGTGGGGGGTTGGCTGCTGGCCCGCTCGGCGCTCGCCGCAGCCGGGACCGGCAATGCGGTGCTGGCCGAGAACAAGCTGGTCACCGCCCGCTTCTACGCGGAGCAGCTGCTGCCGCGGGCGGGAGGGCTGCTGGCGTCGGTGACCGCCGGCGCTCGTGACCTGTTCGCGCTGCCGGCCGACCGGCTGCACAGCTGAACGGCGTGATCTACCGCTCGCTGGGCTCGATCCCCAGTCCCTCGTCGGGTCAGCTGACCATCGGACCGCTGCGCCTCACCGCGTACGGGCTCATGATCGCCCTCGGCGTCGTCGCCGCGGTCGAGATCGCCCGGCGCCGCCATGGCCGTCGCGGCGGCGATCCCGATGACTTCTCCCAGATCGCGGTGTGGGGCGTGATCGCCGGGCTCGTCGGTGCCCGCCTCTACCACGTGGCGACCGATCTCGATCGCTTCCGGGGCAACTGGGGCGATGTGGTCAAGGTGTGGAAGGGCGGCCTCGGCATACCGGGCGGTCTGGCGGCCGGTGTGCTGGTCGGCCTGTGGGCGGCCCGGAAGCGGGGCATGGCCCCCGGGTACGGCATGGACATCGTCGCGCCCGCCATACCGGTGGCGCAGGCCATCGGACGGTGGGGGAACTGGTGGAACCAGGAGCTCTTCGGCGGGCCGACCAGCCTGCCGTGGGGTCTCGAGATCGACCTGGACCATCGACCGGCGGGCTACGAGGGCCAAGCGACCTACCACCCGACGTTCCTCTACGAGAGCTTGTGGAACGTGGCGCTGGCCGTGTTCATCGTGTGGCTGGAGCGCCGCGCCCGGGACCGCCTGCGGCCGGGCAGCCTGTTCGCGGTCTACGTGGCCGGGTACGGCCTCGGCCGGTTCTGGGTGGAGTCGTTGCGCATCGACCCCGCGCAACAGTTGTTCGGGATGCGGTTCAACCGGTTGCTCGCCGCCACCGCGACGCTGCTGGCGCTCGCCTGGCTGGCGGTGTTCGGGCTGCGCCGGGCTGAGGCGATCGGGTTCGAGGCACTGGAGCGTGAACCGGTGGACGTGCGGGACTGGGCGGGCGACCCCGATGCGGACACCCCCGACGCCGGCGGCGGGGTCGATCCGGACGGTGAGGTGCCGGCCGACGACATCGGCCCCGCCGCCCCGCCGGTGCGGACCCGCCCGACCGACCTCTGAGCCGCCCGCGCGGTCAGCCGACGGCGGCCAGGATGGCGTCGGACAGCGCCGGCCAGGCGGCGGCGGCCCACGGCCCGAAGTCCAGGTCGGTGAGCACGGCGGTGGCGATGCCGGCCGCCGGGTCGACCCACAGGAACGTGCCGGCCCGCCCGAAGTGGCCGAAGGTCGCGGCGCTGTTGGCCGAACCGGTCCAGTGCGGGTGCTTGGCGCCGCGCACCTCGACGCCGAGCCCCCACGGGTTCGGGCTCTGCCGACCGAAGCCGGGTAGCACGCCGGCGAGCGCCGGGAACTGCGCCGAGGTCGCCTCCCGCACCGTCGCCGGGTCCACCAGGGTGGGGGCGAGCAGCTCGCGCCCGACGCGCAGCAGGTCCTCCACGGTGGCGCTCGCCCCGTGGGCGACCGATCCGTGCAGTGCGGCCCCGGTGCAGCCGAGCGGGTCGAGGACGGCCTCCTGCAGGTATTCGGCGGGGCTGAGGCCGGCCGCCGCGTGCAGCGTGTCGCCGAGGACGTCGAACCCGGCGTTGGAGTAGATGCGCCGGGTGCCGGGCGGGGCGACGGGCCGCGCCTCGTCGGGCGCCAGGCCCGAGGCGTGGGCGAGCAGGTGCCGCACCGTCGAGCCGGGTGGTCCCGCCGGCTGGTCGAGCTGCAGGGTCTCCTCCTCGACGGCGACCCAGCAGGCCAGGGCGAAGAGCAGCTTGGTGACCGAGGCGAGCGGGAAGGCGGCGCCGGTCGGGCCGGTGACCGCCCGCGTCGAAGTGACGTCAGTCACCCCCACCGCCACGGTGGGTGCGGGCCAGTCGGCGACCAGGCGGTGCAGGAGCGCGTCGTGCAGCACCGCGCCGACGGTAGCGCCCGGTGACCACAGCGGCGGCGGTCGGTGGGACGCGCTCGGCGCGGCCGGCGTGTCGCGTGCAAGAGTCCACGCCATGACACCGTTGGAACGTGCTGTCGACGCGGTGTTGCGGGCGCTCGAACCGGGGGAGGTGGCGACCTACGGGGAGATCGCCGAGGAGGCCGGGTTCCCCGGGCGGGCCCGAGCCGTCGGCCACATCCTGGCCCGCTCCGATGGTCACTATCCGTGGTGGCGGGTCGTTGCCGCCAACGGGCGTCTGGTCCCGGGCAGCGAGGCGGAACAGGCCGCCCTGTTGCGAGCCGAGGGCGTCGACGTGGGCCAGCGCGGCGTCACCGGGATGGGCCGCCGCCGGGCGGTGCGGCGCACCGCACGCACGCAAGTACGTCGATCACCACGCTGAGCGGTATGCTGGCGGTTGTCATCCGGCAGTCGGCCGGTTTGATCGGTTGGCATCCGGGCCCGATCCGTCGCCCGTCAGGCTGTCCGACCGGAGCCGTTCGCGGGGAGCGATGCGAGCGGCCACTCCCGAACAACCGTACGGTTCCGCACGAAAGGACCACTTCGTTGGTCAGCAACGGCTTTCACGCCCTCGGCGTGTCGGCGGATCTCTGCGAGGCGCTCGCCGCCCGCGGGATCGAACAACCCTTCGCCATCCAGACCCTCGCCATCCCCGACGCCATCGCCGGGCGCGACGTGTGCGGCAAGGCCAAGACCGGGTCGGGCAAGACGCTCGCCTTCGGCCTGCCCGTGCTGCAGACGCTGGCCAAGGCCCAACCCCGCCGGCCCGCCGGCCTGGCGCTGGTGCCCACCCGCGAGCTCGCCCTGCAGGTGCACGACGAGCTCGAGCCGCTCGCCGCGGCCCGTGGGCTGACCCTCGCCGCGGTGTACGGCGGCGCCCGCATCGAGACCCAGATCAAGAAGCTGGTCGACGGGGTGGACTTCGTCGTCGGCACGCCCGGCCGCCTCATCGATCTCATCCAGCAGGGCGAGCTGTCGGTGGCCGACGTGGACCACGTCGTCATCGACGAGGCCGACCGGATGGCCGACATGGGGTTCCTGCCCCAGGTCGAGTGGATCCTGCGCCACATCGACGGCCGGCACCAGACTCTGCTGTTCTCGGCCACGTTGGACGGCGTGATCGGCAGCCTGGTCCGCCAGTACCAGACCGATCCGGTGTTCCACGAGGTCGAGTCCCGCATGGTCACCGTCGACCAGATGGTCCACCGTTTCGTGAAGGTCCACGAGCTGGACAAGGTGAAGGTGGCCGCCGCCATCGTCCGCAACGCCAACCGGGTGTTGGTGTTCACCCGCACCAAGCGGGCGGCGGACAAGGTGGCCGCTTCGCTCGTCAAGGAGGACGTGAAGGCGGCGCCGATCCACGGCGACCTGCGCCAGAACCTGCGCGAGAAGGCGTTGAACGACTTCTCCACCGGGAAGCTGCACGTGCTGGTGGCCACCGACGTGGCGGCCCGCGGCATCCACGTGGACGACATCGACGTGGTCATCCACTTCGATCCGCCCGAGGACCACAAGGCGTACCTGCACCGTTCGGGCCGCACCGCTCGCGCTGGTGAGGCCGGCATGGCCGTGTCGCTGGTGCTGTGGAACCAGGAGCTCGAGGTGCGGCGCCTGCAGAACCGCCTCAACCTCAAGCAGCCGATCGTCGAGATGTTCTCCAACGACGCCCGACTGGCCGATCTCGCCGGGTTCGAGCCCGCCGAGGAGCCCTCCACCGTCTAGCGGCCGGCCCGGGCGATCGGTGCCCGGCTAGTCGAACAACCCGAACGCGAAGCACCACAGCAGCGCGGTGAGCGCCAGGCCGTCGGTGATCTCGCCTCCGGCGATCATGGCCCGCACCTCGTCGGGCCGGAACCAGGCGATGCGCTCGGCCTCGGTGAGATCCGTCGGTGGCCCGACGGAGCGCGGGTCGCGCCCCAGGTAGAGCACGAAGCGGCCGTCGGAGCTCCCGGAGCTGTGGTGGTAGTCGGTGAGCGGCTGCAGCGAGCCGGGTTCCCAGCCGACCTCCTCGACGGCCTCGCGGCGGGCGGCCTCCTCGGGGGTCTCGCCGGCCTCGATGCGCCCGGCGGGGATCTCCCACCCCCAGAAGTCCCCGATGAACCGGTGGCGGTAGAGCAGCAGGATGCCGCGGTCGGGTGCGGGGTCGTAGAGCACGGTCCCGGCGGCCGCGGCGGGCATGCGGATGGCGTGGTGCTCGAAGCGGGCGCCGCCCGGGGGTTCGACGTCCACCAGGTGCACGCTGACCCACGGCGAGCTGTACACCGCTCGCTCGCCATGCACCGTCCATCGCATCAGAGCGGGCATTGTAGGGGCGTGGCCGCTTCTGCCCGCATCGCTGCCACCGCGCCCCGCTGGGTGCCGTTGCTCGACCGCTGGAGGGTCTGGGCGACCGACGCGACGCCGCTCGGTGCCGTCCGGTTGCTGTTGGATGCGTTGCTCGTCCGCTTCGACGCGCCGGCGGACCTGCTCGCCGCGCTGCCGTCCGACGGCCCGTCCGAACAGCGCTTGGATGCCGCGGTCGCCGGTCGGGGCGCGGAGCTGGCCCGGGCCACCGGGATGGCGCTGGAGCGCGACCCGATCGACCCGGTCGAGGTCGCCCACCTGTTGGCGTCGGTGTACGAGGTCGCCCTGCCGCGGCCGCAGCGGCGCGGCGGCGGTGTGTTCTACACCCCGCCGTCGGTCGCCCACCGGCTGGTGGCGCTGGCCTTCGACGGGCTCCCGCTGCACGACCCGATCGTGTTGGACCCGGCGTGCGGGGCGGGGACGTTCCTCGTGGCGGCGGCGGACCGGTTGCACCGCCATGGCGGGCGCGACGCGCCGGCGTGCGTGGCGGCGATGCACGGCCGGGACGTGGACGGCGACGCGGTGGCGGTGGCGCGCACCGCCCTGGCCTGGTGGTGCTGGCAGCGCAGCGGGCTGGTGGCGTGGCCGGGGCCGATGTTGCGCGTCGGCGACGGGCTCGCCCCGGTGGGCGAAGGCGGGCCACCACCCGGCGCGGCGACGGTCGTGGTGGGCAACCCGCCGTTCCTCAACCAGCTGCAGGGACGCACGGCGCGCGCTGTGCAGGCCCGCACCCGGGCGCACGATCGCTTCGGTGTGGCGGCGAAGGGCTACGTGGACACCGCGGTGCTGTTCCTGCTGGCCGGCATCGATGCGGTGGCCGACGGTGGGCGGGTGGTGCTGGTGCAGCCGGAGTCGACGGTGGTGACCAGCCACGCGGCGGCGGCGCGGGCGGAGGTGGCGCGGCGGACGTCGCTGGAGGCGATGTGGTTCGGCGGGTCCGGCATCTTCGCCGCCGGGGTGCGGGTGTGCGCGCCGATCCTGCGCTGCGACCCGCAGCCGGTTGAGCCGGCCGAGGGGGTTGAGCCGGTCGCGCAGGTCGAGCGGGTTGAGCCGGCCGAGGGGCGTGCGATCGGTCTGCTCGAGGGGCCCGACGTCACCCCCTCGGGCCGATTCGACATCGATTCGCCCTCGCGACGGCGTCGCATCCACGCGGGCGATTGGGCGCCGCTGCTCGCTGCGGCCCGCGGGGTGCCGAGCGTGGAGGTGCAGGCGGCGGGGACGCTGGGCGACCTGGCGGGCGCCACGGCGGGGTTCCGCGACCAGTTCTACGGCCTGGTGCCCTTCGTCGTCGAGGACGGGTGCGCCACCCGAGCGGCCCCGTTGGTCACCTCGGGGCTCATCGATCCCGCCGGTCACGCCTGGGGCCACCGCCCGGTGCGCTTCGCAGGACGCCGATGGCAGCGGCCGGTGGTGGACCTCGACGCGCTGGCCGCCGGGAACGCTCGTCTGCACGACTGGGTCACCCGTCGGCTGCGACCCAAGTTGCTGCTGGCGACCCAGACGCGGGTGCTGCACGCCGCCGCCGATCCGGCCGGTCGGCTGGTGCCCTCGGTGCCGGTGATCTCGGTGGAGCCGCACGATGCGGACGACCTGTGGTTGGTCGCGGCGGTGTTGTGGGCACCGGTGCTGTCCGTCCTCGCCGCGGAGCGCTTCGCCGGCGCAGGGCTGTCCGCCACCGCACTGCGGCTCAGCGCCCGCCAGGTCCTGTCGCTGCCGACGCCGCAGGAGACGGGCCCGTGGCAGCGCGCCGCTGCGCTGTTGCGGGTCGGTGACACAACCGCAACACGATGCGAATTGAACGGCGATGGGCAGGTGGAACGCCGTCTTGGTGACGTTGCGCGGTTGATGGCCGCCGCCTACCGCGTGGCGCCCGAGGCCGTTGAGCAGGCAAATCGCTGGTGGCAGGGGTTGTGATCCGTCACAGGCCCGCCATGTTTCTGTAACCGGCTTTCTCGGAGGGTGGGCGAAATCCGCTCCTGGACCGGTCGTTGTATCGGGCATGACAGCAGCACGTGGCGATGCCCCCTCCACCCTGCGGCTCATCTCGGCCGTTCCCACCCACGCTCAGACGCAGGTGTTGCGCCAGCGAGCCGAGCACCTGCGGCACAGCGCCGATCTGATGCACGAGCTGGTGGCGCAGGCCTATCGGCGCCGGGCTGCCGAGCTGGAGCTCGAGGCCTGGTTGACCGACCTCAACCCCGGCGCGGCGGGCGCCGCAGCCTGATCCGGGCACGCTGTCGCAGGCGGAACCGCGACGGCGTGCTCACGACGACGGTCCAGACGGCGCGGGCGGACGTGCCGGGCGGCGGGCCGACGTCCATGGCGCCCCGGGCCCGGGGCGGACCAGGTTGCGGTGGTTCCCTGACCACCGCGGCCTGCCGGGCCCGATGCGCGGCGCCGATCACAGACGGGCCGGTCCTTGGCGGGGGCCGGCCCGTCTGCGCGCCCGGGCCGGGGCCCTGCTGCACCCGCGTCGTATCCCGATTGACGGCCGGGCCCCGTTCTTGGTCGAATAGGCCCACATCTGGAGTGAGCTGCCGCGGCGCGGTGGTTCCGGCAACCTGGGAACGGACACCCAAGGTGCTCAGCCGTTCGGCCTGTGCGCAGGCCCGGTGACGGGGATGAGGTCCGGCCGACCGGTCGGACAACAAAGGTCCGAGGAGGCACGCCACCCATGAACGCAGCCCAGTCCGCCGGTGGCCTCGGGCGCCCCGCCAGCCGTGCGCTGTTGCCGGTCAGCGGGGCGTGGACGCCCGCGCAGCCGGTGGCCAACCGGCGGTTCCTCTCCCTGGCGTCGGTGCCGTTCGCCCTGGAGCAGGGTGGCGTCCTCGACGAGGTGGTGGTCGCCTACGAGACGTGGGGCACGCTCAACGCAGACGCGTCGAACGCCATCCTGGTCTGCCACGCGCTGACCGGGGACGCCCACGCGGCCGGGCCGTCGGGTTTCGGCCAACCGACGGCCGGCTGGTGGGACCCACTCATCGGTCCCGGTCGGACGCTGGACACCGAGCAGTTCTTCGTGGTCTGCGCCAACGTGCTGGGCGGCTGCCAGGGCAGCACCGGGCCGGCCTCGCTCGATCCGGGGACGGGTCGGCCCTACGGCTCGAGCTTCCCGGTGGTGACCGTGCGGGACATGGTCCGGGCGCAGCGCCGCCTGGCCGACGCGCTCGGCATCGGCCGCTGGCTGTCGGTCGTCGGCGGCTCGATGGGCGGCATGCAGGTGCTCGAGTGGGGCGTGATCTACCCGGACCGGATGCGCTCGCTGATCTGCATCGCCTCGGCGGCGGCGGCGAGCGCCCAGCAGATCGCCTGGAGCAAGGTCGGTCGCCTGGCCATCGCCAACGACCCGAATTGGCGCAACGGCGACTACTACGACGCCGAGCCCGGCCACGGTCCCCACGCCGGGCTGGCCCTCGCCCGCCAGATCGCCCAGATCCACTACCGCTCGGAGGAGGTGTTCGAGCGGCGCTTCGCCCGCCACAGCACCGACCCCGTCGACCACTTCGGCATGTGGGACCGCTTCGAGGTCGAGTCCTACCTGGACTACCACGGCGACAAGCTGGTCAAGCGCTTCGATGCCAACAGCTACCTGCTGCTGAACCGGGCCATGGACCTGCACGATCTGAGCCGCGGTCGCGGCGGCCTGGCCGACGCGCTGGCCCGCATCACCGTGCCGACCTGCACCATGTCGATCCCGACGGACACGCTCTACCCGCCCTACCAGCAGGAGCGGCTGCGCGACGGCCTGGTCGGCCTCGGCGGGTGCGTGGACCACGTGGTGATCGACAGCCCCCACGGCCACGACGGCTTCCTGCTGGAGTTCGATCAGGTCGGCGCGGCGATCGACAAGTTCCTCGCCCGGCTGTAGCGGGCGCGTCCGCCGATGCCGGAGCTGCTCGAGGTCGAGTACTACCGCCGTCTCGCCGAGCGCACCGTCGGCCGGCGCATCGCGTCGGTCGACGCGCCGGACGCCTGGTACCTGCAGCAGGGGCTGGATGCCGCGCAGCTGGAGGCCGTGCTGGCGGGGGCGGTGGTGGCCGGCACCCGGCGCCGGGGCAAGCTGCTGGTCCTCGACCTCGACGGTGCGCCACCGCTCGGGCTGCGCTTCGGCATGACCGGCCGGCTGGTGGTCGACGGTGAGGCCGCCATCGAGCGGTTGGAGTACGCCAGCGCGCGTCACGAGCCCGGGTGGGAGCGGTTCCGGGTGCGCTTCGAGGACGGCGGGTCGCTGGTCATGGTGGACCCGCGGCGCCTCGGCGGGGTGAGCCTGGACCCCGATGTCGCGCAGCTCGGTCCGGAGGCGACGACGCTGACCCCGAGCGGGTTGCGGCGGGTGCTCGAGCGTTCGCAGGCTCCGCTGAAGGCCCGGTTGCTCGACCAGGCGCGGCTGGCCGGATTGGGCAACCTGCTGGCCGATGAGATCCTGTGGCGCGCCCGGCTCGCGCCGACCCGGGCTGCCGGTGGCCTCGACGAGTCCGAGCTGCGCCGCTTGCACCGGGTGCTGCGCTCGACGTTGCGCGAGCTCGACGGGCGGGGCGGATCGCACACGGGGGATCTGTTCGTCGCCCGGCGGAACGGGGGCCTGTGCCCCCGGTGCGAGAACGGCCTGGCGAGGGACCAGGTCGGTGGCAGGACCACGTACTGGTGCCCGGCCGAGCAACGCTGACCGGCAGCGCTGATGGCAGAGCTGATGGTGGTGCGCTCACTACACTGCTCGAACATTTTCGACTGGGGCGGCCCCGCCGGCGATGGCACAACGCGCGCTGGTGGGCCGCAACCGAACCGACCGATCTGATCTCGAAGGACTACGGTGATCCGACCCCGTTGGCGACGAAGGCTGGCAGCGGGCCTCGCGTTCGCGACGCTGGGGATCGGCACGCTGGCGGCCGGTCCGTCCGCTGTCCCGGTGGGTGCCCAGAACGACGGCCAGCAGGCGCCCGCCCAGTCGACGACCTCGTTGGAGACGACCACGACGCAGGAGGCGACGACGACCTCGCCGTCGACGTCGTCCACGAGCCCGCCGTCGAGCACGTCGAGCACGGAGCCCCCGCCTTCCACCACCGAACCGGTGACCACGACGACGGAGGCGGAGCCGGTCGAAGAGGAGCAGGAACCGACGGCGCCTCCGAGCACCGACGAGGTGCCGGTCGAGGAGGAGACGACGACCTCGACGCGGCGGGCCGCCACCACCACGACCACCGGGACGACCCGCGGCCCGCAATCGTCGGTGGTCGCGCCGACGTCGACGACGGCTCCCGACACCGGGTCGGGCAGCAGCAGGGAGCAGCGCGTGGTGTGGTTGGTGGTCGGCCTGTTGTGCGTGGTGGGCCTCCTCATCGGGACGCTCACGTGGCGTTACTGGTGGTTCACGAACCCTCGACGGGGTTATGCGAGGTCCCGGGCGATCATGAGCCACCGGCAGCTGCGCGACGACGCCGACAGCGAGGTGGTGGCGGTCTGGGAGGACGGTCAGGCCATCGAGCCCCCCGACGTCCCGGTGCCCGGTTCGCCCGTCGTGCGCGACCCGGACACGCTGCCGACGGGCATGCGGGCCATCCGACCCCCTGCTGAGCGCGAACCGGGGGAGTAGTCCGGTGGCCGGTGGCGAGGCCGATGCGCCGCTCCGGTCGACGGGTGATCGCCAACTAGGGTCTGGCCCATGGCAAGCCTGGATCTCGACGCAATGCTGCAGCGGTTCCGTGACCGTGCCGAGGCGGTCCGCAAGCGCCCCTTGCCCCCCGTGGCGGGGGAGGAGCGGCAGTTCTTCATCAAGCAGGCGCAGACCGACTTCCAGGACTTCGCCATCATCGGCGATGCCGTCGGCAGCATCGAGGACGGGATCCTGGTGCTCCGCGTCGACCTCCGTCCGGAGGATCAGCGGGGCTGATCGCGATCGAGCCGATCGCGTTTGCGGGGCGCCGGTGCGTGCCTGCTAAAGTGATCTCCCCTGCGGATGTAGCTCAGTTGGTAGAGCATCACCTTGCCAAGGTGAGGGTCGCGCGTTCGAGTCGCGTCATCCGCTCCACAAAAGACCTGGTCAGAGGCCCTCTCCGGAGGGCCTCTTCTTCGTTTTGGTAGCGCTTGTCCATCCGTTGTCCATCCGCAAACCCCGCCTTGCGATTCGACGGAACATCGTTACCATCGGCGCCCATGCAGGGCTCCATGCGTCAGCGCGGCGATTCGTGGCAACTTCGGGTCTTCGCCGGCTACGACCCCGTCACCGGCAACAAGCGATGGGTCAGCAAGACCGTCCGAGGGGGCAAGCGCGAAGCCCAGCGCGCCCTGGCTGCCATGGTGACCGAGGTTGACCATGGCATGGCCGGAACGGATGCCAGCTTCAGCTTCCTGCTCGAGCGATGGTTCGAGGTCGCATCGCCCGACTGGTCACCCAAGACCGCGGTCTCCCACCGCTCCATCATCAACAACCACCTCACGCCGCGACTGGGGGACATCCCGCTGCGCAAGCTGCGAGCCGCCGACCTCGACAGCTTCTACGCCGCGTTGCGCAAGCTCCCCGGCCGCCGCTCAGCGACGCTGTCGCCCTCCACCATCCGCCGCATCCACGTCGTCCTGCACGCCGCCCTCGAACAAGCGGTCAAGTGGGGTTGGCTGGCGGTGAACCCCGCCCGTGCCGCCACACCACCCAAGGTGCTACCCGCCGTGGTCATACCACCCGAGGCCGAAGACGTCGCCCGCCTGCTCAACGACATCGCCGAACGCCAGCACGACCTCTATGCCTACCTCTCGATCGCGGTCACCACCGGCGCCCGGCGCTCGCAGATGTGTGGCCTGCAGTGGGGCGACATCAACCTCGACACCGGGTCCGTGCTGTTCTGCCGAGCGGTGGTCGACGGGCTCGACGGCCTCGCCGTCAAGGGCACCAAGACCAACCGCCCCTACCGGGTCAACCTCGACCCCGACACGATGGCGGTGGTCCGCGAGCACCACCGCCGCCAGTCGGCTCGCGCCGA
>JADLEF010000418.1 GCA_020846295.1 Acidimicrobiales bacterium
GCACGCCGCTGCCGCAGCCGAGGTCCAGCACGCTGCTGCCGGGTCCGACCAGGCGTTCGAGCTCGGCCAGCACCAGCCGGGTGGTGGGGTGGGCGCCGCTGCCGAACGATCGGCCCGGGTCCACCTGCAGCACCAGGTCGCCGGGTTGCAGCTCGAGGTCGAGGGCCACCCATGGCGGGTGCACGATCAGGTGGCGTCCCGCCCGTTGCGCCCGGGCGTAGGCGCGCCAACCGTCGAACCAGGTGTCGTCGGGGATGTCGACCAGGGCGCGCGGCCGGCACTCGGCCGGCAGCCGGGTCAGCGCCTCGGCGGCCATCAGGCGGTTCGGGAAGCCGGCCAGCAGCACCTGCGCCTCGGGTGGGGCGCCGCGCTCCTCGATGCCGGTGGCGCCGAGGTCGAACAGCAGCGCGCTCAACAGCTCCCCGTCGGTGTCCGCCGGGCGTTCGATGCGCAACAGCACCGCCCGGTCGTCATCGCGGTCGGGCACGTTGGTGAACACGCGGCGCGACGCTACCCGGCAGCCCCTCCGCCCGCCGATGCCGCGCTCAGCTGGCGAGGGCGAGGCGGTTCCGGCCCGCCGCCTTGGCTCGGTAGAGCGCCAGGTCCGCCCGGGCGATGAGGTCGGCGCCGGACTCCTCGCCGTTCCATTGGGCCACGCCCGCCGACATGGTCTGGCCGTCGGGGATGCGGGGCTGCACCCGGTCCACCACCCTGCTGGCGTCGTCGGCCTCGCTGCCGATGAGCAGCACGGCGAACTCCTCGCCCCCGAGGCGGGCGACGAGGTCGTGGCGGCGGGTGGCGCCGACGAGCAGGCGCGCGACGGCTTGCAGGTGGCGATCGCCCGCGGGGTGCCCGTACGTGTCGTTGAAGCGCTTGAAGTGGTCTAGGTCCACCATGATCACCGAGAGGGCCTCGCCGGTGGCCGCGCAGTCCTGCATCGCCTCGGCCAGGCAGCGGTCCCACCGCCGGCGGTTGCCCACGCCGGTGAGGGGGTCCAGGTTCGCTTCCTGCTCGAGGACCTTGAGGTCCTCGTTGCGGCGGCGGTCGCCCCGCCACACCCACAGCGCGAGGCCGCTCAGCGCGGTGATCATCGCCGTCGTCAGCGCGACCAGGAGCAGGTCGGTGCGTCGAGCGATCTCGTCGCTCTCCCGGGCCACCCGATCGGCCCGATCCCGGTAGGCCTCGGCCAGCTGGCCGAGGGCCTGGGAGGCGCGCTGGAACTGCGCGATCTCGGAGGCGGTCACCTGCATGGCATGAGCGCGCCGGGCCGGCTCACCACTGCGGTAGTCCGCCATCGCCACCTCGTCGAGCCGGCCGAGCTCCTCGAAGCCGAGACGGGCCTCCCGGAGGAGCTCGCGCTCGGCCTCGTCCTCGGCGGCGGGCTCCATCGCCGCCAGCGAGACGACGATGGTGGTGAGGCTCTCGCTGAAGTGCTCGTGGGCCTCGCCGGTGGGGTCGATCATCCGCTGCTCGGGGCCCAACATCGCCAACGCGGCGACCATCTGCCAGCTGAAGAGGTTGTTGGCCTCGACCCGCAGGTCGGTCGCCTCGGTGGCCAGCTCGGAGGCGACGCCGTGCCGTGCGATCAGCTCCTGTCGCTGCGAGAGCTCGGTCGCGGTGAACGACACCGCGACCAGGAGCAACACCGCCATGGCGGCACTGACCCCGATCAATCGTCGGAAACCGGTTCCCCCGGGCGCTCGCACGACCCCAGCCTAGGTGATTGTCACCAATAGTGGTGGCATGAGCGCGGAAAATGATAGAGGGCGAGGTGTGCTCGCCGCGCGGCCCGGCGCGCCGGTCCGCGGCGGGCGTTGGACCCTTAGGGCCATGTCCCCACTGACCACCCCGAGGACCCGTCCCCAGAATGGGCGAGCCACCAGGGAGGTGACTGTGCTCGACCCAGAGCTGCTGTCGGGATTGGAAGAAGCCGTCGAAGCGGCGCCCGAGAATCGAAAGCTCCACCTGCATCTCATCGCGTTGCTGCTGTCAGGCGGTCTCAGCGATCGGGCCCTGGGCCATGCCCAGTGGCTGCTCCTGCACGAGCCGGACAACAAGGACGCGCTGCTGCTCGCGGCCCAGGCCGCCGAGGCACTCGAGGACGACGAGCGGGCAGACCGCTACCGGCGGGTGGCCGAGGCGTTGACCCAGATGAGCGAATCGAGCGACGCCGCCTGAACGGCAGCCGGCGGGGCCCGACGGCGGCACGGGGGTGACGTCGGGCATGCGGCGGCGGCGGGGCGACCGTTAGTGTCGCCCCATCCGCCGTCGCCGGTCACCGGACCGCCGCGAGGCGTGCACCACACAGGGGGAACCGGACATGTCAGACGCCGTGCTCTACGAGGTGGCCGACCAGATCGCCACCATCACGCTGAACCGTCCCGAGCGCCTCAACGCCTGGAACGGCGACATCGGCCACCTGTACTGGACCTACCTGGACCAGGCGGTGGCCGATGCCGCGGTCAAGGTCATCATCGTCACGGGAGCCGGGCGCGGCTTCTGCTCCGGTGCGGACATGGATGTGCTCCAGGGCATCGGCTCCCGGGCCGGTGAGTTCGAGGACCGCGGCCCCCGCCGCGACGAGCACCAGACGTACACGCTCGGTGTCCCCAAGCCGGTCATCGCCGTGATCAACGGCTCCTGCGCCGGCCTCGGCCTGGTGCAGGCGTCCATGGCCGACGTGCGCTTCGCCGCCGCGGGGGCCAAGTTCACCACCGCGTTCAGCCGGCGGGGTCTCATCGCCGAGCACGGGCTCGGGTTCGTGTTGCCCAAGCTGGTCGGCCCGTCCAAGGCGCTGGATCTGCTCATGTCGGCCCGGGTCTTCCTGGCCGAGGAGGCCCTCGAGCTCGGCTTCGTCAACTGGGTGGACCCGGCCGAGGAGCTGATGGCTCGCGCCCGCGCCTACGCCGCGGACCTGGCCCAGAACGTGTCGCCCACCTCGATGGCGGTCATCAAGCAGCAGGTGTGGCACAGCGTGCAGAACGATCTCGCCGCCAGCAACGCGCTGTCGGACTCGGAGATGCGGGCGTCGCTCAAGCGCGGCGACTTCAAGGAGGGCGTCAGCAGCTTCCTCGAGAAGCGTCCCCCCGCCTTCGCCCCGTACACCGTCTGAGCGGGCCGGCGACCTCACCGCCGCCGGGGAGCGGCCGGGCCGGCCGGGTCGCAACGACCCGACCGGCCGTTGCCGGACGGTTCCCCGCCGTGACGGGGCCGCCGCGCTCAGGAGAGCGGAGCCTGGATGCGCGCTGCGACGCGGCGGTGCCAGCCGATCAGCTCCTCCACCCGCGGGCTGACCAGCAGCCCGTTCTCCACCACCGTGCGCCCGGCGATGACGGTGTGGCGCGCCGTCACCGGCCCACACCGCAGCCACGCCTCGATGGGGTCGGTGATCGCACCGGCGAAGGCGACGCCCTCCAACGGCCACGCCACGAGGTCGCCCACGGCACCGACGGCCAGCGTGCCCAACTCCCCGGTGCGGCCCAGGCAGGCCGCCCCGCCGAGGGTGGCCACCTCGAGCGCGTCGCGGGCCGACCACGCGGCGGGGCCCTCCTTCATCCGGCCCAGCAGCAGGCAGTTGCGGGCCTCCATCCACAGGCTGGCCGAGTCCGTCGAGGCGGAGCCGTCGCAACCGAGGCCGACCGGCACGCCTGCCGCCCGGAACTGCTTCACGGGGGCGATACCGCCGCCGCCGATCATCATGTTCGAGCTCGGGCAGTGCGCCACCCCCACGCCCGCCGCCCCGAGGCGGTCGATCTCGGCCGGGTTCGGGTAGATGCAGTGCGCCACCCAGGTGCGGTCGGTGCCCCACCCCACGTCGAAGAAGTGCTCGATGGTGCGCTTGCCGAGGTGCTCGGCGGCGTAGGTGTCCTCGTCGGGGTCCTCGGCGAGATGGGTGTGCAGGCGCACGTCGAGGCGCTCGGCCAGCTCCGCGGTGCGGGCCATGAGCTCGGCGGTGACCGAGAACGGGCTGCACGGGGCGAGCGCGATGCGCACCATCGCCCCCGGGTTCGGGTCGTGGTGGAGGCCGACGAGCCGCTCGGAGTCGGCGAGGATCTCGTCGTCGTCCTGCACCACCGAATCGGGAGGCAGACCGCCGTCCTTCTCCGACAGCGACATCGAGCCACGGGTCGGGTGGAAGCGCACGCCGAGCTCCCGGGCGGCGGTGATCTCGGCCGAGATGAGGTCACCCCCGCCGCGGGGGTGCACGTAGAGGTGATCGGTCGAGGTGGTGCAGCCGCCCAGCGCCAGCTCGGCCAGGCCGATCCACGCCGACACGAAGGCGGCTTCCTCGTCGAGCCGGCTCCACAGCGGGTACAGCGTGGTGAGCCAGCCGAAGAGGGACGCATTGGTGGCCGGGCGATGGGCGCGCGTCAGGTTCTGATAGATGTGGTGGTGCGTGTTGATGAGCCCGGGCGTCACCAGGCACCCGGCGGCGGAGATGGTGCGGGCGGCCGGCGGAGGCGGTTCGTGGGCGGCGCCGGCCGCGGTCACGAAGCCGTCGGTCACCGCCACCCATCCGCCCGCGAGCTCGCGGCGCTGGTCGTCCAGCGTGGCGACGAGCTCGGCATCGCGAACCAACAGATCGGCGGACGGTGCAGCGGCGGACATGGGCCGGAACGTACCAGCGGCCCGCGCTGCGACCGGTGTCGACCCCGCCCGGTGGTCACGAAGCTGACCGCCGACTGACACGAGCATCCCGCTCCGGCGCCATGAGGGTGCCGGATCCGCTCGCTAGCCTCGAACCCGTACAAGCCAGGAGGACCATGGCCATCCGTTCCCGCGTCGCCCGGCGGCGCTGCTGTGCCGCCGTCGCGGCCGCGCTCGCCGCCGTCTCCCTCGTCGCCTGCGGCGGCGGCGGCGATGCCACCACCCCGGCGACGGCGGTCGGCATCACCCAGCTCACCGTCGCCGGTGCCGCGGCCGAGCCCATCAAGGTCATGCCCCTCGGGGACTCGCTGACCGAGGGTGGCGACCCGGCCCGACCCACCACCAGCCCGCAGAGCTACCGGGGTTACCTGCACACCATGCTGACCGAGGCCGGCTACAGCGTGGACTTCGTCGGCTCGCGCCAGACGCCGGCCATCGCCGGGGAGGACCCCGACCACGAGGGCCACGGCGGCTTCACCATCGGGCCGGACAACTCGACGCTGTGCACCGGCTGCGGTCCGGCCAACATCGATGCCGGCCTGGAGGACTGGCTGGCGAGCGCCGCCCCCGACGTGGTGCTGCTGATGATCGGGGTCAACGACCTGCTCCCCGAGGAGAACGCCGCCGCCGGGCTCCTGCGCGACGGGGTGCCGCTCGAGGCGGGCGACAAGCTGACCGCGCTGGTGGGCCGGATCCGCGAGCTGGCGCCCGACGCCACCGTGATCGTGGCGTCCTACCCGCCCACCTCGTTCCTGGTCGACCCGGCGCTCGACAGCCTCCCGGCGTTCGAGCAGCTGACCGCCTCGGCCAAGGCCCTCGGCGATGGCAGCGACCCGCAGGTCCTCTACGCCCCCATGTTCGAGACCTTCGAGACGTCGTGGACCTCGGAGGACGTGCTGAGCGAGTCGGGGGACAACCTGCACCCCTCCGCCAGCGGGGCCAACCGCATCGCCAAGGTGTGGTTCGACGTGCTCACCCCCGTGCTCGACGAGCGGAAGACCGGCTGAGCGTTCCTCACCCGGGGTGATCAAGCGGCGGCCCGGGCACGACGATCCCCCGGAGCGTGATCGGATCTGACGCAGTCACGGGGGACGGTGGCTGGCTCGGTGGCCCTGCCGGTTCGGGATCGGCCGGCGGGGGCGGCCTGTCGGCCGGTCGCGACAACGAATCGCAGCAGCTGTGGGAAGCGGCCGACGAGCGCTACCGGGCGGTGCTCGACTCGCTGGCCGAGATCGTGTTCGAGCTCGACGCCAACCTCCGCTTCCGGTTCCTCAGCGCCGCCTGGGAGCGGGTGATGGGCGTCCCGGCGCACGTCGCCCTCGGCCACCGCGCCGACGAGCTGGGCATCCCGGCCGCCCATGCCGCCATCGCCGAGGAGCTCGGCCGGCTCGTCGACGGCGAGGCCGACCAGGCGTCCTTCGAACTGCCCGCCGTCATCGGAGGCGAGAGCGGTTGGCTCGACATGCGGGTCACCGCCCAGCGCGATCCCGACGGCCGCTTCACCGGGGCGTCGGGCGTGATGACCGACGTGAGCGATCGTCGCCGTACCGAGGAACGCCTCGCCCGCCTCGCCCTGCACGACCCGCTGACCGGGCTGCCCAACCGCTCGCTGCTGTGCGATCGGGTGGCCCAGGCCATGGCCCGCAGCCGCCGTTCGCAAGAGATCGTGGCGGTGCTGTTCATCGATCTCGACCACTTCAAGGTGCTCAACGACAGCCTCGGCCACGACGCCGGCGATGAGGTGCTCGCCGCGGTGGCGGCCCGGCTGGCCGGCTCGGTGCGCAGCACCGAGACCGTCGCACGGGTCGGCGGCGACGAGTTCGTCGTCGTCGCCGAGGGTCTGGCCGAGGCGGAGGAGGCGCTCAGCATCGCCGCCCGGGTCCACGAGCTGCTGCTCGAACCGGTGCACGTCGCCGGCATCGAGCACCTCGTCGCCGCCAGCATCGGGGTGGTCACCGTCGCCCCCGGCGAGCTGCGCTCGGCCAACGACCTGCTGGCCGAGGCCGACCTGGCCATGTATCGGGCCAAGGAGCGCGGTCGGGGCCGGGTCGAGGTGTTCCAGGAGGAGCTGCGGGCCCGCGCTGCGGACCGGATGAGCACCGAGGCCGCGCTGCGCCGCGCCATCGACGGCGGCGAGCTCGAGGTCTTCTACCAACCGGTCATCGCGCTGGGCACGGGTGCCGTGCAGGGCGCGGAGGCGTTGGTCCGATGGCGCCACCCGGAGCGGGGCCTGATCCCGCCCGCCCTGTTCGTGCCCACCGCCGAGGAGACCGGGCTCATCGCGCCGATGACCGCCTTCGTGCTGTCGCGGGCCCTGCGGGACTTCGCCGGGCTCGAGGGGCTGAGCGTGGCGGTCAACATCTCGGCCCGCCAGCTCATCGACCTCCGCTTCCCCGATGACGTGGCCGCCATGATCGCGGCGTCGGGCATCGACGCCTCCCGGGTCACCCTCGAGATCACCGAGACCGCCGTGCTGGCCGACCCCGAAGCCTCACTGGTGGTCCTGCACCGCCTGCGCGACCAGGGCCTCACGCTGGCCCTCGACGACTTCGGTACCGGGTACTCGGCGCTCGCCCACCTGCAGCAGCTCCCGGTCGGCTGCGTGAAGATCGACCGCTCCTTCGTGGATGGGATCACCGCCTCCGCCACCGACCGGGCCCTGGTCCAGGCGGTGGCCGGGTTGGCCTCGGCGCTGAACCTGCGCCTGGTGGCCGAAGGCGTCGAGTCCGAGGCCCAGGCCGCGGTGCTGCGAACGATGGACTGCCCGTCCGCCCAGGGCTTCCTCTACGCCAAGCCATTGCCGTTCGACGAGTTCCTCGCCTTCGTCGAGGCCCACGAGGCGCGCCGGGCCGCGTGACCGCTGCGCCATCGGGCCGCACCGCAGAGCGGGAGCTGGGGGCGGTCGTGGCGAACCGATGCGGGTTCGACGACGTCGAACCTGTTCGAACCCGTCGAGCCTCGAACCCGTCGAGCCTCGAACACGGATGGGGTGCGGCGCGGTGCGGCGCGGTGCGAACCGCCGGGCGGCGCCGTCCGTATCGGAACGACATCGATAGAGTTGGCCCGCGGCCGTGCGCCGGGAAGGAGACGCCGTGAGCGACGGAGCGGATCCGTTCGAACCGACGATGCCGGGCGCCGGCGTGCCCGGGTGGTCCTCGCAACCACCCACCGCCCCCGAGCCGCCGACTGCCGTGCCCACTCCGGGCTGGAGCGCGCCCACCCCGGCCGCGCCCAACCAGTGGCCCCAGCAGCCGGTGCCCGCCCCACCTGCCGGGCCGGCGCAGCCCGGTCCCGGTCCGCACGGCCAGCCGGGCCAGCCGGGTCCCGGTCCGTACGGCCAGCCACAGCCGGGTTGGCCGTCGGGGCCACCCCAGGCGCCGCCCGGTTACGGGTACCCCGGTCCCGGCCAGCCGCCGAACGTGGGCGGCGGCGGGTTCGGTGGTCAGCCGCCCGGCTACGGCGGGCCCTACGGCTCGCCCGGTGGGCCCCCGCAGTTCGGCGGGCCGCAGCAGTTCGGTGCCCCGCCGCCGAAGAAGGGCTCCAAGGCCCCGTTGATCATCGGCGTGGTTGCGGTCCTCGCCCTGGTGGCGGTCGTCGGCGGCGTGCTGCTGTCCCGGCAGGGCTCCTCCGACGACGATGTCGCCACCGGTCGCGACGGTCGCTCCACGACCACGGTGGAGCGTTCGACGGACACCACCCGCAAGCGGAAGGACCGCACGGTCACCAAGCGCAGCGACGACGAGGTGATCGAGGCCGCCCTGCGCGACGTCGAGGGCTTCTGGAACGAGACGTACCCGCCGCTCTACGGCGGCGAGTACGAGCCGCTCGCCGGCGGCTACCACTCCTACGGGCCGCGCACCGAGCTGCCCGACTGCCCGGGCATCTTCAGCTACGACGACATCGCCCAGAACGCGTTCTACTGCCCGGACTCCGATCTCATCGCCTGGGACCAGCCCAACCTGATGGCGCCGTTGCGCAAGGAGTTCGGCGAGCTCACCCTGGGCATCGTCATGGCCCACGAGATGGGCCACGCCGTGCAGTTCCGGGTCGGGTTCGAGGGTCGCACCGTCACCCTCGAGCAGCAGGCCGACTGCTTCGCCGGCGCCTGGGTGCGCTCGGTGATCGACGGTGACTCCAAGGCGTTCACCGTCGGCCCCAAGGAGCTCGACTCGGCGCTGGCCGGCATGCTGCTGCTGCGCGACACCCCCGGCGTCGCCGCCAGCGACCCCAACGCCCACGGCTCCGCGTTCGACCGGGTCGGCGCGCTGAAGGACGGCTTCGACAACGGGGCCCGCTCCTGCGCCGACTACACCGACGACACCGTCGCCGCCCGTCTGGTGCAGCTGCCGTTCACCACCGAGGACGAGCTCGCCAACAACGGGAACCTGCCCTACGACCAGATCGTCGATCTGTCGGTGGTCGACCTCGAGGACTACTGGACGCAGGTGTTCACCGAATCGGGGCTGACCTGGGACCCGGTCGACACCGCGATCCCCTTCAACCCCGACCGCGACGCGCCGTCCTGCGGCGGCGACCGCGCCGCGGCCGACGAGCTCGTCGGCGCCGCCTTCTACTGCGAGGACGAGGATTTCGTCGCCTGGGACGACGAGTACCTGGCGCCGGCGCTCTACGAGCAGGGCGGGGACTTCGCGGTGGCCACCGTCATCGGGACGCAGTACTCCGTGGCGGTGCAGTCGCGGTTGGCCGTGCCGGGCACGCCGCTCGGGCTGAGCCTGGCGGGCGACTGCCTGACCGGGACGTGGGCGGCGAGCCTGTTCCTGCAGAACCGGGCGACCGGGGAGCTGTCGCTGTCGCCGGGCGACCTCGACGAGGCGATCCTGGCGCTGCTCGCGCTCGGCGATGCGCCGGACATGGTCGAACAGGGCAAGAGCGACCGCGGCAGCGGCTTCCAGCGGGTCGGCGCCTACCAGGACGGGTTCCTCAATGGCGTGGGGGCGTGCGACCGCTACAGCGGCTCCTGATCGCCCCGGGTTCTCCGCGGCGGCGGGGTCGAGCGGACATCGCGGCCCCTCCAGGGTTGCGAAGGCCCCTCGGGCGGTGCTGTACTTAGCACTCGACGGACGAGAGTGCTAACGCACCGAACCCGCCCCCGGGTTGCCGGGGAGTCCCCCGGCGGCCAGCACCGCCGCAGGAAGAGCTAGAGAGGATCACCAGCACATGGCCAAGATCATCGCGTTCGACGAGCAGGCACGGCGTGCGCTCGAGGCCGGAATGAACCAGCTGGCCGACGCGGTCCGGGTCACCCTCGGGCCGAAGGGCCGCAACGTCGTCCTGGACAAGAAGTGGGGCGCGCCGACCATCACCAACGATGGTGTGTCGATCGCCAAGGAGATCGACCTCGCCGACCCCTACGAGCGCATCGGCGCCGAGCTCGTCAAGGAAGTCGCCAAGAAGACCGACGATGTCGCCGGTGACGGCACCACCACGGCCACCGTGCTGGCCTGGGCGATGGTGCGCGAAGGTCTGCGCAACGTGGCCGCCGGCGCCAACCCGATGAGCCTCAAGAAGGGCATCGAGGCCGCCGTCACC
>JADLEF010000419.1 GCA_020846295.1 Acidimicrobiales bacterium
CCCAGCTGTCGTCGTCGGTCTGGCGGCGGCGCTGTTGATCGCCTCGATGGTGCAGTCGATCACCGGCTTCGGGTTCGCCCTGCTCTCGATGCCGCTGCTCACCCTCGTCATCGACGCCAAGGATGCGGTGGCGGTGTCCACCATCGTGGGCGCCCTGGCCTCGTTCAACCTGCTCGCCCGTACCTACCGGTACGTCCGCTGGGATCTGGCCCGCTCCCTGCTGGCGGGCGCGGTGGCCGGCATGCCGCTCGGACTGGTCGTCCTGGTGCTGGTGGACGCCCGGGCGCTCAAGGTGCTGATCGCGGTGGCCGTGCTGGTGTTCGTCGCCATCCTGGCCCGAGGTTGGCGCCTCGAGGGGGTGGGCCCACGGGCGGAGGTCGTGGCGGGGTTCGTCAGCGGGGTGCTGAACACGTCGGTGAGCACCAACGGCCCGCCGCTGGTGCTGGCCCTGCAAGCGCGAGGCCTCGAACCGGAGCGCTTCCGCGGCACCATCTCGGCCGTGTTCGCGGTGAGCTCGGTGGTGGCCAACACCTTGTTCGCTGCGACGGGCCGCTACGACCTGACGGTGCTGGGCTACGCCGCCGTCGGCCCGCCGGCGTTGCTCATCGGCGGCGCGCTGGGCCGGCGGCTCGGGCGGGACCTGGCGCCGGAGAAGTTCCGCCCGCTGGTGCTGGCCCTGCTGGTCGCCGCCGCCCTGTCGGCCGGGCTCAGCGCTGCGCTCGGTTGACGGCCCGGACCGCAGCGCGCGATCCGCCGCGACCTACCGACCGGCATGGTCCTCGGCAATCGCCGTCAGCCGGCGGGCTGGAGGCGGGCGAGCTCGACCGCGATCGTTGCCGCCACGGCTGCGTTGTGCTCGGCCAGCGCGAGGTTGGCGGGCACCGAGCGACCCTCGGTCGCCTCGGCGATGCGCCCCAGCACGAACGGTGTCACCGCCGCGCCCCGCACCCCGGCCGCCTCGGCATCGGCCAGCGCACCGGCCAGCGCGGCGGCCTCCTCGGGCAACTCGTCGGCATGGGGGATCGGGTTGGCCACCAGCAGGCCGCCCCCACCGAGCGCCCAGCGCGACCGGGCGATCGCCGCCACCGCCGCCGCGTCCTCCACCCGGTGCGGCACCCGCAGCCCCGACGACCGGGCGTAGAACGCCGGGAACTCGTCGGTCCCGAAGCCGAGGACGGGCACGCTGCGCGTCTCGAGGTCCTCCAGCGTCCGGGCCAGGTCGAGGAACGCCTTGGCCCCGGCGCTCACCGTCACCACCGGATGGCGGGCCAGCGCGTCGAGGTCGGCCGAGACGTCCCCGGTGTGCTCGGCGCCACGGTGGACGCCGCCGATGCCGCCGGTGGCGAACACCGACACCCCGGCGGCGTGGGCCAACGCCACCGATGCCGACACCGTGGTGCAGCCCACCGGCCAGCCGAGGCCGACGGCCACGCCCAGGTCCCGCTCGGCGACCTTGGCCGTGCCGGTGAGGATCCGCTCGTGGTCCGCCGGATCCACGCCGACGCAGGGCCGGCCGTCGATCACCGCGGTCAGCGCCGGCACCGCGCCATTGCGCCGCACCGCCGCCAGGCACCGCTCGAGGGCCTCGGCGTTGGCCGGGGCGGGCAGACCGAGCGTGGAGAAGACCGTCGATTCGAGGGCGACGACGGCGTGGCCCGCGGCGAGCGCGGCGGAGACCTCAGGGTGCAGGGTGAGCATCGCCGTTCAGGCTACGGAGCCATCGCCGCGCTTGGCGACGTGCGGTGGCCACCGCCACACGAGCGGATGCGCCCGAGCGGTGGGCGACGAGGAAGCCGGCGGCGAAGGCATCGCCCGCGCCCGTGGTGTCGGCGAACGGCTCCGGCTGCTCGGGGGCGACCTCGACCCGCGCCCCGTCGGCCGCCTCGACCACGGTCGGGCCCTTCCCGCCCTTGTAGACGACCAGGGCGGCCCGGGGCCGGTGCAGCCCGAACCACGCCGCCTCGTCGGGGTTGAGGAACAGCACATCGGCGTCGAGCTCGTCGAGGGCGCCCACCCCGAGCCGCTCCAGCACCGCCACCGAGGAGGCGTCCACGCTGCGGCACACGCCGTCGCGGCCGGCGGTGCGCAACGCTCGCACGGCGAGCACGGCCAGCGCGCCGCCGTCGAGGGAGTACGCCGGGACGTGCAGCGCGTCCGCGCCTCGCAGCGCGCCGCCGGGCAGGCGGTCGAGCTCGGTGCAGGCGGCGCGGTCGGTGTAGAAGCTGCGCTCCCCGTCGGCGTCGAGCACCACCACGACGGCACCGGTGCGGCCGCGCCGCTGGACGGCGGTGTCGACGCCGTCGGCCCGCAGCGAGGCCACCAGCTGCCGGCCGAGCGCGTCGTCGCCGACCGCCCCCACGAACCGGGCCCGTCCTCCGGCGGCCACGACGTTGACCGCCACGTTGGCGGCGCTGCCTCCCCGCCGGCGCAGGACCACCGCGTCGGTGTCGGTCCCGCGCCGCAGCCGGGCCACCGGCGCGACGACCACGTCCTGCACCAGGTCGCCCAGGCAGACCACCAGCGGCCCGGCCCGGCCCCGGGAATCGGCGCTCGGCCCGGGTTCGCTCGGCCCGGGTTCGCTCGGCCCGG
>JADLEF010000420.1 GCA_020846295.1 Acidimicrobiales bacterium
CTGGGACGCGGCCCGGAGGCGTTCGGGCAGCTCTCCTCAATGGGTGGGTGGGGGTCGCGGGTCGGGCTCACCGCGCTCACGCTGATGGGTGACCTGAAGCGCAAGGGCCGGATGATGCTCGGGTGCTTCTCGATCTACATGGTGATGGTGCTGGGCTTCACGCTCTCCAGTAACTACATGCTCTCCCTGCTCGCGCTCGCAGCGGCCGGGGTGTTCTCCTCGATCGCGTTCACGCTGAACAACACCCTGATCCAGGTGTCCTCGAGGAACGAGTTCCGCGGACGGGTGATGTCGGTATGGCAGGTGGTGAGCGGCCTCCAGCCGCTCGGCGCGCTGCCGATGGGCATCTTCATCCAGCAGTACGGCCCCCAGGCCACCGTTGCGGGGTTCGTGATCACGGCGATGATCGCGTACGCCATCTACATCGCCACGTTCGCCTCGGTGCGGCGGGCCTAGGTCGCGGCGTCGGGCGGAGTGCGCGCCCGCGCGTTATACCCCGGGGTCCCGCCCGAGGGCGATCGCCTTCGCGACATGGCACGGCCGCCGCTCCGCCCACCGGACGAGGAGCAGCAGGACTGCCGAGGCGCCAAAACCCAGCGTGAACAGCCAGTAGGGGATCGAGTACGAGCCCGTCAGGTCGAAGAGGAACGCACCACCGATCGACCCGACGAGCTGGCCGACGAATGCAACCATCGCCACCGTCCCGCTGACGGCACCGAAGTGCCGCACACCGAACACGCGCGGGATGAACAGCGGCTCGAGCATGGGGCCGAACGCACCACCGATCCCCCAGAGCACGACGAAGATGGCGATGCCGAAGGTGTCCGTGTTGATCAACAGGGCGGCCAACGCGATCCCCTGCGAGATCGCCACGGCGACGCCGAGGGGGTACGGCGTCCGGTAGCGCGACAGCGTGGCGCCGAGGGGGATGCGGGCGATCGTCCGGATGAGCGATGCGGCCGCGAAGACCGCCGCCCCGGCCTGCACCCCACGGCTCTGGAAGAAGTCCAGGCCCAGGTTTGTCACCGAGCCCTGCCCCATAAAGAAGAGCATCAGTCCGACACCCAGCAGCCAGAACGCGGGCGTCCGAGTTGCGGCGGCCGCCGTGAAGCCCCAGGTCTGCTCCGCCGGGAGCATGGTGAGCCCCCGGTCGCTGTGTCCCACGTTGGGCTGCAGCCCCAGGTCGGACGGGCGATCACGCACCAGCAGCAGCGCCGCCGTCCCCTGCAGCACCAGCACCGTGACCGCGGTGATCCGCATGGTGAACGACCAGCTGGTCGAGCGCTGCACGACATCGAGCAGCGGCAGCAGCGTGGCCCCACCGAGGCTGAACCCGACGGTGAGGACACCCAGGGCGGACTGGCGCAGCCGGCCATCGAACCAGCGCGTCATCAGCCAGTTGTACGGGATGGGTTGAGTGAAGCCGCGCACGAGGCCCACGAGAATCCACCCGAAATAGAGGAGCGGCAGGCTCGTCGCGAGCGACGTGAGGAACAGCGCGGCCGGAAAGAGCACGGAGCCCAGCAACAGCGGACGCCGTGCGCCATTCCGGTCGATGAAGCGCCCGACGAACGGCCCTACAAGGGCGGATGCGGCCTGGCCCGTGAGGAACGCGGTCACCACCGGCGTCCGCGCGACCTCGAAGTCGTCCGCGATCGCGGGGATCCACAGCGACACCGCCCAGAAGGTGGCGAAGTTGGACACCGTGTTGCAGACGACACCCGCACCCATCAAGAACCAGCCGTAGTGGAACGGCAGGCGCTGAGCGATCGACCTCATGGACCCCTCGACTGGTGGGTGACCCCCCGGCGCGAGGGACAGTAGCACCCGCTCTCGTTACACGGCGGACGCCGCCAGATCAGTCGATGGGGACCGAGCCGCCGAGGCCCGGCAGGTGCACCTGCACCTCGGGTACCAGCCGCGCTGCTGCCGCGCGGAACGCCGCCCCGGGCTGCTCGAAGCGGTCGCGACGAACACGCCCCAGGCCCACCGGCCAGAACGTGCCCCAGTGGATGGGCATGGCCGCGCGCGGCTGCAGCAGGAGCAGGGCCTGCGCCGCACCGAGCGGATCCAGGTGGCCGCCTCGGAGCGTCGGCCCCCACCCGCCCACGGGGAGCAGCGCCAGGTCGATGCCGCCGGGTGCGAGGCGCGGAATCTCCCGCATGCCGTCAAAGAGATCGGTATCGCCCGCGAAGTACACGGTCGCGCTCCCCTCAGCGACGTAGCCGAGGGCTGGAGCGCGCGGCCCGAAGGGAGCGCGGAAGCCCTGGTGGGCTGCGGGCGTGACATGCACCCGTAGCGTGCCGACCGTGACGCAGTCGCCCGCCTCGACCTCCTCGACGGACCCGGAGCCTCGACGCCGGAGCCACGCGCCGACCCCGGCGGGAACGATGATCCGCGTGGTGCGCGGCAGCAGGCGGAGCGACGGCACGTGCAGGTGATCCTGATGCGCGTGCGAGATCAGCACGGCATCCAGCGGGTGGAGTGCAGCGAGGCGGACCGCGTTCGGCGTCCGACGTCGCACGAACGGCGCGAAGCCGTCCGTGAGGACCGGGTCGGTCAGCAGCCGGACACCGTCGAGTGCGATCAGGGTGGTGGCGTGGCCGATCCAGGTCACAGCGTGAGCCATGCGCCCATCATCCTCCCTGACGTCGGGCTGCCGCTTACCATTCGCTCAGCACCCGCCCCGGCGATCCGACTCGAGGCCCGACGACATGGTTTCCACCGCCCTGATCGTGCTCCTGGTGGCGCTGAAGTTCGGCCTGCCGATCCTCCTCGTGCCGTTCCCGTTCCTGGCTGGCTGGGCGAACTTCGTCCTGGACACGGTCGATGGCGACCTCCTGATCCCGCTCGGGCTCTCCGACCCCGTCTATCAGACGATCGACAAGGCCGCGGATTGGGTCACCTACGTCTTCATGGTCGTCGCCGCATGGCGCTGGCCGATCCGCCGGATCGTGGTCGCACTGTTCCTGTTCCGATCGATCGGACAGGCGCTCTTCTTCGTCACCCGCGACGAGATGATGTTCTTCTTCTTCCCGAATTTCCTCGAACCACTCTTCCTGATCTACGCCACCATCCTTTTCTTCAGGCGGGCGGACGGGCATGCGTTCTACCGGCGCCACATCGTCCCGGTATGGGCGGTCGTGGTGCTCTACAAGTTGCAGGATGAGTGGATCACCCACGTCGGGAACATCGATCGCTCGGAACTCATCCAGCGGCTGCTCCCGCCCTGGTAGTCACGTCCGAGGCACCCGCCGTCCCCTGCCGGCGCGGCCTATACTCGCGCCGAACCGCACCTTCTGCGGCGGATCGAGGCGCACCATGACCTCCCGCATCACCAACACGGCGGCGACCCCCACGGCCGACCTCGCCCGGTTCATCGTCGACGCCCGCGTGCCGGTGGATGTCCGAGGCACCACGCGCCGTTACCTGCTCGACTGGCTCGGCTCCGCGGTTGCCGGCGGAGAACTGCGGCCCCCGACGATCATCCGCGAGGTGATCGACAGCCTGGGCGGGCACCCGCAGGCGACCGTCCTCGCCGACGGATCGCGCACCTCCGCACCGCTCGCCGCGCTCGCCAACGCCGCCGCCTCGCACGTGCTGGAGATGGACGACCTCGACCGTGCGTCGATCTCCCACCCCGCCGCGCCGGTCGTCGCCGCGGCCCTCGCCGTCGCCGAGCGTGACGGTGCGACGGGCGAGGAACTGCTCGATGCGATTGCCATCGGCTACGAGGTCATGATCCGCGTCGGCGAAGCGCTCGGGCCGAGTCACTACGAGCACTGGCACACCACGGGGACGGCGGGCACGTTCGGCGCTGCCGCCGCCGCCGCGCGGATCGGCCGGCTCGATGCGCAGGCCACGCTCTCGGCGCTTGGATCGGCCGGGACCATGACGGCCGGGC
>JADLEF010000421.1 GCA_020846295.1 Acidimicrobiales bacterium
GCTGAAGCGGGACTGGCGTGACGAGCTCGGGCTGCCGCTGGTGGAGAGCTACGGGCAGAGCGAGCTGGGCGGGTTCTTCGCCCTGGGTTCGCCGACGTTGCCGAGCGACGAGCGCCTGCTCGCCATCGGCACCGCGCTGCCCGACAAGGAGCTGCGCATCATGGACCACGACGGGCGGCTGCTGCCGCCGGGCGAGTCGGGGAGATGGTGCTGCGGGGCGGGTTCATGACCGGCTACTGGGGTCGCCCGGAGCGGACCGCGGCGACGCTCGCCGGCGGCTGGTTGCACTCGGGTGACCTGGGCTACCTCGACCGCGACGGGTTCCTGTTCCTGCGGGGACGGGTCTCCGAACGGATCGTCGTCGACGGCGAGGCGTGGTTCCCCCGTGACGTGGAGGAGGCGCTGGCGACGCACCCGGCGGTGAAGATGGCGGCGCTGGTGGGCGTGGCCGACGCGGTGCTCGGCCAGCGTCCGGTGGCGTTCGTGTTGCCGATGACGGGCGAGCGCAGTGGCGGGCGCGATGGGCGAGCAGCGGTCACCGGCGACGAGCTGCGCGCCTGGGCTGCGGCGGCGCTGGGGCGCGAGCTGGCGGTGATGGACGTGACCGTGGTCGAGGCGCTGCCGATGACGCCGACGGGCAAGATCGCCAAGGCCGACCTCGCCGCGGCCGCCGCAGCCGCGATGCTCGGCGGCTGACCTCCCACCGATACCGATACCGATACCGACACCGACACCGCGTCAGGCGTGCGTCGCCAGCAGCTCCACGTCGATGCCCCCGTTCGAGAACTTCACGACCTCGTGCAACGACAGCCCGCTGTGGGCGGCCAGGCGGCGGTCGGCCACCAGCATCGCCACCGACCAGCCCGGCAGCCGGTCCCTGGTCACCGACCCGAAGCGGGCGTAGAGGTTCCGCAGGTCGCCGCCGTGCTCGATGCGGGTGCCGTACGGCGGGTTGGTGATCACCCACCCCGGTCGTCCCGAACCGTCCGGCGGCTGCAACGAGGAGACCGGGCGTTCCTCGAAGGTGACGACATCGGCCACCTCGGCGCGGGCCGCGTTGGCGGTGGCGGCCTCGACGGCTCCCGCATCGCGATCCGAACCGACGATGAGCAGCCCCTCCGGATCGCGCTCGGCCTCCGCCGCCTGGCCGATCACGCTGGCCCAGGTGCCCGGCTCGAACATCGGCCACTCGAAGAACGCGAAGCCCCGCAGGAACCCCGGTGGCCGGCCCAGGGCCAGCAGCGCCGCCTCGATCGGGATCGTCCCCGATCCGCAGAACGGATCCACCAGCGGCTGATCCGCCCGCCAGCCCACCGCCATCAGCAGCGCCGCGGCCAGGTTCTCGCGCACCGGCGCCTTGGCCACCTCCTGACGCCAGCCGCGCTTGTAGAGCGGCTCACCCGAACAGTCGACCGACACGGTGAACCGGTTGGCCACCACCCGCACGATCACCAGCGGCGCCCCGCCCAGCGACGGGTCCGACTCGTCGTCACGGTCGGGCTCGCCGAAGAAGGACCGTCGGTCGCCGCCCTCCGCCACGTTCTCACCCGGATCGCCCCACAGCCCGCGGAGCCGTTCGGCGATCGCCTCGGTGTGGTAGAGCGCGGACCGGGTCGAGGACACTCGCAGGCGCGGTGCCCGACCGCCGAGCCAGCGGTCCAGGTCGACCTCGTTGCGCACCGCGGCCTCGAGCCCGCCGAACGTCGTCGCCTCGAACTGCGCCGCCCGCACCACCACCCGCGTCGCCAACCGAGACCACAGGTTCGTCGCGTACAGCTGTCGCGTCGTGCACCGGAACGACACCCCGCCCCGTTCGGCCTTGACCGCCCGCGCGCCGAGGCCTCGGATCTCGGCGGCGCACAGCGCCTCGAGCCCGGGCGGGCAGACGGCGTACGCCTCGTGCAGTGCCTTCTTCACGCGTCTGCGCCCGCGTCGCGCAGCGTCGCCAGTGCCAGCTCGACCATCGTCCGGAACGACCGCTCCCGGTCCTGTGGGGCCAGGAACCGCTCGTGCACCAGCTGGTCGCTCACCGTGCACAGGGCCAGCGACTGCGCTCCGTGCTGCGCGGCCACCCCGTAGAGGGCGGCGGCTTCCATCTCAACCGCCAGCACACCCATCCGCACCGCGGCGGCGTAGAGCTCGAGGGGTGACTGCCCGTTGATCGGGGGATAGAACAGATCCGAGGACAGCACGTTGCCGACGTGCACCGCCGTCCCCGCCGAGCGAGCCGCCGCCACCGCGGCGGCGAGCAGCGCGTGGTGGGCGATGGCGGCGAAATCGAACCCGTCGAAGCGCTGGCGGTTGATGTTCGAATCGGTGCAGGCCCCGGCGGCCACCACCACCGAGTGCAGCTCCACCGACGGCTGGATCGCCCCGCAGCTGCCCACCCGGATCAGGCGGCGACAGCCGAAGTGGGTGACGAGCTCGGTGGCGTAGATGCTCATCGAGGGCATGCCCATGCCGGTACCCATCACCGACACCGGCCGGCCGTCCACCGTGCCGGTGAACCCGAGCATGTTGCGCACCCCCGTCACCTGGCGGGGATCGTCGAAGAACTCCTCGGCGATCCACTTGGCCCGCAACGGGTCTCCGGGCAACAGGACGTCGGGGGCGATGTCGCCCGGCTCAGCGGCGATGTGGGGCGTCGGCACGGCGGTGCAGGCTACCGCCGAGACCGATCCCGCCTAGGCTTGCGCCATGCCCTTGTACGAGTTCCGCTGCCGGACCTGCGACACCGTCTTCACCGAGCGGCGGCCGATGAGCCGCTCGTCCGACCCGGCGACCTGCCCCGACGGCCACGACGACGCCCGCCGCGTGTTGTCGGTGTTCGCCACGGCCGGCAAGGGCGCATCGTCCTCGTCGGACAGCGGCGCCGCGCCGTCGCCCGCCGCATGGAGCGGTGGCGGCTGCGGTGGCGGCTGCGCCTGTCACTGACCTGCAACCCGTCGCCCCACCTGGGGGAATCCGCTCAATCCGCGCCCTGCGCCGCGTCGATGCGGAGCCGTGGATCAGCGGCAGCACCGGAGGCGGGAGGACGACCGCTGGTACCGCGAGCTGATCGACAACCTCGCCGACCTGGTGTGCCGCTATCGCACCGACACCACGATCCTGTACGTGAACAAGGCGTACGCGGACTACTTCGGCGTCAGCCCCGATGAGCTGATCGGGCGCTCGTACCTCGACTTCGTCGTCGAATCGGCTCGGCCGGCGGCGCGGGCCAACACCGAGCGGCTGGCGACGGAGCTGACCCCGAGCTCGCCGAGCGCACTGACCGAGCACGCCAGCGCCTACGTCAACGGCGAGCTGCGCTGGCTGCAGTGGAGCGATCGGGCGCTGTTCGAGGACGGTCGGCTGGTGGGCTTCGTGTCCGTCGGCCGGGACGTGACGGCCCGCCGTGTCGCCGAGGAGCAGGCGCAGTACCGCGGCACCTACGACGCGCTGACCGGGCTGCGGAACCGACACAGCATCTTCGAGTCGCTCGAGGCCGCGTTGGCCGATGCGAGCAGCACCGGAGCGGCCCTGGGGCTGCTGTTCCTCGACGTGGACGACTTCAAGGCGTTCAACGACACCCGCGGTCACCGCTTCGGTGACCAGGTGCTGCGCGCCGTGGCCGCTGCGCTCACCGCCGTCGGCCGCCCCGGGGACACGCCCGGGCGACTCGGCGGCGACGAGTTCGTCCTGCTGTGCCCGGACTGCGGGGGCGGCGAGGGACTGGCCCGTCTCGCCGACCGCATCGAAGCGCTGCTCGCCGAGCGGGAACCGCCGGTGCGCGTGAGCATCGGCGCGGTCCTCGCACACGGCGGCGAGTCAGCCGACGAGGTGCTGCACCGCGCCGATCTGGCGATGTACGACCGGAAGGCGGGGCGACCGGAGGGCTCGCCGGGCGCAGGGCGCCGGGATCAGCCCGCCGCCTGAACCAGGGCCTCGAACTGGTCGGCCACGAACGGGGCGACGTGCGCGTTGTCGATCTGGTTGCGCTTGATCGCCTTGCCCCCGACGATGACCGCACCCTTGCCGGCCAGCACCTTGGCCAGCCCGCCGACGGTGTTGCCGGGGTTCACCGCGTAGGTGCAGAACACGCTCACGTGCTTGCCGTCGAGCCAGGGCAGCTTCTTGAAGCGGCCGACCCGGCCCGGGCGCTGCCCGGCGAAGAACAGCCCGTCGGTCCACGAACCCATGAACACGAGGTCGGCCTGGGCGAGCTGGTGCAGGTCCACCGCAGTGACCGAGCAGACCTCGGTCTCCGCGCCGAGGAACTGGGCGGCTCCGCCGATCAGCTCCGCTGCCCTGCGGGTGTTGCCACCCATCGACTCGTAGATCACCAGCGCCTTCACCCCCTTTTCTCTAGCAGGTCCGAGCCGCGATCCCGCTGTTCTCGGCTGCGTTCAGCCGGCCGGGTCCGCCCTGGTGGGGTCTTCCGGCTCGTCGCCGGCGCGCATCCGGTCCAGCCGGGCCCTGACCTCGTCGAGGGGGTCCGGCGCGGTCTCGAGCTCGCGCGCCATGCGCTCGAGCTTCTCCTGGGGGGTCTCCGCCAGCTCCCGCTCGCGACGGTCGAGGTCGGCCTCGGCCCGGCGGGTGGCGTCCGCGTAGATGTCCCTGGCCTCGTCGGCCTCTCGCCCGAGGGCCGCCTTGAGCCGCTCCCAGAACCCCATCACGACCGCCGCTGCTGGTGCGCGGGCAACGGGAAGTTGAGCGGTGCGAGGGCGGCCATGTCGATGTCGAGCACAGTGGGGCCGGCCCGTTCGACCGCTCGGGCGAACGCCGGTTCGAACTGGCCCACCCCGACGACCCGTTCAGCGGCGATGCCCATCCCGTCGGCCACCTTCACGAAGTCGGGGGTGTGCAGGTCCACCCCGAAGCGGCGTTCCATCACCCCGTCCTGGATCTGGCGAAGGACCCCGTAGCCACCGTCGTTGAAGACGCACACCACGACCGGCAGCCGGTACTCGGCCATCGTGGCCAGCTCACCGAGGGAGAGCATCAGGCCGCCGTCGCCCTGGATCAGCACCGTAGGTGCCCCGCTGCCGAGCGCAGCGCCCACCGCCAGCGGCACGCCCGGCCCGATCGCCAGCGACGAGGGCCGCACCGAGGTGCGCGGCCGCAGCACCGGCAGCACCCGGTTGCCCCACAGGTAGGCCGGCACGGTGGAGTCGCGCACGATCGGCGCCTCGGGCGGCAGCAGGCGGCGCATCGTCTGCCAGATCTGCCAGTGATCGGGGCCGGTCTCCTCCCGGGACTGCTCGAGGTCGGCCTGCACCGACTTGCGGGCCCGATCGACGTAGCCACCGTCGACGGCGCCACCGCGCAGCAGCGGGGCGAGGGCACCGAGCGCCGCTCGGGCGTCGGCCACGATGGGGACCGCCGCCGGGTAGTTCCGGCCGATGACGGCCGGGTCCGCGTCGATGTGGATGAGCTGGTCGGGGATCTGCAGCTGCCACACCCGGGTGGCGTAGTTCTGGAAGCGGGTGCCGACGGCGAGCACGACGTCGGCCTCGCCGATGACGGGCGACATCGCCACCCGCTCGACACGGGGCCCCAGGCACAGGGGGTGGTCCTCGGGCAGGGAGCCACGGCCTTCGATGGTGGTGATGACCGGCGCTCCCAGCGCGGTGGCGACCCGCTCCAGCTCGGCGGAGGCGTCGGCGCTGATCACGCCGCCGCCGGCCCAGATCAGCGGACGCTCGGCCTCGTTGAGCAGCGCTGCGGCGCGTTCGAGGGCGGCGGGCTCGGCCATCGCCCGCAGCGGCGCCACGACGGGCGGGACGACGACGTCGGCCATCCGGTACTGCAGGTCGATGGGGATCTCGACCGCGCCCGGCTGCGGTCGTCCGGTGAGCAGATCGGTGGCGACGGCGATGATGGGGGCGGCGATGTCCTCGGTGCGCCGCACGCTCTCGGCCCGCCGGGTGACGGTGCGCAGCATGTCCAGCTGGCGCTCGGCCTCGTGCAGGAACCCCTTGCCCTTGCCGTAGAAGCGGGTCTCGATCTGCCCGGTGATCATCAGCAGCGGCGAGGAGCCGAACTGCGCCTCGTACAGGCCGGCCATGGCGTTGACCGCGCCGGGCCCGGTGGAGGTCAGCACCACGCCGAGCCGGCCGGAGGTCCGGGCGAAGGCGTCGGCGGCGTGGGCGGCGCCCTGCTCGTGGCGGCAGCGCACCACGGTGATGCCCTCGGTGCGGGTCAGCGCCTCGTAGATGGGCAGGTTGTGGACGCTGACGATGCCGAAGACGTGGGTGACGCCGAGCGCCGAGAGGGCGGCGGCGACGGCCTCGCCGCCGCTGCGGCGGGCCGCGACGTTGTTGCTGGTCATGGTGGTCAACCTAGTGATCCGATCGACGGAGCCCATTGGCTCGTTGCCCGTGCGAGAATGGAGGCCGATCCACTCCCCCACGGAGGAAGCGATGGCCGATCCGGCGTACGTGTCCAGCATCCCTGTCGCCCGCCAGACCGCAGAGGTCCGGGCGCAGTTCCTCATCAAGGTGTACACCCACCTGGCCCTGGCCGTCGGCGCGTTCCTCGCCGTGGAGACCGCGCTGTTCCTCGGCGGCGGCGCCGAGGCGCTCTACGACTTCCTGGCCAGCGGCGGCGGCATGACCTGGCTGCTCATCCTGGGCGGCTTCATGGTCGTCAACTGGATCGGCACGCAGGCCGCGCACAACCTGGCCAACCCGCAGGCGCAGTACCTGGGGTTGTTCGGCATCGCCGCGGCGGAGGCGGTCATCTTCGCCCCGTTCCTCTACTGGGTGTTCAACACCGACGGCAGCGGCACGGTGGCCGGCGCCGCGGTCATCACGCTGGCCGGGTTCGCGGCGCTGACCATCGTCGGCATCTTCACCAGCAAGGACCTGTCGGTGTTGCGCCCGCTGGTCATGTGGGGCTCGATGGTGGCCCTGCTGGCGATCGTCGGCTCGGTGCTGTTCGGCGCGGTGCTCGGCACCTGGTTCTCGGTGGCGATGGTCGGGCTGGCCGGTGTGGCCATCCTCTACCAGACCCAGAACATCATGAAGCGCTACCCGGAGTGGGCGTACGTCGGTGCCGCGGTGCAGCTGTTCGGCTCGCTCATGACCATGTTCTGGTACGTGCTGCGGATCATGTCGGCCCGGCGCTGACGTCGCACCCGTCACCCGTCACCCATCACGCGGAAGCGGCGACCGGCTGAGCCGGTCGCCGCTTCGTCGTTGTCAGGTGCGTGCGCGGGTCCGTCGGGCTGCGCCGCGGCCCTGCGCACCGCTGCTGTCAGGCGGCGTCGAGCAGGGCCCTGGCGAACGCAGCCTGCTCCGGACCACGGAGCTTGGCCAGCGCCTGCCGCTCGATCTGACGGATCCGATCGGCCGACAGACCGAGCTCGGCGCCGATGTCGGCCTGGGTGGCGGGCGGACCATCGAAGCCGTAGCGCTTGCGGAGCACGAACCGCTCCCGCTCATCGAGGCTGGAGAGCAGACGGTCGAGCTCGGCCGGCACCAGGTTGGCGATGGCCGTCTCGGACGGGTTGTCGGCCTGCTGGTCGGCGACGAGATCACCGCGGACGGCATCGCCGTCGCCCACCGGCTCGTCGAGCGAGGACGGTTCGCTGAGGTACCGGCGCAGCAGGGAGACCTGCTCGACGGTGACGAGCGCTTCCTTGGCGAGCTCTTCGATGGTGGGCTCACGCCCGAAGCGAGCCTCGAGCTCGAGACGGGCACGCTGGAGTCGGAGGGCGTCGTCCCGCACGGGGGCGGGGAGCCGGACGAGCCGGCTGCCGGCGACGACGCCACGTTGGATGGCCTGGCGGATCCACCAGGTTGCGTAGGTGGAGAACTTGAACCCCTTCCGCCAGTCGAACTTGTCGACCGCGTGGATGAGGCCCAGGTTTCCTTCTTGGATGAGGTCCAACAGGGGCATCCCTGACGACTGGTAGGCCTTCGCGATGGAGACGACCAACCGCAGGTTCGAGGTGACGAACCGCTGGTGGGCCTCTTCGCCGTCGCGCACGGCACGCCGGAGCGTGCGCTTGCGGGCGGGTGAGAGGATGTCGCCCAGCGTGGACAGCTCTGCGGCGGCCTCGCGGCCTGCTTCGATGCAGCGCGCGAGATCTGCCTCATCGGCCTTGGTCAGCAACGGGTAGCTGCCGATCTCGTTCAGGTAGACCCGGACCAGGTCTTCCGTCATCTGTTCAGTTGATGGCACGATCTAACTCTTCGGGGGGATAGGCGGCCCGGTGGTGGGGGGAACCGAGAACCGTAGTGTTCGTCGACAACGCCGTCGAGGCCCTGCATGTTCCCATCCGGACCGGCTTTCGTCACCGTGACGGATGCAAGGAGGCGGCGCCACCTCAGCAGTGGTGGAAACGGGACGAGCATTCCCTGACCGCGCGTCCCTGGACCACGCCAGGCGTCCTACCCACGATCGCGCACCACCAACCCTACTGACCAGCGATTTCCTGTCGGTGAGACATGGGGCACACGATGTCGGTGCACCGCTATGGTCCCCGTCATGACCATGCAGTTCGGCCTGTTCAACATCAACAACAACGCGTGCAGCCACCCCGATGCGCTGGGCCAGGTGGCGGTGGCCGCGGAGGCGGCGGGGTTCGATTCGCTGTGGACGGGCGAGCACGTGGTCCTGCCCGATCCGCAGGTGCCGCCGTCCCCCGTGCCGCCGCAGGGGCGGATGCTCGACGGAGCGATCGCGCTGACCTACGCCGCTGCGCTGACCAGCACGATCAGGCTTGGCACCGGCATCATCATCCTCCCCCAGCGCAATCCGTTGGTGCTCGCCAAGGAGTTGGCGTCGCTCGACGTGTTGTCGAAGGGCCGGTTGATCTTCGGGGTGGGGGTCGGGTACCTGGAGCCGGAGTTCCGCGCCCTCGGCATCCCCATGGAGGAGCGGGGGGCGCGGACCCTCGAGTACCTCGAGGCGATGACCGCGATCTGGTCGCAGGACAAGCCGGCCTACGAGGGACGGTTCGTGTCGTTCTCGGGCGTCGACGCCCATCCGCGGCCGGTGCAGCAGCCGACCCCGCCGATCGTGATGGGCGGGCACACCGGGGCGGCCTTCCGTCGGGCGGTGACGCACGGGAACGGGTGGTACGGCTTCGCGCTGGACGTCGAGAAGACGGCGGGGTGCGTCGCGGGGCTGCGAGCGGCCGCTGAGCGCCATGAGCGCCCGGCGGGGCTGGGGGAGCTGGAGATCACCGTCACGCCGGCGGGACGCCTCGACCGAGCGGCCGTCGAGCGGTACGCCGAACTGGGCGTGCACCGACTGGTGCTGCTGCCGAGACATGCACCGGGCGCTGATCGCGCGGCTCCGCTCGACGGCGACGCGATCACCGCGTTCATCGAGGACGTGGCCACCACCCACCTGAGCTGACCGCTCTCCGCTGTCGTTCAACCTCCGACCGGCAATCTTTGCTGATACTTGATCGCATCCGACCACTCGAATCGGGATGCATCACGTTGCTCCGGTGACGAAATGCCGGCCCGGTCCGAGCGGTTGCCGGCGGGGCCGAGCGGGCGGGCGCAGCAGGTCCGAGCGGGCGCGCGCGGCAGCGCCGGGGCGGGGCGGGGCGGGGCGGGGCGGGGCGGGGCGGCGCGGCGCGGCGCCGGCGCGGGGCGACGCCGCCACACGACGGCGCCCCATTACGTCACCGGAGCATCTCGAGCCGGCGGAGGAGGCACCACCTTCGGGCCGACTCCGGCCATGAATCGCGCGTGATGTGGTTGTCCAACCACGAAGCGCTCAACGGCCCTGGAAGGTGGGCTCCCGCTTGTCGACGAACGCCTGCGCCGCGTTGAGGTGGTCCTCGGTCTGCCCGCAGTGGAGGTGGTGGGTCACCTCGAGGTCCATGCAGTCCATGAGGTCCCCGCCGAGCGCGGCGCGGTTGATGTTCTCCTTCATGAAGCGGTACGCGATCGACGGGCCCGTCGCCAGCTGCTGCGCCATCGCCCGCCAGCCGGCCTCGAAGCCGTCGGCATCGAACACCGCGTTCACCAGACCGAGCCGCTCCGCCTCCACCATGTCGATGCGGCTCGACAGGTAGTACAGCTCCTTTGCCTTGGCCGGCCCGACCAGCTGCGTGAGGAACCACGTCCCGCCGTAGTCGCCGGAGAACCCGACCCGGGCGAAGGCGGACGTCATCACCGCGCCGCGCACGGCCACCCGTAGGTCGCACGCCAACGCCAGCGACAGCCCCGCACCGGCCGCCGCACCCGGCAGCGCGGCGATCGTCGGCTTGGGCATCGACCACAGCGCGCCCGACGTGGCCCGCTGGTCGAGCCGCTGCTGGTGCACCCGCTCGTCGTAGCTCGCCGTCGTGCCCTCGCCCCGCGACGAGCCCTCGGCCATGCCCTTGACATCACCCCCGGCGCAGAAGGCACCGCCGGCGCCGGTCAGCACCACACAGCGCACGTCGGGCGCAGTGGCGCATTCCTGCAGCGCGGCCTGCATACCGGCGAGCATGTCCGACGACATGGCGTTGCGGCGGTCGGGCCGGTTCATGGTCAGCACGGCCACCCCGTCGCCGATCTCGGCGGTGAGGTGGTCGGTTCCGGTGTCGATCGTGCGTGCCGTCATACCGCCGGACGGTAGCCGCTGCGTTCCACCAGCGCAGCCAGCGCAGTGGCCGCCACCGCGACACCCAGCAGCCACCACAGCAGCGTGCCGTAGGAATCGGTGGCGTCGAACATGAACCCAACCGCGAACGGCCCCGCCGCCGTCGCCACCGTGGTGCAGGAGCTGAGCACGCCGCTGATGGCCCCGTAGTGGGTGGCCCCGTACAGGTCCGCCACGAGGGTGGCTCGCAGCAGCGTGTTCATCCCCCGGCCCATGCCGTACACGACGACGAAGATCCACACCGCGGTCGCCGTCGTGCGCATCGACAGCAACGCCACCCCGCCGGCGAGCAGAGCGAACACGAGCACCGTCACCACCCGCCGCGACATCCACCGCTCGAGCGGGGCGAACAGCAACCGTCCCGGCACCTGCATCGCCCCGAGGATCCCGGTGGCACCGGCGGCGAACGCCGGGTCGTGCCCGCTGTCGATCAACATGGCCACCTGGTGCACGGCGAGGCCGGAGGTCACGAACGAACTGGCCACGAACGCGGCTGCCAGGAACCAGAACGTCGAGCCCCGCAGCACGTCCCGCACGGCGTGGTCGGCGCCGACCGGCTCCCCTGCCGACGGTCGCGGGGCGGGCACCGCCGCCTGCTGCGGTGGGGGGCGCAGCACCAGTGCGTGCAACGGGATCGTGACGACGCCGAGCACCACGGCCAGCACGAGCAGCGCCCGCCGCCATCCGTACGCTTCGATCAGCGCGTTCTCCAACGGGAGGAAGATCGTCGACGCGAAGCCGGCCACCAACGTCACCGCGGTCAACGCCTTGCGCCGGCCCGCCGCGGTGAACCACTTCGTCACCACGATGAAGGCCGGCTCGTAGAGGACCGTTGCCATCACCACGCCGAGCGCAGCCCACAACAACGCGAACGCTCGGAAGTCGCTCACCCGGGACCACAGCACCACGCCGACGGTGGCCAGACACGAACCCGCGGTCATGAGCAGGCGAGGGCTGTGGCGGTCGAGCCAGCGGCCCACCACCATGGCGGCCGCGCCCTGCGCCAGCAGCGCCACCGAGAACGCGGCCGACATCGAGCCACGCGACCAACCGAGCGATTCCGACATCGGACGCAGGAACACGCTGAACCCGTAGAACAGCACGCCCCACGACACCGTCTCGGTGACGGCGAGCGTGGCCACCACGGCCCACGCCCGCCGACCGCCGAGCACCGCGAGCCGGCTACAGGCCGCTCGCCGCCAGTGCGTCGGCCACGCGCCGCACCAGATCGGCGAGCTCGGGATGCGCGGTCTCGAAGTGGACCGCCGACTCGGTCAGCCGGTCGCCGAGGTCGTCGTGCTCGTCCTGCTCGAGCGAACGCTGCACGTCGGCGTGGAGCGCTCGCGCCCTGTCGTCGTCGAGCAGGTGGAGACGACGGGCGAGATCCTCGAGCTGGGCGCGCAGTTCCATGGCGGGGAGCTTAGGAGCGGGCGCTCACGCCGGCGTGAAGCGGTAGAGCGCGCTGCCCTGCCCGGTGTCATCGAACACGACGCGCACGGCCTGGCCGACCGACAGCGCATCCGGATCGCAGTCCACGATGTTCGTCATCACCCGGGGACCCTCGGCCAGCTCGACGTAGGCGAGCACGTAGGTGCCGGCCTCGCGGAACTCGCCGCGGCCCTTGCGGGTGATCGAGAAGCTGTAGATCGTGCCGAGCCCCGACGCCTCCTCCCAGCGCACGTCGGTGGCCTGGCACTGGGGGCAGAAGGTACGGGGGTACCAGATCACGAACCCGCAGGCGTTGCAGTGGGGCAGCACCAGCTTGCCCTCGGCGGTACCGTCCCAGAACGGTTTCGTCTCGGCGTTGACCCGAGGGGCGTGTACGGGCAGGTTGCTCATGCGTCCTCCGAACCGAGAATGAGGGTCGCCGCGCCGGTGCGCGTGGCGAGGTTTCCACCGGTGCCATGGGCCAGCGCCAGCCGGCAGTTCGGCACCTGCACCGCGGGGTGCGCCTCGCCGCGGACCTGGCGCACCGCCTCGAGGATCTTGGTCATGCCACCTCGGTTGCCGGGGTGGTTGTTGCACAACCCGCCGCCGTCGGTGTTGAACGGCAGCCGGCCGTGGGGGGCCACGAGCCCACCATCGCTGACGAAGCGGCCGCCCTCGCCCTTCTCGCAGAACCCGAGGTCCTCGATCGTCTCGAGCACCGTGATGGTGAAGCTGTCGTAGATCGACGCGTAGTCGATGTCCGCCGGCGTGACCCCCGCCTCCTCGAACGCCCGCGGTCCGGACCAGCGGGCCGGGGTGTAGGTGAGGTCGATCCGGCCGCGGTCGCTGTGCTTGACCGCCTCACCGTGGCCGAGCAGCTTCACCGCCCGGCCGTTGCCGATGCTGCGGGCGATCTCCTCGTTGACCATCACGATCGCCCCGCCGCCGTCGGTGATGACGCAGCAGTCGAGCCGGTGCAGCGGATCGGCCACCATCGGCGAGTCGAGCACCTCCTCCACCGTCACCGGGTCGGGCAGGAAGGCGTTGGGGTTGTGCTGCGCGTGCAGCGACGCCGCCACCTTGATCTCGGCCAACTGGGCGCTGGTCGTGCCGTACTCGTACATGTGACGCTGGGCGGCGAGGGCGTAGGCGCCGGGCACGGTGATGCCCCACCAGTTCTCCCACGGCCCTTCCGGCGCACCGCCGATGCCGCCGGACCCGCCCGGCCCGGCGCCGCCGGTGCGGGGCTTGCCGGCCATGGTGATCAACGCCACCGAGCACTTGCCCGCTGCGATGAGGGCGGCGGCGTGGCCGGCGTGGAACAGGTAGCTGGACCCGCCGGTCTCGGTGGACTCGAGGATCTTCAGGTCCAGCCCGAGGTAGTCGGCCATCGACAGGCCGCCGAAGCCGGGTGCGTCCCCGGCGCAGAAGTAGGCGTCGACGTCGCTGAAGGACAGCCCGGCGTCGGCCAGCGCTCCCCTCGCCACCTCGGCGTGCACCTGCGGGAGGGTGAGGTCTGGGATCTCCCGCAGGGGATGTTCGAACGCCCCCACGATGGCGGCCTTGCCCCGAATGCTCACAGCGCTGCGCTCCTTCCCCCGTCACCGGCCTCGACCGACCGGCGACGGCTCACCCTACGACCCGTGCGGCGGCGCTTCGAAAACGTCTGCGCTCAGCGGCCCTTGAAGACGGGGTTGCGCTTCTCGACGAACGCCTTCGCGGCCTCGCGATGGTCCTCGGTGCGCGCCGCGGCGGTCATCGCCGCCGCTTCGCCGTCGAGGCAGGTGCGCAGATCGGCCTTGGTGGCGCGGATGAGGTTCTCCTTCATGTACCCGTAGGCGATGCGCGGCCCCGAGGCGAACGAGGCGGCCCACGCCTGGGCGGCGGCGGGCAGCTCGGCGTCGGGCACCACGCGGCTGACCAGACCGAGGCGCAGCAGCTCCGCGGCCGGCACCCGCTCGTTGCACAGGTACACCTCGCGCGCCTTGGCCGAACCGACGAGCTGGGTCAGGAACCAGCTGCCGCCGAAGTCGCCGGAGAAGCCGACCTTGGCGAACGCGCTCAGCAGGAACGCCGACTCCGCTGCGATGCGCAGATCGCACGCCAGGGCGATGGACATGCCGGCGCCGGCCGCGGCGCCGGGCAGGGCGGCGATGGTGACCTTCGGGAACTCGTACAGCGCGGCGGACACCATGTTCTGGCGGCGGCGCAGGTCCGCCACGCCCGCCTCGTAGGTGACCGTCACGCCCGACGCCGCCCTCTCGGCTCGATCGGCCTGCGCCGCCACGTCACCGCCGGCGCAGAACGCCCGACCGGTGCCGGTGACGACGAGCGCGCCCACCTCGGCGTCGACGGCGAGGTGGGGCAGCACCCGCCCGAACCCGTCGAAGATCTCCGGATGCAGGGCGTTGAGCCGCTCCGGGCGGTTGAGGGTGAGCGTGGCCACCCCGTCCACGATCTCGCCCAGGAGGTAGCTGGTGCCGGTGTCGATGCTGCGTGTCGTCCCCATGGGCGGCCACCCTACGCCCGCCGGACGCGGCCCGGCCCGCCCGATCGCTCCGGGACGGAACGACGACGGACCCAGCGCTCGACAGGTCGCGTTCAGCGCCCGGGCTGGGCCACGATGCGCAGGTACGGCTTCGGCGCCTTCCAACCGTTGGGGAACTTCGCCTTGGCGTCCTCGTCGCTCACCGCGGCACCGATGATGACGTCGTCACCGTCGGTCCAGTTGACCGGCGTGGCCACCGGGTAGGTGGCGGTGAGCTGCAGCGAGTCGATCACGCGCAGGACCTCGTCGAAGTTCCGCCCGGTCGACGCCGGGTAGGTGATGGTGAGCTTCACCTTCTTGTCGGGGCCGATGACGAACACCGAGCGCACGGTCAGCGTGTCGCTGGCGTTGGGGTGGATCATGCCGTACAGGTCCGAGACCGTGCGGTCGGCATCGCCGATCATCGGGAAGTTCACCGCGGTGCCCTGGGTCTCCGCGATGTCGCCCTCCCAGCGGTTGTGCGACTCCACCGGGTCGACGGACAGGCCGATCACCTTCACGTTGCGCTTGTCGAACTCGGGCTTCAGCTTCGCCACCATGCCGAGCTCGGTGGTGCACACCGGCGTGAAGTCCTTCGGGTGCGAGAACAACACGCCCCAGCTGTCTCCCAGCCACTCGTGGAAGTTGATCGTGCCCTGGGTGGTGTCTGCGGTGAAGTCCGGTGCCTCGTCGCCCAACTGGATCGCCATCTTCTTCGTCTCCTGTACCGCGTCGTATGTCGCTCACTCGAATCCCGACTAACTGAGTCAAGATTAGCGGCCGAGGGCGCCTTCTGCCGGATCGGGCGACGCGGTCGTTCCCGCCTGCGCGGCATCCACGGCGGCGAGGACGTCCGCCAGCACGTCCTCGGTGCCCTCGAGCCCCGCTGACAGCCGGATGGTGCCGGGGCCGATGCCCGACACGGCGAGCTCCTCCGGACCGAGCCCGGCGTGGGTGGTCGACGCCGGATGGGTCACCAGCGTCTCCGGCCCACCGAACGACGTCGCCGGCAGGCACAGCTGCACCGCGCTCATGAACGCCGTCCCCGCCTCGACCCCACCGGCGAGCTCGAAGCTGAGCAATCCGCCCGGATGGCGCAACTGGGTGCGGGCCAGATCCGCCCGGGGGTGCGACGCCAACGACGGGTGGCGCACCTCGAGCACGCCGTCGCGCCCCTCCAGCGCGTGCGCCAACGCGGTCGCGGTGTCGCTCTGCTGCCGGAACCGCACGCCCAGGGTGCGCAGGCCGCGCAGTGCGTTGGTCGCGTCGTAGGGCGACGCGGTCGCGCCCTGGAGCACGGCGAAGCCCCACAGCCACTCGATGAGCTCGCGTGCGCCGGCCACCACACCGAGCACTGCGTCGTTGTGCCCGGCCATCGCCTTGGTGGCCGAGTGCACCACGAGATCGATGCCGTGGGCGAGCGGCTGCTGGCCGAGCGGCGTGGCCAGCGTGGAATCCACCACCTTTATCGGACCGATCAACGCGCCGAGCTCGTCGAGATCGACCAGATCCAGCCGCGGGTTCGCCGGTGTCTCGGCCAGCACCAGCATCGTCTCCCCCGGGCGCACCGCGGCGGCGAAGGCCCCGGGCTGCGCGGCGTCCACGAAGGTCACCTCGATGCCGAAACGGGGACACACGCCGGCCAGCAGCTGCGTCGTCCCGCCGTAGCACTGCTGTTGCGCCACGATGTGCGCACCCTTGTTGCACAGGCCGAGCACCACCGCACAGATCGCCCCCATGCCCGAGGCGAACGCCATCGCCGCCTCGGCGCCCTCCAACGCGGCCACCGCATCCTCGAACGCCCGCACCGACGGGTTGCCGTGCCGCCCGTAGAAGCGCGTCGTGCGCGGCCGCATGGCCTGGCGGCGACCGTCGTCGAGCGAGGTCATCTGGAACGTGGAGCTCGCCCACACGGCGGGCGCGAGGGAACCTCCGGTGTCGTTGCGTCCGGCGGTGATGGCGATGGTCTCCGGCGAAACCATGGGTGCTCGCTTTCGAGGAACGGAACGAGTACCGACGGCCGTCGCGCCCACGGATCCCGGGGTCGGGGACACCACGCCAACAGCACGTGGCGTTCCGACGCCGTGGACACTTGGTTGCCCTGACGGGCCGCATCCCACCGCACGGGGCGATGGCTGGCACCTTGGGTGTCCGTCCCAGGTTGCCGGGCCCGTCGATCCGGGCCACTCCTGATGTGACGGCGCAATCAAAGCGGTTCGACGCCCACCCCGTCAACCTGCAACGCTCTGCGCCCCGATGGAACGATCAGACGACCGCCCGCCGGCCGCGTACCGCGTGGTCTTGCTGCACGGCCACGGCGACAGCCCGGCGTCGATGGCGCCGATCGCCGAGGCGCTGCGGCAGCGGACGGGCGCCATCGTGGTCACCCCGGCGGGCCCGCACCGTGTGGCTGCGTCCGGCGGCACCGACGCCCGGGCCTGGTGGCCCGACGATGCGGAAGGACCGGACGGCGAGACGATCGCCGGAGTGCTCGCCGCCGCGCCCGACGACCCGACGGCGACGAACGGACCGCTCGCGTTCGTCGGGTTCTCCCAGGGCGGGGCGATGGCGCTCGCCGTGGCCGCCGCGCACCAGCACGGCGGCCGCGACGCCCGGCGCGCGACCACCGACGGGTCCGCAGGCGCGATGGCGGTCGCGGTGGTGAGCGGGTTCCTCCCCGGTGACGCCGTCGTGCCGGAGGGGGCGGCGGTACTGGTGGTGCACGGCCGCGACGACACCGTGGTGGACCCCTTCCACGGCGAGCTGGTGGCGAGGCGTTGCCGGCGCCACGGCTGCGTCGTCGACGAGCAGCACCACGACGGCGGCCACACCTGGGACGACGCCGTCACCGCCCTCGTCGCCCGCTGGCTGCCGCGCTGAGCCTGTGCGACGGCGCCCTGAGGCGTCGCAGCAACCGGAAAACGGCGGCGGCGGCACCCGGCCGGCCCGACCCGGCCGGGCCGAGCGTGCCACGAGTGCCGCCGTTGCAGCGGTTTCCGGGCGGTTGCGCCGCCGGTGCGCCGTCAGGCCTCGAGCACCTCGATGGCGTGTTCCGGGCAGTTCGCCACGGCGAGGTTGGCCTTGTCGACCATCTCCGCCGGTACGTTCCCGTCGTTGGCGGCGGTGGCGTAGCCATAGTCGTCGACATCGAAGAGCTCGGGGGCCAGCACGTAGCAGCGGTTGTGGCCCTGGCACTTGTCGGCGATCACGTGGATCTTCATGGGGTTCCCCCTGGGAGGCAACGTTGGTTGGACGAGCGAACGCGGCCGAAGCGTAGCGAAGCTTCGGCCCGATGGCCCGACAGCAGCGACGACGGCGGCCGGACGCACGGCCGAACGCACGGCCGAACGCCGACCATGCCGCCGGGCATCCTCACCCGGCCGCCCCTCGGCCGGGCCCTCCGACCGGTGCCCGGCGATCACCCGCCGGCGGTGGCACCGCGCCGCACTGAGCGGGCCGACTGCGCCCGCCCGTTCCCGATCCACGTCGCCTTCCCGGATCCGCGGCGCTTTCCTGGTGGAATCGTGCGGATCGTCACGTCGAACAGGTCGCGCAGCACGGCGAGACAACGGTTCGGCGCCGCTTCGGGCTGCACGCGGCGCCCCCGTTCGGCAACGGTGGCACGGCCGGACACCGTGTCGTCCGTCGCCCCGAAGGACTCACAGGAGGCGTCGCCGGCGAAAAATCGGGCCCGAATCGGCCGAAAATCGCCCCGAATCGCGTTTTGGAGTCGCCACGGGGTAGATTTTTCCCCGAAAAGGGGCAGTTTTTGCCCGAGCATCCCCCCGTTTCGTCTCCCGATGCTTCAGGATTTCACCTGTTTGGTCGATGAACTAGACGGAGACCCACAGAGGAGACCAGATGAACCGTACTCAGCTGATCGAGAAGATCACCGAACACACCGGCGTCGAGAAGAAGGCCGTCGCCAATGTGCTGGCTGGTTTGGGCGAGGTCGTCCTCGCCTCCGTGGCCAAGGGTGACTCGGTCCTGCTCCCCGGCATCGCCAAGTTCACCAAGGTGAAGCGCAAGGCCCGCGTGGGTCGCAACCCGGCCACCGGCGCGGCCGTCAAGATCCCGGCCAAGACCGTCGCCAAGGTCACCGCACTGAAGCTCTACAAGGAGACGGTGCTCGGCAACGCTCCCGCTCCGAAGCTGCAGAAGGTCGGCAGCGCAGCAGCGGCGCCGGCGCCGGCCAAGGCGGCCCGGGCCACGAAGGCTGCGGCTCCCAAGGCCGCCGCCAAGGCTCCGGCGAAGGCGGCGAGCAAGACCGCAGCCAAGGCCGCCCCCAAGGCGACCAAGGCAACGGCGACCAAGGCGGCCGCCACCAAGGCCGCGGCCAAGCCCGCCGCCACCA
>JADLEF010000422.1 GCA_020846295.1 Acidimicrobiales bacterium
CGATGCGATCGTCGAGCACGAGACCGGGCTGTTCCACGAACCGGGAGACGTCGACGGCCTCGCCCGGCAGCTGGTGCGCCTGGCCGAGGACCCACAGGAGCGGCGCCGGATGGGCGACAACGCCCGCCGCCGCATCGTCGAGCAGTTCCACCACCAGATCGTCACCGATGCGCTCGTCGCGTTCTATGCGGAACTCCAGAGCGCTCGCTGACCTCCGGCGCACGGCGCTGCTCACCGCTCCGGGGTTCATCGGGCTGGTGGTCACCACCGGGCTGGTCACCGGCCGCCTCGGCGGGCTGGCCGACGCCGACGCGGCGCGCTTCGTGCTGTTCCTGCAGGTGGAGCTGCTGTGCGTCGGCGTGGCGCGCCTCGGCCTGGAGCAACTGGTCCTCAGCCGCGCCGCGGCGCTGGAGGATCCTCGTGCGCTCGCCTTCGCCCGACCGCTGTTCCGTGTGTCGGTGCCGCTGGCCGCGCTCGGGGCGGCCCTGTTGGGATCTGCGCTCGGGGGGCGGATCGGCCTCGCGCTGTTGATCGCCGCCCCGTTCGACATCTTCACGTCGGTGGTGGCGGCGTTCGAGCTGGGGTGCCGGCGTTACATCGTGCCGATCGCCAACTCGTGGCTGAACTACCCGGTCTTCCTGCTGCTGCTGGTCACCCCGATCCCCGGGGTGGACACGAGCCGGTTGGGCTGGGTCCTGACGCTGTTCTGCGCCACCAGCGTCGGGCGCGGCCTGATCAACGCCGTGTTGTACTGGCGCAACGAGCGCAGCGTCCGGGGGCGCGAGCGGGTGCGGATCAGCGCCGGGGCGACCGCCGCCGCCGGTGTGGTGAACGTGGCGACAACGGTGATGCAGCGGTTGGACAGCGTCGTGCTGGTGGTGTTCGCGTCGCGGTTCGCGTCGATCGCGGTGCTCGGTTACCTCGTGGCGGCCCGCCTGCTCGACTCGTCGTACTCGCTGTCCTCGGTGGCGGGCAGCGTGCTGTACGTGTCGGACCCGGATGGGTCGTCGTCGAGTGCACGCCGCACCCGGGTGGCGCTGATCGCCGGGGCCTGGTTGGCGTGCTGGTTGGCCGGGGCGGCGTTGCTCGCGGTGCTGGCGCGCAACGGCGCGGCCGGTTCGTGGCCGGTCCTGCTCCTCGCCGCGTTCGGCGCCGCCGGCTACCTGGCCACCGTGCGCATCGTGCTCGCCGACATGGCGGCGTCTCGGACGGCCCGCCTGACCCGGCGGGCGCTCGGGTACCTGGCGGTGCACGCCACCTTCGCCGTGGCCGCCATCGCCGCTGCCTCTCCGGTGCCGATGCTCGTCGCGCCGCTGGCGTGTGGCGCGTGGTCGCTGCGCTCGATCGTGCGTCCGGCGCCGGAACCGCAGACCGTTCCGGTCGACCCCGACCCGGTCGAGTCGGGGCCTGAGGACTCCGAAGGCCCCGAGGACGCTGGAGGCCCCGAAGGCGCGGATGCGGTCGTGGCGCCGACATCGGAGCGCGGTTCGAGCGGTTCGGGACGCAGGCGGGAGCCCACCGATCGCGGTGTGACCGCGCCGGGGGCCACACGCAGCACGTCGCGTTCGAGGGTCGCGCCCGGGGCGCGGCCGCGCTCCACGATGGCCCGGCGCGGCACGGCGCGGGGAAGGCCGAGGGCCCGCCCGCGCCCCCCGGCCGGGACGCGGGTCACGGCGCCGAGGGCCGACGGTGGCACAGCATGATGCAGGGTATGGAGGAGTGAGCAGATGTCAGAGACCTTGAACGCAGCGGCGCCGGGGACGGTCGTCGCCGTGGATCCTTCGGCGGCCGATCGGTCGGCGGCGCCGGTGATCCACTTCGCGCAACCGGAGATCACCGAGGGCGACATCGAGTCGATCACCGCAGCGTTGCGGTCGCGCTGGCTGACCACCGGCTCGGTGACGGCTCGGCTCGAGGCCGAGCTGGCGGAGTACCTGGGGGTACGGCACGCGCTGGCGGTGTCGTCGTGCACGACGGCGCTCGAGGCGGCGGTCGCGTCGTTGCGCCTACCGGCCGGGTCGCCCGTCGCCGTACCGGCGTGGACGTTCGTGTCGACGGTGTCGGTGCTGATCCGCCTCGGCCTGCGGCCGGTGCTGTGCGATGCCGACCCCGACACGCTCGGGTTGTCCGTCGCGTCGTTCGAGCAGGCGCTGCGAGGCGGCGTTCGAGCGGCGGTGCCGGTGCACTTCGCCGGGCTGCCGGTTGCCGACGTCGTGCTGGAGCGCAGCGTCGCCGCGGGGATCGACGTGGTGGAGGACTGCGCGCACGCGCTGGGCACCGTGCTCGATCCGGCCCGGCCGGTGCGGGCGGCGTGCTACTCGTTCTACGCGACGAAGAACCTCACCTCGGCCGAGGGAGGGGCGGTGGCGACCAACGACGATGAGGTGGCGGAGTTCGTGCGGTCCTACCGCCTGCACGGTATGAGCCGTGATGCGTGGCGCCGCTACGCGCCGGGCGCGGATCCCGGGTACGACGTCACGATGATCGGGATCAAGGCGAACCTGCCCGATCTGCTGGCGGCGTTGGCGCTGTCGCAGTTGGCGCGCTTCGACGACATGCAGGCGCGACGCCGGCTGCTCGTGCGGCACTACCGGAAGTTGCTGGCCGACGTGGAGGGCGTGCGCTGCATACCGGGCGAGCTCGACGTGCGCAGCGCCGACCATCTGATGGTGGTGCGGCTGCCGGACGGGGTGGCCCGGGGCGCGGTGATCGGTCGGTTGCAGCAGGCGGGCATCACGACGAGCGTGCACTTCATCCCGGTGCACCGCTTCAGCGGGCTGCAGGGCCACTTCGATGTCGCTGGAGGGCTCGAGACGTGCGATCGCCTGGCCGATCGGGTGTTGAGCCTGCCGCTGCATCCCACGCTGACGCTGGCCGAGGTGGAGCGGGTTGTGACCGCGCTGGCCGAGGCGGTCGGTGCGGAACGCCGGTAGCCTCGGGGTGAGCGGGTGTACGGAGGGGCGGATCGTGGTGCAACGACGGCGGATCTTGGTGGTCACATCCGCGGACACAACCGTCCGCGCATTCCTCCTCGGGCACATCACCGCCCTCCAACAACACTACGACGTCACCGTCACCGCCAACTGCCCCCCCGAACAACTCGCCGGCCACCTCCCCCCCGGCACCCAGTTCGCGCCCAACCACATCGTGCGACCCATCAATC
>JADLEF010000423.1 GCA_020846295.1 Acidimicrobiales bacterium
GCGGGCCCGGGCGGAGGCCGGTCGCCGGCGCGGGGCCCGCGCGCCGGTGGAGCGGGGCCACCTCGCGGCCACGGTGCTCGACGAGCGCCGCGGGGCGCGGGCCGAGGAGCGCCCGGTCCGCCTGGTGCTCGACCGTCTCGACGAGGCCACCGTGGAGGGCGACGAGAGCCAGCTGCGTCGCATCGTCGTCAACCTGATCGACAACGCCTGTCGCCACGCCCGCAGCGAGGTCGGCGTGGCGGTGCAGACCAACGGCGGGTTCGTGCGGCTGTCGGTCCGCGACGACGGCCCCGGCGTGGCCGCCACCGAGCGGGCGCGGATCTTCGAGCGCTTCGTTCGCCTCGACGCCGATCGGTCGCGACCCGGGCGGTCCGCCGCCGGCTCGGGGCTGGGCCTGGCCATCGTGGCGGAGCTGGTGGCGGCGCACGACGGGACCGTCACCGTGGCGGGTGGCGGGCCGGGGGCGGTGTTCACCGTTCGCCTGCCCCGCGCCGGGCTCTCAGCGTCCTCTCAGGTTGGATCGGGCACCCTGGTCCCATGATCTTCGCTCGACGCTCCGCCCGCTGGCTCGTCCCCGCCGCCCTGGTGGTGGGGACCGCCGCCGCCGTGGCCGTCCCGTCCCTGCTGCCCGCCGGCGCCGATCCCGTCCCCGTGCTGCCCGAGCTGACCGCCGCCCAGCTGCTGGCCAAGGTGCAGCAGGCCGACGTCCAGACGTTCTCCGGGTCGGTCACCTACGAGGTCGACCTCGGCCTGCCCGACCTCGGCGGCTTCGGCGGCTCCGGCGCGGCGCCGTCCACGATCCTGGAACTGCTCAGCGGGTCGACCACCGCCCAGCTCTCGGTGGACGGCACCGACCGCCAGCGGATCGCGCTCGACGGCGAGCAGTCCGAGACGCATTGGATCCACAACGGCGACGACGTGTGGTCCTGGGACTCCTCCACCGGCGAGGTGGCGCACCTCGATGTGGGCGGCCCGGGCCTCGACGCCGCCAAGGCGGACGACCTCGCACGCAAGGCCATGCCCGCCTTCTCGCCCGAGACGGTCGCCGACCTGCTGCTGGCCCGGGTCGGGCTCTCCACCGAGGTCCGGGTCCAGACCCCCGGGTATGTCGCCGGTCGCCCGGTGTACGAGCTGGTGCTGTCGCCCCGCGACGCCGCCTCGACCATCGACGATGTCGTCGTCGCGGTGGATGCGTCCACCGGCATGCCGCTGCGCCTGCGGGTCGACGGCCGCGACACCGGCGAGCCGGTCCTGCAGATCGGGTTCACGTCGATCTCCTACGACAGCCCGAACCCCTCGACGTTCACCTTCACGCCGCCCCCCGGCGCAACGGTGATCGAAGCCGACGATCCCGGCGACCTGCTGCCCTTCAGCAGCGGGCTCGCCGACGGCCGCATCATACCGGACGGTATTGGGGCGGCGGTGAGCCCGGACGACGTCGAGCGAACCGAGGGCACCGAGCTGGTCGGCACGGACTGGTCCACCATGGTCGTGGTGTCCGATGTCGGCGTCCCACCCCAGCTGGCGGTGCTGCTCGACGATGCCCCCGCCCTCGACGGGCCGGGCGGGGAGGCGAAGGTGATCCGCACCCGCCTGCTCAACGTCGTGCTGCTGGCCGACGGCCGCCTCGCAGTGGCGGCGCTCGAGCCCACCGCCATGATCGCGGCGCTGCCCGCATGAGCACCGGCGAGATCGCCGCACCGCCCCAGGCGCCGCGCCGCGACCGTGCGCCGCTGGCGCACCGGGCTCCCGCCATCGCCGGGGTCGCCCGGGCCGCGATCCGCACCGAGGGCCTGACCAAGCGGTTCGGCAGCCAGCTCGCCGTCAACGACGTCAGCCTGGAGGTCCCGGATGGATCCGTCTTCGGGTTCCTCGGCCCCAACGGCTCGGGCAAGACGACGACGGTGCGGCTGCTGCTCGGGCTGTTGACGCCCGATGCCGGCCACGCCGAGCTCCTCGGCCGCCGCATGCCCGAGGCATCCGACGAGGTCCTCCCCTCGGTCGGCGCCCTGATCGACGGCCCGGCCTGCTACCCGTGGCTCACCGGCCGCCAGAACCTCGAGCGCTTCGACGCCTTCGGCCCGGACCCGCAGCGCAAGGACCGGGCCCGCCGCATCGACGAGGCGCTGGCCCGCGTCGGGCTCGGCAACGCCGCCGACAAGCGGTTCAAGGCGTACTCGCTCGGGATGCGCCAACGGCTCGGCCTGGCCAACGCGCTGCTGCGGCCCCGCCGGCTGCTCATCCTGGACGAGCCGACCAACGGCATGGATCCCCAGGGGACCCGGGAGATCCGCCACCTCGTCCGCGAGCTGGCCGCCGACGGCGCCACGGTGTTCGTGTCCAGCCACCTGCTGGCCGAGATCGAGCAGCTGTGCACCCACGTGGCGGTCATGAGCAGGGGCAGCCTGCTGGCCCAGGGCAGCATCGCCGAGTTGCAGGTCGGCACCGAGGCCGTCGTCCGGGTCGAGACCACCGATGTGGCGTTGGCCTGCGCGGTGCTGTCGGAGGCGGGTCTCCACCCCACCGTGACCGGCAGCGCGGTCACCGCCGCATCCGGCCCGGCCGAGGCGCCGTCGCTGCCGCCGGCGGAGGAGTTGGTGCGCCGCCTCGTGCACGCCGGGGTCGGTGTGCGCCGTTTCGTGATCGAGCGGCCCAGCCTGGAGGAGACGTTCGTGGCGATGACCGGGGAGGGGTTCGATGTTGCGCAATGAGCTCTCGACGTTGTTCCGCCGCCGCCGCACCCAGGCCATGCTGGCCGCGCTGGCCGTCGTGCCGGTGCTCATCAGCGTGGTGGTCCGGCTCTCGGGCGGACCGAGCGGTGGCGAGGGCCCCCGGTTCCTGTCCCAGGTGACCCACAACGGCGTGTTCGCCGTGCTCGCCGGGCTGACCGTGATGCTGCCCATCTTCCTGCCCATGGCGGTCACGGTCGTCGCCGGCGACGCCATCGCCGGTGAGGCCGGGCTCGGGACCCTGCGATACCTGCTGGTACGGCCGGCGGGCCGGGCCCGGCTGCTGGCCTGCAAGACCGTGGCGGTGATGGCGTTCTGCCTGGCGGCGACGGCCACCGTGGCCGTCGCCGGATTGCTGTCGGGCGTGGCGCTGTTCCCCCTCGAGCGGGTGACGACGCTCTCCGGTGACACGCTGCCGTTGAGCGTGGGCATGGTCCGCATCGCGATCGCGGCGGTGCTGGTGGCGGTGTCGCTGTTGGGGGTGGCGGCCATCGGGCTGTTCGTGTCGACGATGACCGACGTACCGGTGGGCGCCATGGCGGCCACCCTGGCGCTGTTCATCGGCGTCGGCGTCCTCAACGCCCTGCCGCAGGTCGACGTGATCCACCCGTTCCTGCTGACGAACTACTGGACCAGCTACGCGGATCTGCTGCGCACCGAGGTCCGCTGGGGTGGCATCGTACGCAACGTGGGCCTGCAGGGGCTCTACCTCGCCGTGTTCGGCAGCGCCGCCTGGGCCCGGCTGACCACCAAGGACGTGCTCTGCTAGACCGGTTCCATGCGCACCACAGGTCGGCCCCGGCCGGCGCCGTTCCGGGCGTTGAAGGTGCGCAACTACCGGCTCTTCTTCATCGGGCAGATCCTGTCGGTCATCGGCACGTGGACGCAGAACACGGCGATCGCGTGGATCGTGCTGCGCGGCGGGTCGTCCTCGTTCGACCTCGGGCTGATCGTCGCCCTGCAGTTCACGCCGCTGCTGGTGCTCGGGGCCTGGGCCGGCGCCATCGCCGATCGCACCGACAAGCCCCGGCTGCTGCAGGTGGCCAACGCCGTCTCCAGCGTCGTCGCGCTGGCGACCGCCGTGCTCGTGACCACCGGGCACACGTCGCTGCGCACGCTCGGCATCATGGCGCTGCTGGGCGGGGTGTCGAGCGCGTTCGAGACCCCGGCCCGTCAGACCCTCGCCGCCGAGGTCGTCACCGCCGAGGACCTGCCCAGCGCGGTCGGCCTCAACGGCGCCATCATGACCAGCTCCAGACTGGTCGGTACGGCGATCGCCGGCCTGCTCATCGCCACCATCGGGTCGACGGCGTGCCTGTACCTCAACGCCGTGTCGTTCCTGGCGGTGGTGGTCGCCATGCAGCTGGTCCGCCGCGGCGAGTTCCACCACGTCACCCGGGCGCCACGGGGCAAGGGCCAGATCCGCCAAGGTCTGCGCTACGCGCGCTCCCAGCCGGGCGTGCGGGTCCCGCTCGCCGCCATGGCGGTGGTCGGCACGTTGGCGTTCAACCAGCAGGTGACCACCCCGCTGCTGGCCCGCATCACCTTCGACGCCGGCCCCGGCCTGTTCGCCGCCTTCGGATCGGTCGGGGGCGCGGGAGCGCTGCTCGGCGCGATCGCCGCCGCCGCCCGGCGCCAGGCCGGCGCCGGCCTGATCGGCTCCGCCGCCATGCTGCTCGGCATCGCCGCCATCGGCGTGGCGGTGTCGCCCACCCCCGCGACCGCGCTGCCGTTGCTGGCGGTCATGAGCTTCGGTGCGTCGATGTACGTGTCGGCCACCAGCGCCCGGCTGCAGCACGTCGCCGACCCGTCCTACCGGGCCCGGGTGATGGCGCTCAACGCCATCCTGTTCCTCGGCTCGACCCCGGTCGGCAGCGTCATCGTCAGCGCGGTCTCCGACGCGACCAACCCGCGGGTGGCGGTCGGCCTCGGCGGGCTCGCCGCGCTCCTGACCGGCGTCGCGGTGCGGGTTCGCCTCAGCGGCGAGCGCACCGGTCCCTCCCCCGCCGGAAGACTTGATGCGGCAGTCAAGTCAGCGGGCTAGAGTCCGACCATGTTGACTGGACAGCAGTACAAGGACTCGCTCGACGACGGGCGGCTCACCTACTTCGAGGGCGAGCGGATCGACGACCTGGTCGGCCACCACCTGCTCGGTCAGACCGCCGAGTTCACGGCGCAGGGCTACGACAAGTACTACAACCCGGCTCCGGACGCGACCAGCCCCCTGCTGAGCGTCCCCCGCTCGGCGGACGACCTGCGGGCGCTGATCCCGATGCTGCACGACGCCGGCATGATGGCGCACGTCACCTCGACGTCGATCCAGACGCTCAAGACCGCCGCCGGCAAGATGGAGGGCGTCAAGCCCGAGTACATCGAGCGGATGAACGCCTACATCGACGAGGCGCAGCGCAACGACGTGCGCATCACCCAGTGCATCACCGACGCCAAGGGCGACCGCAGCCGCCCGCCCGGCAAGCAGGACGACGCCGACGCCTACGTGCACGTGGTGGACCGCCAGCGCGACGGCGTGGTCATCCGCGGCGCCAAGCTGCACATCACCGGGGCCTCGTTCGGCCACGATCTGCTCACCATCCCGACCAAGGCGATGAAGCCCGGTGAGGAGGAGTGGTCGATCGCCTGCTCCGTGCCGGTCAACGCCCCCGGTGTGCGCATCATCAACACCACCTACGCGCCCCGCCACGAGGACACCCGGGCCTTCCCGTTCTCCTCGAAGTACCACTACCCCGAGGGGTTCGTGATCTTCGACGACGTGTTCGTCCCGAACGAGCGCATCTTCCTCGACGGGGAGACGTCCTACGCCGCGATCTTCGCCCACTCGCTGGGCCTGTGGGAGCGCCTCGGCGGGCTGTCCGCCTTCGTCGACGAGAGCGATCAGCTCGTCGGCCTCGCCCAGCTGGTGGCCGAGGCCAACGGCACGGCCGGGATCAGCCACGTCAAGGAGAAGATCTCCGAGATGATCATCCACGCCACGCTGATCCGCTCCACCATGGAAGCGGCCATCATGAACTGCAACATCGGCCCCGACGGCGCCGCGTTCCCCAACGAGCTGTACGTCAACGCCGGCAAGTTCCACGCTGCGGCCAACTACAACGTGATGGTGCGCCACCTCCACGACATCGCCGGCGGCGCGGTGCTCACCGCCCCGGCCCCCGCCGACTTCGAGAACGAAGAGGTGGGTGCGCTGGCCCGCAAGTACATGTCGACCTCCAAGGATGTCGACGGCGAGTACCGCTCGATGCTGATGCACACCATCCGCGATCTCACCGCCGACGCCTACGGCGGCTGGAAGTTCGTCACCAACATCCAGGCCGGCGGCGGGCTGTACGCCCAGCGCATCGTGACCCGGAAGCACTACGACATGGACCGGGCCAAGCGCCTGGCCATGGAGGCGACCGGCCTGACCGAGGGTCAGGCCCACTGAACGAGCGGGCTGCTCAGGCGGCGGCGCGAGGCTGCAGCGTCGCCACCGCCGGGCGGACCTCGGTACCGAAGCGCTCGATGGTCTCGCGCAGCGGGCCCTCGGTGATGCCGCCGAGGTCGAACATGAACGCCATCCGATCGAGGTCCAGCAGGTCGTGCCACTGGCCGATCCGATCGATCACCTGCTCGGCGGAACCGCAGATGGCCGGTCCGGCCAGCAGGTTGTCGTAGTCGAACGGGATTGCCGGCGCTCCCGCCGTGTAGGCGCGCACCAGATCCTGCACCCAGCCCCAGTACTGGCGGTAGTGGGGCTCGAAGCTCCGGTGGGCCGCCTCGCTGGTGGCACCGACATGGCAGTGGCTGATCGAACCCACCCGGGCCCGCTCCGGATGGCCGGCCTCGGCCCAGGCGGCGCGATACGCCTCCGCCACCGGGACGAACGCCTCGGGCGGCGCGAACACGCTGGGCAGCATCAACGGCAACCCGTGCCGGGCGGCCAGGGCGAC
>JADLEF010000424.1 GCA_020846295.1 Acidimicrobiales bacterium
CGGCCGGGGCGGCGGGCCCCGCTTCGAACAGCACGACCTGCGGGTCCTCGGGGTCGACGGAGACACGGTTGCCGGCGCCGGCGCCCTGCAGGCCGGTGAACTCGTCCACCACCGTCACGGTGTCACCGTCGGGGTCGGTGCCGTGCAGCGGCAGGCCCAGGCGCACCTGGCTGTTGCGGATGGCGCGCAGCACCACGTTGGCCGGTTGCGGTGCCTGGTTGGGGTTGGTGGCCGGGTCCGGTGCGGCGGTGACGTCGATGGTGAGCTGCCCGGTGGCCTGTTTCCCGCCGGCTGCGGCGCGGTACAGCAGCGTGGTGCGGCCGGGCGCGCCGCCCTGGAACAGCACGTTGCGGCCTTCGGTCCACACCACACCCTGACCGGCCGCTTCGATGGCGGCCGCTTGGGCCTCGTCGATGCCTTCGAGGGTGAGCGGGTCGGCGTCGGGGTCGCGATCGTTGCGCAGCACCGCCACGGTGACGATGTCACCGCTGCGCACCACCGCGTTGTCGTCGGCGGGGATCGGCGGCTGGTCGTCGGTGGCCGGCTGGATCAGCACGGTGATGGCGCCGCGGGCGCGCAGCTCATCGGCCACGTTCTGCTCCACCGTCTGGGTGGCGGCCCGCTCTGCGGCGCGGCCGTCCGAGACGGTGTAGTGCACGACGAACGGTCCGGTGGGCGCGACGCCCTCGGCGCCGGCCACCACCTCCAGCTGCACCAGGCGACGGTCGACGATTCCGGCGCGTACGGTGCCCTCGGCCGGGTCGCCGTTCTGCACGGTCACGTCGGTCACGGCCAGCACATCGCCGTCGACATCCACGTCGTTGGCGAGCACGTCGACGTTGATGACCCGGTCCACCCGCACCTTGACCTGATCGGGCACGGCCACCGGGGCGTTGCTGGTGCCGTCGGGGGCAAGGACCCGCAACCGGATGTACGCCCGGGTGGCATCGATGCCGTCGGTGGCCTCGTAGGGCAGCAGGTACACCCCGGCGGTCAGCGCGGTGATGTGCACGGTGTGGCCGTTGATGCGGCTGCGGAAGTTGGCCTCCGGGTCGGGCAGCCACAGCGGGCGGACCTCGAGGGGGTCCTCGTTCGGGTCGGCGTCGTTGGCCAGTGGGTCGATGGCGGCTTCGGACCCCGCCACGACGGTGAGGAAGTCGTTCAGCGCCACCGGCGCCAGCGCCGAACCCGTGGGCTTGACGGTGACCTCGAGCTGCTCGGTGCCGCTCAGCACCCCGTCGGACATGGTGACCGGCACGTTGACGATGCCGGGGGCCACCCCGTTGGCGGCAAAGCGGACGATGCCGTCGGGTGTGCTCGACACCTCGCCGGAGCCGGGCGGGCTGGCGGACACGAGCCGCAGGTCGTCGCCGTCGGGGTCCCACCAGTCGGCCAGCACGTCATAGCTGGTGGCGCGCCCCGCCTCGACCACGGTGCGCATCTGGCGGGTGGCGCCGTTGGCTTTGGGTCGCAGTGCGGGCGCGGCGTTGCCCACGGCGCGGGCCTTCACCAGGACCGAGGCCGTGGCCGGGTTGGAGGCGTTGCCGGCGGCGTCTTCCACCCGGTAGGTGAACTGCACCGACTGCACGGCACTGCCGGCCGCGGCCACCAGCTCGTCGCTTGGGGAGAACAGCACGTGCTGCCCGTTGTCGATGATGGTGAGCTGTCCCCACGGGCCCGATGCCGGTTCGACGGCGGTGATGGCGATCGGTTCGCAGTTGGGATCGTCGTCGTTGGCGAGCAGATCGAGGATGGACTGCCGGGGTCGGGCGCCGAGCTGATCGTCGCCGGCCACCGGTGCCTCGGCGTTGCCGTCGACGCAGGTCTTCTCCACCACGGTGCGGGTGTCGCTGAGCGCGTTGTCCAGCTCGCTGTCGTCGGGCTGCTCCTCGAGGTCGTCCCAGTTGCCCACGAACGTGAGCTCGCCGTCGTGGTTGGCCCACGTGCCGCCGTCTCCCGGGGAGTTGAGCGCCACGTTGCTGCCGTTGACGCGGTACACCAGCTCGACACCGGGGGCGGCGCCTTCGATCGGCTGGGGTTCCGCCGCCCGGTTGCCGCAGCGGCGCACCCACGTCGGCACCGCGCCCGACCAGGCGCCGAAGCTGCAGTCCCGCACCCGCACGGGGGCCGCCGGCGAGGCGTCGGCGGCGGCGCGCTGCTGCACGGCGCCGGCGCCGAGCGGCACCTCGAAGAGGCCGTCGGTGGTGGCCACCAGCACGGCGTCGGCCTCGGGCCCCGGTTGCTGGAGCTTGGCCTGCTCGCCGGGCACGGCCCGGGGGGCTTGGCGGTGGGTCACCACGCGACCGTCGTCGAGGAGCAGCACCGGCTGGCCGCCCACCGAGGTGACGGCGGCGATGTCGTCGAAGTCGACGCCGAGCTCGCGGCGCGGCACCGGTTCCAGTGCCGGTGGCTCGTCGGTCGCCGCTTCCTGCTCCGGCTGCGGCTCGGTTGCGGCCGGACCGGTGGTGTCCTCGGTCGGCGGCTCGGCGGCGTAGCGGGGCTCGAGCCGTTCGTCGAGCGGGAGCTCGAAGCTGCCGCCCGGTTCGATGATCCACACGCTGCCGCGCCGGTTGCCCTGGGCGTCGAGCCGATCGGGCCGGGCGTCGGTGACCACGGCATGAGAGCCGGGGGCTACCATACCGTCTGGTTTGTCGGGGTGGTCGGGGGCGACGATGGTGTCGGCCCGGCCCACCCAGAAGCGTCCACTGCTCCGGTCGAGCACGAACCCGACGCCGCCGTTGACCTGGTAATCGGCCACCGGCACGGCGTTGCGCCCGGTGACCTCACCGGTGATGACGTCGAGGCGGGCCACGCCACCGTCGAGGGCGGAGAACACCACGGAACGGCCGTCCTGGCGCACGTCGGGGGCGGCCGAGGCGACGATGGCGAAGTCCAGTTCGTCGACGCGCAGGTTCAGCCGCCCGACCCGCTGCGATTGGGCGTTGGTCACCCAGACGGCGCCGTCGTCGAGCTGGACGTTGGTGGCCTTGGTGCCCTCTGCGTTCACCGCGGCCACGACCATTGCGGTGGAGGCGCAGGCCAGCGCGGCGCTCACGGCGATGGAGCGGCGGTTGATCGCGGCGGGCAGGAGACGACCGAGGATGCTCACGCACACCCCCGGGTCGGAGCGGAGATCACGCCGTTCGATCCGATCGACTCGACCTCGATGCAGGTGCTCGTCGACACGAAGCTGGTGGTCTCGATGCGCACCGGCGCACCGGCCCCGTCCTCGGTGACGGCGTAGGACAGCTCCGCGGCGGGCGCCTCCCAGCTGAAGCGGTAGGTGCCGTCGGGGTTGGCGGTGGCGGTGATCTGGGCCACCGACGGCGGGGTCACCGGCTGCGGGTTCGCCCCGGCGGCGTTGACCTCGGCAGCGGCGATGTCGCTGTCGATGGGGTCGGTTCTGTCGGTTCCCCCGCGGGACAGCACAACAACGCCGATGATCGCACCCACCAGGGCCAGCACCCCGAGGGCGGCGATCACGAGACGGCGATCGGTGCCCGTGCCGGGTGTCGGCGGCGGCGACACCGGGGCCCGCACCACATGGGCGGTGTCGACCAAGGGCGGCTCGCTGAGCATGCCCGTACGGGCGCGGGGTGCGGCGCCGCGGCGCACCGTGGCGTCGACCGGGTGGTCACCGACCGCATCGATGACGGCGGGCCCCTGGGCGTCGATGCGCACCACGCCCCGAAGCCGGGTGCGCTCGTCGTCCCCGTCGGGTTGGTCGCTGCGGCCGTGGGTGACCGGCCCATCGCCGGGCAGCTCCAGCTGGGTGACGGCCAGGTTGAGCTCGGACTCGATGGCCTGCAGCGCCCGGCCGAGCTCCGCGGCGCGCTGCGGGCGATGCTCGGGGCGCTTCGCCATGGCGTGGGCGAGGACGCGCTCGAGGGCGGGTGGGACGTCGGGACGACCGGTCGGTGGCAGCGGTTGGCGTTCGATGCGGTCGAGCAACGCCAGCTCGCTGTTGTCACCGCCCACGATCTCGAAGGGCGATCGCCCGGCGAGCAGGTCGTAGACCGTGGCGCCCAGCGCGTAGACGTCAGCGCGCTCGTCGGTGTCGGCATCGCCCAGCGCCTCGGGCGCCGCCCAAGGGATGGAGACGCCGTCGGCCTGCTCGCCCGGCCCCTGCGTCGACGCGATGCCGAAGTCGGTCAGGCCCGGGCGGTTGTACTCGCTGGTGAGCACGTTGGCCGGCTTGATGTCCCGGTGCACGATGCCGGCGCGATGCGCGGTCTCGATCGCGCCGGCCAGCTGCACGCCGACCCGCAGCGCCTCGTGCACGCTGAAGCGTTCGCGCCGGGCCCGGTCCAGGAAGTTCGGGCCCGGGTAGTACTCCATGATCAGGTACAGCCGACCGTCGGCGGCTGTCCCGGTGTCGAACACCTGCACGATGTAGGGGTGGGCCGAGACGCGGGCCATGAGGTTGGCCTCGCTGTCGAACAACTGGTGCTGCATCGCGGTCGACAGCGTGCTGGCGGCCATCACCTTGATCGCCACGAGCCGCCGCGGCGCGTGCTGCTGGTAGAGGAACACATCGGCATACCCACCGGTACCGATGAGCTCCACGGGGGTGTAGCCGGCGATGGCCGGCGGCGAACCCGGTGTGCGCCTAGCCATGGTCGGCCTCCCCGGGCAGACAGGCGAGGTCGGCGGAGGTGACGAGCCCGGTGGTGAGGGCGTAGTCGACGAGGCGGGTCCGGCGGTTGGCGGCGAGCTCGCCGGGGCCGCCGTGCAGGCCGCGAACGCCGAGCTGTTCGAGCTTGTGGCACACGCGGTCGAGCGTGCGGTTGAACTTC
>JADLEF010000425.1 GCA_020846295.1 Acidimicrobiales bacterium
CCACACCACCCGGTCGCCGGCGACGGCGATGCCGGGGAACACCGTCTGGTCGCGCAACGGGTACTCGTAGGCCACGGCGCGAGCGGGATCGGCGAGCTCCTCGAGTGGGATCCACAGCGTGTCGGCCACCTCGCCGTTGGGTCGCAGCTCGGGCCGGGGCCCCTCGAGCCAGTACCCGAAGGCGGACACGGTGATGGGCCGGGCACCGCCGTAGAGGTCGTTGAGCTGGCCCAGCAACGTTGCGGAAGCCAGGTCGAGCGTGACCTCCTCCCAGGTCTCACGCTCGGCCGCGGCGCGCGGGTGGGCGTCGCCGGGGTCGATCCGGCCGCCCGGCAGCGCCATGTGACCCGACCACGGATCGCCGTGGCGCTTGGCCCGCTCGATGAAGAGCAGCTCGGTGCCCGCCTCGCCCTCCCGGAAGATCGCAGCCACCGCGGCGCGCGCCCCGTGGGGCACCGGCGGCCGGGGCAGTTCCGGATCGTCGAACACCTGTCGCAGCACCGAGAGCTCCATCAGAGCGGGGATCGTACCCATCCCCCGGCACCGGCGGCGCCGACCTGGCAGACTGGGTGAACTTGACAGTCCAGTCGAATCTCTCGGGGAGACACGCCGATGGCCCAGTCCGACGCAGACCTCATCATTCGCAACGGCACCTTGGTGGATGGCACCGGCGCCGCCGCCCGGCGGGCCGATGTCGCCGTCAAGGGTGACCGCATCGTCGCCGTCGAGGAGCGGATCGACAGCAAGGGGGCGCGGGAGATCGACGCCACCGGGCGCATCGTGACCCCCGGCTTCGTGGACGTGCACACCCACCTCGACGCCCAGCTGGCCTGGGACGCGCTGCCCACCTCGTCCTGCTGGCACGGCATCACCAGCGCGGTGCTGGGCAACTGCGGCGTCACCTTCGCCCCGGTGCAGCCGGGCCAGAAGGAGTTCCTGGCCGAGATGATGGAGTCGGTCGAGGACATCCCGCGCGACGCCATCCTCGACGGGCTGCCATGGGACTGGACCACCTACGGGGACTACCTCGGCTGGCTGGACCGCACCCCCAAGGGCATCAACGTCGGCGGTCTCGTCGGCCACTGCGCCCTGCGCGTCGCCGCCATGGGCGATCGGGCCATGGTCGAGGGCTCCGGCAACGCCGAGGAGATCGCCCGCATGGCCGAGATGGCCGAGGAGGCCATGCGCTCCGGCGCCCTGGGCATCTCCACCAGCCGCACGCTGGGCCACAAGGTGCCCGACGGCCGTCCGGTGCCGGGCACCTGGGCCGAGGCGGACGAGCTGCTCGCCTTCGGCGACGTGCTCGGCAAGGTCGGCTACGGCCTGTTCGAGGGCGCCATGCGACTGGGCGAGCGCGACGACGACAAGCTCACCAAGACCCGCCACGAGGTGGCCATGCTGGGCGAGATCAGCCGCCGCAGCGGCCGGCCCGTCAGCTACGGCCTCGTCCAGTCGGACCGGCGGCCCGATCTGTACTCCAAGGTGATCGAGTTCAACGTCGAGGAGAACGCCAACGGCGCCCACCTGCGGCCGCAGACCACCGCCCGCGGCATCGGCATGATCTACAACCTGGCCAACCGCACGCCGTGGGACCGCACCGCGTCGTGGCGGGAGCTGCGCAAGCTCAACCTGGCCGACCGCCTGGCCGCCCTGCGCGACCCGGCCCGCCGTGAACGCCTCGTCGAGGAGGGCAAGGCCGCCAAGTTGGTCATGACCTACGAGCAGCTGTTCGTGCTGCCCGACGGCGACGCCCGCTACGACTGCAAGCCGGAGGACTCCCTCGCCGCCCACGCCGCCCGCCGCGGCGTGTCGCCGGTGGAGGCGTTCATCGAGCTGGCGCTGGCCAGCAACGGCGCGCTGAACGTCAACTACCCGATCCTCAACCACCAGCTCTCGGCGGTGGAGGAGATGCTGGACATGGACCTCATCACGCTGGGCCTGGCCGACGCCGGCGCCCACGTCGGTCAGATCATGGACACCAGCCAGCCCACGTTCCTGCTCACCTACTGGGTGCGCGAGCGCCAGCGCTGGACCCTGGAGCAGGCCATCCGCCGGCTCACCTCGGACACCGCCGACCTGTTCGGGTTCAAGGGCCGGGGCCGGGTGCAGGTGGGCAACTACGCCGACCTGAACGTGATCGACTTCGACGCGATGAGCCTGCCCCAGCCCGAGTACGTGCACGACCTGCCCAACGGTGCCGGCCGGTACATCCAGGGCTCGACGGGCTACGACTACACCATCGTCAACGGCCAGGTGTTCATGGACCACGGCGAGCACGTCGGCACGCTCGCCGGCCGCGTCGTGCGCTCCACCGACTGATCACGACCGACCGATCACCGCTGCCCGACACACCGGTCAGTACGGCGACGGCCGCGGGCGCTCACGCCCGCGGCCGTCGCGCGTCCGGTGGAGCAGAGCTCAGCTCAGACGAGCAGCGCGCCGTCCACGGTGACCGGCGCCGCGGGCCCACGACGGCGTCGTTCGAGGCGCCGGGCGAGCCGGTTCAGCACGAAGATCACCGGGGCGTAGAGCACTGCGGCCACGAACAGCGCCTGCAGCGGGTTCTTGGCGAACTCGCCGGTGATCTGGCCCCGACGCAGCAGCTCCTCGTAGTTGAGCAGCGCGCCGAACGACGTGTCCTTGAGCAGCACCACCAGCTGCGCCACCAGCGCGGGCAGCATGGCCCGCACCGCCTGGGGCACCACCACGTGTGCCATCACCTGGCCGTGTCGCAGGCCGATGGAGGCGGCCGCCTCGAACTGACCCTTGGGCAGCGAGGCGATGCCGGCCCGGAAGATCTCGGCGAACACCGCCGAGTTGTAGGCGACCAGGCCGATGACCACCGCCCAGAAGGAGTTCACGAACCCGATGCCGATCTTGGGTAGGGCGAAGCGGGCGAAGAACATCAGCAGGATCAGCGGGGCGGCGCGGAACGTCTCCACGTAGAGCATGGACAGCACCCGGCTCGCCCGGCGCGGCGAGCTTCGGCCGAGCGCGAAGACCATGCCCAGCCCCAACGCGCCGACGGCGGAGACGGCGGCCGCCTTGAGCGTGTTGCCCAACCCGTACAAGTAGAAGCGCCACACCGACCACTGCTGGAAGACCTCCCACCGGCGGCCGTCGAACTGGCCGCGGGCATCGAGGCGGCGGTACGCGCCGAACACCACCACGGCCAGCACCACCAGCAGGGCCACGGTGAGGATGCGCTGGCGGCGGCGCGCCCGGGGCCCCGGCGCGTCGACGAAGGAGGAGATGCTCATCGGCCGAACGCCCAACGGCGTTGCGCCCAGTTGACCAGCACGGTGCCGGGCACGGTCAGCACCAGATAGGCGACGAACGTACCGAGCAGGACCTGGACCGGGCGGGCGGTGTCGGTGTTGAGCTGATCGGAGCGCCACATCAGATCGTCGACCGACAACGCCAGGGCCACCACCGCCGAGTTCCGGATGAGCGCCAGGAACACCGAGCCCAACGGGCCGACCATGGTGCGCAGCGCCTGCGGGAGCACGACGAGGGTCAGCACCTGATCGAAGCGCAACCCGATGGCCCGCGCCGCCTCCCCCTGACCGGGCGGCACCGTGTTGATACCGGCCCGTATGGCCTCGGCACACAACGCGGTGGTGAACACCGCCAGCACGATCACCGCGCTGATGAAGCGGTCGAACACGATGCCGACCTTCGGCAGCCCGAAGAAGAACAGCAGCGCCCACACCAGCAGCGGCAGGGAGAAGAAGAACTCGACGTACACCGTGCCGACGGCGCGCAGCAGCCGCAGCGGGCTCACCCGCATGGCGGCCACCACGGCGCCGCCGACCAACGCCAGGGCGAAGGACAGCACGCTCAGCGAGAGGGTGGTCCGCAGCCCCAGCGCGTAGGTGTCGAGGTTGTCGAGGACGACGCTGATCGGTGGCCCTTTCGTTCGGACCGGTCAAACCCGGTCGGTACCGGTCAAACCCGGTCGGTACCGGTCGATCCGGTCAGTACCGGTCGACGGGCGGCGGGGTCGGGGTGTCCACGCCGGAGGCGCCCACCGTGGACTCGAACGCCTCGGCCCAGGAGCCGTCCGCGTACGCCTGCTCGAGCGAGTCGTTCACGAAGTCGCGCAGGGCCTGGTCACCCTTCTCGAGGCCGATGCCGTAGGGCTCCGCGGTGAAGGGGTTGCCCACCACCTTGAGGTTGTCGGGGTCCTCGGCGACGAAGCCGAGCAGGATGATGTCGTCGGTGGTGACCGCTTCGACCCGTCCGTCGTTGAGCGCTTCGACGCACAGGCTGTACTTGTCGAACACGGTGGAAACGTCGGCCTGCGGGGCCTTCTCCTGCACGTTCTTCAGCGAGGTGGAGCCGGTGACGGAGCAGACCTTCTTGCCGTTGAGGTCGTCGACGCCCTTGATGGCGGTGTTGTCCTTCTTCACCAGGATGTCCTGACCGGCGATGTAGTAGGGCCCGGCGAAGTCGACGACCTCCTTGCGGGTGTCGTTGATCGTGTAGGTGGAGATGACCAGATCGACGGTGCCGTCCTGGATGAACGGCTCGCGGTTCTTGGACACCGCCTCCACAAACTCGACCTTGTCCTCAGCGCCCTCACCGAAGATGTTGCCGGCGATGAGCTTGCCGATCTCGACGTCGAAGCCCTCGATCTCGTTGTTGGTCGGGTTCTTCAGCCCGAACAGCGGTACGTCGTACTTGACGCCGATGACGAGCTTGCCCTCGTTCTTGATCGCCTCCACCGACGAACCGGCCGGTATCTCGATCGTCGCCGCGGCCGCCTCGGCGGTGGTCGTGGCGCCGGCCTCGGACGTCTCGGTCCCCGCGGCGGTGGTGGCCGCCCCTGGCGCAGTGTCCTCCGACGAGCCTGCGCTGTCATCACCTCCGCAGGCGGCCGCGGTGATGGCGAGCAGTGCGCTGAGGGCCAGGAGTTTGCGTCGCATGAGAGGTCTCCCCTCGTCGGTGTTCAGTGGTTCAGGATCTTGGCCAGGAAGTCCTTGGCCCGCTCGGTGCTCGGATCGGAGAAGAACTGGGCCGGCGTCGCCGTCTCGACGATCTGGCCGTGGTCGAGGAAGACGACCCGGTTCGCCGCCGAACGGGCGAAGCCCATCTCGTGGGTGACCACGATCATGGTCATGCCTTCCGCAGCGAGGCCCAACATCACGTCGAGCACCTCGGCGATCATCTCGGGGTCCAACGCGGAGGTGGGCTCGTCGAAGAGCATGACCTTCGGTTCCATGGCCAGGGCGCGGGCGATGGCGGCGCGCTGCTGCTGCCCACCGGAGAGCTCGGCCGGATGGCGGTCCGCCTTGTCGGCGATGCCCACCCGCTCCAGCAGCGCCATGGCCGCCCGGCGGGCCTCGGCCCGCGGTTTCCGGCGGGCCTTGATCGGGCCCAGCGTGACGTTGTCGAGCACCGTCCGGTGGGCGAAGAGGTTGAAGTTCTGAAACACCATCCCGACGTCGGCGCGCAGCTGCGCCAAGGCCCGCCCCTCGGCGGGAAGCGGGACGCCGTCGAGCAGGATCACGCCGGAATCGATCGGTTCGAGCCGGTTGATGGTGCGGCACAGCGTCGACTTGCCCGAGCCGGACGGCCCGATGAGCACGACGACCTCGCCGGCCGCGATGTCGAGATCGACGTCGCGCAGCGCTCTGAGCGCGCCGAAGGACTTGTTCACCTTCTGCAACGACACGAGCGGCGGGACGGTCACGGTGCGAGGAACCTATCCCTGCGTCAACACCGGGTGGTCGGCAGCTGACCCCGAGATGGCCGAACGAACACCGCTCGCCGAGCCGCGAGGGATGGAACTGCGCTGATTTTCAGGCCTGAAAAGAACGGAGCGCGTCCATACCGGCAAGCAGGGTGTCGAGATGCTGCTGCGGTGAGCGGCCCGCGCCCCGCCCGGAGGCGAGGGCGACGTGGGTGACGCCGGCCTCGGCGAGCGTGTCGACCGCGGCCCTCCACTCGCCCGGGGTGCCGTCGCCCACCCCGATGAGCGTCTCGACCGTCATGGACTCGGGATCGCGCCCGGCCTGTTCGGTGTAGTGGCGCAGCCGCGCCACCGCCTCGGCGAGGTCCTGGTCCGGGGTGAGGAGCGCGATCCAACCGTCGGCCAGCCGGGCCACCCGACGCAGCGACACGTCGGCCGGGCCGGAACCGATCCACAGCGGGATCGGCCGCTGCACCGGCAGCGGGTTGATGCCGACGCGATCGAGGCGGTGGTCGCGACCCTCGAAGGTGACCAGCGGTTCGGTCCACAGCCGGCGCAGAAGCTCGATCTGCTCCTCGATGCGGCGACCGCGATCGGAGAAGTCGGCGCCGAGGCCCTCGTACTCGGCGAAGTTCCAACCGACCCCGACTGCCATACCGAGCCGTCCACCCGACAGGACGTCCAACGTCGCCGCCTGCTTGGCCACCAGCGCCGTCTCGCGCTGCGGAAGGATCACGACACGAGGCCGGAAGACCAGCGTGGAGGTGACCGCGGCCAGGAAGTTGAACAGCGAGAACACCTCGTGGAACGGGTGCTCCGCCAGGTACGGGGCGCTCGGGAACCCGCCGACGGGGCCATCGAAGCGGGACCGATCAGCCCCCAGGATGTGGTCGAACGCACAGAGGTACGGGAAGCCCGCCGCCTCGATCTGCTGGGCGAAGGAGCGGATGAAGGCGGGATCGTCGCCGATCTCGGCCTGCGGGTACACGGCACCGAACTGCATCGGCGGGGAACCTACCCGACGGTCTCCAACGCCGTCGGCGCGGTCTCCCCAGCGGAACGGGCGCGGCCGAGGCGGCGGCGCAACGGTGCCACACCAACCGTCACCGCACAGATCGACCCCATCGCCACCATCGTGGGGCGCAGGCCGGCAGCGTCGGCGAGCAGGCCGAGCGGCAGGCCGGCGAGACCGAAGCCGCTGAAGCCGAGCTGCAGCATGGACTGCAGGCGACCGTGGTAGAGCGTGTCGGCGTTCGCCATGACGAGCGTGGCGTTCATCGATTGGAACCCGGCGATGCAGGCACCGAGGGCCACGCACACCAGCAGCGCCGTGGCGTAGGACGGCGCGAGGCCGAGGGCGATCACCCCGAGCCCGAAGCCGACCCCCGAGACGATCTGGATGTTCCATCCGTGACGGGCACCGAAGCGGCCGGCGATGCCCAGCGCGGTGGCCAGCCCGCCGACAGCCGCAGCGGCGGCGAGCGCGGCGTACCCGTCGGCACCCTTGCCGAACAGCTCCTCGGACACCGCCGGCAGGAACGTCATGTAGGAGAACCCGAACATGGTGACGATGAGCGAGGTCACCAGCAGCTGGCCCAATGGCGGGTTGGCCCGCACGTAGGCGATCCCGCTGCGCAGCTCGCTGAACGGCGAGCGGTCGGTGGCGTCGCTCCGGGGCACCCCGGCGGTCGCGGGCACCTTGAGCACGCACACGGTGGCGGCGAGGCACACGACGGTGCCGAGCAGGTACACCCCTTCGGGCCCGCTCCACGCCGCGGCCATGAGGACCCCGGCCAGGAACGGCCCGATGATGCGGTTGAGGTTCATGGAGATCTGCGACAGCGCCACCGCGTTGTGCAGCAGGTCGCGCCCGACGAGCTCGACGGTGAGCGCCATGCGGGCGGGCACGATGAACGCGAAGATGACCGCCTCGCAGCCCGATGCCACGAGCAGCATCCAGTAGGTGAGCCGGCCGGTGGCCAGCGCGACGAACAACGCCGCGCTCAGCACCGCCATGGCGAAGACCATCCAGGCGGTGACCCGACGCTTGTTGAGCCGGTCCGCCATCACCCCGCCGATCGGGGTGAAGATCACCGACACCACGCCGTAGGCCAGCGTCACCGCACCGAGGCCCGCCTTGGTGCCGCTCAGCTCGTGGGCGAGCCAGCCGCGGGCGATCATCTGGGCGAAGATGGCCAGGAAGTACAGGACGGTGGCCGTCCACACGTAGCGGAAGGACGGCACCGCCAGCGCCGCGAACGTGCGCGGCTCGCTGTGCTCGCTCACCGCGGGCGCCGGGTTCAGGAGCGGGCGCCGGGGCGCTTGAGGGTGATGACGCGGTCCTTCACCCGCCAGCCGCCAGGCGTCTTGACCACCACGTCACGATAGGAGGCGGTGCCGGTGCGCTTCTCCGGCAGCAGGGCGATGATCCTGAAGCACATCCGGGCGGTGCCGTCGGCGTCCTCGTCGACGTAGATGTTCGTCATCAGATGCGTGCGCGGGTGCTGCGCCTCGACGTCCATGTAGCGCTGGATCGCCGCCAGGCCCTCCAGACGGGGGCCACCGAGGTCGGTGAGGTCGAACACGGCGTCCTCGGTGAAGATCCGGGCAAGACGGGGCCAGTCCCGATCGTCGATGGCGTCGCCGTAGCGCCCGGGCAGTTCGTGCAGTTCGAGTCGGTCCGCAGCGTCCATGTCGCGCAGCTTACGTGCCGGTCGGCGTCGCGCCGCCCCGGCTCGTGACCTCGGTCACCGTGCCGGCCCGGTGACCTACGATGCCGACCGACCGGGGGAGGTGGCCGTGGCCGCGTTGTTGGATGGCATCAGGGTCGTGGACTTCACGCAGGCGCTGTCGGGTCCGACGTTGACCCGGTACCTGGCGGAGCTCGGCGCCGACGTGGTGACGGTCGAACAGCCGGGTGGGGACATCACCCGGCACTCGGCGACGGTGCGCGACGGGCGCAGCGGGTACTTCGCCTCGGTCAACCGCAACAAGCGCTCGCTGTGCGTCGACGTGCACGACCCCCGGGGCGCCGACCTGGTGCACCGGCTGGTGGCGCAGGCCGACGTGGTGGCGGAGAACTTCCGGCCCGGCACCATCGAACGGCTCGGCTTCGGCTGGGAGCGGCTGCACGCGGCGAACCCGCGGCTGATCATGTGCTCGATCTCGGCCTTCGGCCAGGAGGGCCCGCTGGCGGGGTTGGCCGGCTACGACGGTGTGGCCCAGGCCTACTCGGGGGTGACCTCGCTCAACGGCGAGGCGGGTGGCGGGCCGATCGTGGCCGGCGCGGCGATGGGTGACGTGCTGACCGGCGTGAACGCGGTGGCGGCGGTGCTCGGCGCGCTCTACCACCGGGAACGCACCGGCGATGGTCAGCGGGTCGAGGTGTCGCTGCTGCTGTCCTACATGCAGGCCCACGACATGTCGATCCAATCGCTGTCGTTGACCGACGGAGCGGTGGTGCAGACCCGCTCCGGCCGCTTCCACCCCTTGGCCTGCCCGTACGGGATCTTCACCTGCCGCGACGGCTACCTGTTCCTGTGCGCCGCCGCCGACCGCCACTGGCGCGACGTGTGCGCGGCGATGGGGCGAGCGGACCTGGCCCACGATCACCCGTGGGCGGTGCGGGCCTCGCGGGAGGCGGCCAAGGCGGACGTGAACCGGTTCCTGGACGAGTGGCTGTGCTCGCTGCCGTCGCGCGACCACGCGGTCGAGCTCCTGCAGCGCCACCGCGTACCGGTCGGTCCGGTGTACAGCATCGACGAGGTGGTGGCGGCGCCGGCGTTGCGCGCCGCGGGGGCGGTGCGCACGGTGAGCGACCCGGTGTTCGGCACCTTCGAGGCCCCCGGGGTGCCGCTGCGGTTCTCCGCCGTCGAGGCCTGCGACGACGGCGAGGCGCCGTTCCTGGGCGAGCACAACGAGGAGGTCGCCCTGGGTTGGGGCGGCCTCGATACCGCGCAGTACGGCGAGCTGTGCGCGGCCGGGGTGCTGCGGGCCGAGCGGGTGGCCCCCCGCCCGTCGCAGCGGGCCGGCGCTCAGCTCGCCGGCGGGTCGACCGGACCGAGCAGGTCCCAGGCGTTGCCGTAGGGATCCTCGAAGACGACCACTCGACCGTATGGTTCGGTACGGGGCGCGGTGCGGAACCGGACGCCATGTCGCCGCAGGCGCTGCCACGCGGCATCGAAGTCCTCGACCCGCAGGAACAGCCCGACCCTACGGCCCGGCCGCCGGTGGGGCCGGTGCGCGCGTCGGTGCCTTGCGGCGTTGTCTGGGATCGGACCATACGTGGTCGGATCTTCGACATCGCTGTGAGGAGTTGGCGCGGGGGTTCGGGGCCGTCGGGGCGAACGATGGTGCCGGGTCTCCGGCCCGTCGGGGCGAACGATGGTGCCGGGCTTGGGGTTTGGATGCTTGTTGGTCGGCTCCCTGTCGGTCGCCGACGTGCGGGCGGCTCGCTGGCGCTCGCACGCCCGCCTGGCGCCGCCCCGGGTGTTGAGCAGCACCGCTCCCCAGGTCTCCGTGCGGCGCCAGCGCAGGCCGTCATCCCGCCCGGGCCACGGCCGGACCTGCTGAGGTGGGCCGGGCCTGGCGGGGCGGGGTGGGGCGGGGTGGGTGGGTCAGGCGGGGCGGGTCGTGCCTCGGGCGAAGTCGGCGATGCTGCGGGCGGTCTCCCGGCTGATGTCGGGGCAGGCCATGGGGAAGATCTCGGTGCCGTGCACCGTCCCCATCACCTGGCGGCACGACGCGGGCACGCCGGCCTCGAGCAGCAGCCGGTAGAAGTTGATGCCCTCGTCGCGCAGGGGGTCGCACTCGTTGACGCTGATGACCACCGGCGGCAGACCGGTCACGTCCGCCGCGGTGGCGAACGCGGGCCACGCCAGCGGATCGCCCGCCTCGTACGCCTCGATGCCATAGCCCATGCGGCCCTGGTTGTTGTGCAGGTCGAGGAAGATGCCGTTGTTCTCCACCGACGAGGGGCAGCGCTCATCGGGCCAGGCGCCGAGGATGTACGGGCACAGCGCGTACAGGCCCTTCACCAGTCCGATGTCGCCGTCGCGCAGCAGCTTCAGGCCGGTGGCCAGCGTCAGGTTCCCGCCGCCGCTCTCGCCGGCGACGATGATCCGCTCGGCGTCGATGCCGAGGCGGTCGGCCTCGCCCACCAACCAGCGCAGCCCCGACACGCAGTCGTTCAGGCCCGCCGGGTACGGCGCCACCTCCGGCGCCGAGGAGGCCACCACCGCGTTGCGGAAGTCGACCATCGCCACCGCTACGCCGGTGGCGGCGATGATGCGGGCCCACGCCCGATAGTTGCCGTCGAAGCACGACATGGTGGCCATGCCTCCACCGTGGATGTAGTACACGCACGGCGGGCGGTCACCGGCGCCGTCCGGGCGCACGAACTGCACCTTGATGGTGTTGCCATCCGGTTGGGAGGTGAACTCCTCGGTGGTCACGGTCAGGCCCGTCGACGGCGCGATCGCCTCGGTATCGGCCCGCTCGGCGAAGGCGGCCATCACGGCGCGCCCGGCGATGGCCTTCTCGCTGTTGTTGCGCTCGAGCACCTCCTCGCGGCTCGCCATGTCGCGGCCGCCCATGGCGGGCATCTTGCCGAACAGGCGCTTGAGACGGGGATCGATGCGCGGGTCTTCCGAGAGCTTGGACATGGGCCGGATCCTAGGCCCCGACGCTCAGGCGAGCTTCTGGTACTCGCGCGCCGCGCGCCGGGCGATCACCATGCGGTGCACCTCCGTCGGCCCCTCGTAGATGCGGGCCATGCGCAACCGTTGGGCCAGCACGTTGAACGGCATCTCCCGCGTCATGCCCAACGCCCCGAAGCTCTGCATGGCGTGATCGACCACCTCGGTGGCCATCTCGGTGGCGAACACCTTCACCATCGACGCCTCGGTGCGGATGTCCTCGCCCCGGTCGGCCTTGCGCGCCGCGTCCTGCACCAGCAGCCGGGTGAGGTGGATCTTGGTCGCCGCGTCGGCGATCCACCATTGGATGGACTGACGGTCGGCCAACTTCTGGCCGAACACCTCCCGCTGCTGCACGTGGTCGCACATCATGGCCAGCGCCCGCGTGGCCATGCCCACGCCGCGCGCGCCGATCTCCAGGCGGCGCACGGTGAGCCGCTTCTGCATCGGGGCGAAGCCCTGGCCGACCTCACCGAGGACCTGGCGATCGTGCAGCCGCAGGTCCTCGATGCGCAGCTCGTAGGTGCGCAGCCCACCGAGCATCGGGATCTCCCGCTCGACCTCGAAGCCCGGCGTGTCCCGGTCGACGATGAACGCGGTGATCCCGCCTCTGGCGCCGAGCGCCGGGTCGGTGACCGCCATCAGGATCGTGAAGTCCGACGACGGCACCCGCGACACCCAGATCTTGCGCCCGTTGATGACCCAGTGATCGCCGTCGCGCACCGCCCGGGTGCGCATGGCGGCCGGATCGCTGCCGGCGTCCGGTTCGGAGATGGCCATGGCCGACTTGGCCCGGCCCTGGGCGTAGGGCTCGAGGTAGCGCTCGCGCTGCTCGGGGCTGGCCACCGCATCGAGCATGTGCAGGTTCGGCGAGTCGGGCGGGAACTGGAACGGGGTGACGGTGCGGGCCAGGCGCTCGTGGATGGCGAGCATGACCCGGGCCGGCAGTGCGGCACCGCCCATCTCCTCCGGCGCGTCGAGCGCCCACAGGCCGAGCTCCCGGCACAGCGCGAGCAGCGGTCGCTCCTCGTCCTCGGTCAACTCCAGCGGCTGTCCCGCCGCCTCACGGGCCAGCACGACCCGCTCGAGCGGCATGAGCCGGTCCTCGACGAACCGCTCGACGAGATCGAGCAACATCTGCTCCTCGTCGCTGAACATATCGCTCATGTCGCTCCCCATCCCCCGGCTGTCTACCGGTGGGACGGTACCCCAGTGAGCCGGCCCACGAGGCCGACCGCGTCGAGGCCGGCGACGCCCGTCGCCTGGCGCCAGGCGACGTGGCCGTCCGGCCGCACCAGCACGGCACCGTCGGCGGACAGGCCGTAGGTGTGGAGGACCGTCGGGTCGTCGATGCGGCGCACCGAGAGGTCCGGCCCGTCCCCGTGCACCACCGCGCCGGGGCCGGCCAGCACCACGAACCGGTCCTCGAAGAGGTCGAGCGTCGAAGCGGTGGCACCGTCGACGGTGATCGCGTGGTGGGGGGCCCGGTGGCCCGGCCGGGCGCACGGCGCATAGTCCGACACCGGATCGGCCACCGCCGGCGCCTCCGTACCATCCGGTATGAGACAGCCCGCTTCGTAGTGGAGCCCAAGGTCCATCCCCAACCAGTTCCCGTAGCGGGCGCTGGCCGCCACCGCAGCGGCGGCGTCCTCCGCGTTGCCGCTCTCCATCAGCCGGCGGATCCGGCCCACGGCGCGGGCGTTGTCCATGGAGCGGTCGGCGTTGTAGCGGGCCACCGGACGCCGCTCGATGTCGTAGGTGTCGAGCAGTGCGTCCCCTGCCCGGCCGCGCTCCACGAAGGCCAGCTTCCACGCCAGGTTGTGCACGTCCTGCACACCGGTGCTCATCCCGAACCCGCCCGACGGCGGCAGTTGGTGGGCGGCGTCTCCGGCGAGGAACACGCGGCCCACCCGCATCGTCTCCGCCACGGTGGCGTGCATGACCCACGGGATGACGTCGATCACGTCGAGCTCGACGTCCTGGCCGATCGAACGGCGGATCCACGCCGCCGCGGTGTCGCGGTCGAAGTACTCCGGGGCATGTTCGCGGGGGTCGTAGCCGAGCTGGCACAGCCAGCGATCGCCGGCGTCGATCTTCTGGAACACGTTGCGGGCCGGCGCCGTGGTCCAGTACAGCGCGGCGGGTCGGTGGTCGGTCCAGCGGCGCAGATCGGCCCGGAAGTGACAGTTCACGAGGGTGGCGAGGTCCTTGCCACCCTCCATCGCCACGCCGAGGCTGCGCCGCACGAACGAAGCGGCGCCGTCCGCGGCGATCACCCATGACGCCTCGATGACCGATTCCGCCCCGTTCGCCGAACGCACCGTGGCCCGCACCCGGTCCGCGCCGGCGCCGCCCGAACGATCGAGGGAGACCAGCTCGGTCCCCCAGCGCAGCGACACCCCCGCCTGCGACGCGGCGCAGCGGGCGATGATCGGTTCGATCTGGTCCTGCGAGCTCAGCAGCCACGGCGCCGGGGACCAGACCGTGCCATCCGCGGCGATCGGCTGCACGTGCATGCGCATGCGGCCGATCTCCCGGCCGGCGAGCGTCTCGGTGTACACGAACTGCTCGCCCCACGGCCGGGGCAGGCTGACCGCTTCGATCGCCTCCAGCACCCCGAGCCTGCGGAAGATCTCGCCGGTGCGCACGGTCACCGACCGGGCCCGGGGATGGGGGTTCACGCCGGCGCGCCGCTCGACCAGCACGACGGGCAGGCCGAAGCGGCCCAGCAGCGCGGCGGCGCTCAGGCCCACCGGCCCGCCGCCCACCACCAGCACACAGGTCCGCTCGCTCGTC
>JADLEF010000426.1 GCA_020846295.1 Acidimicrobiales bacterium
CGCCGCGCCATTGGTCGAGCACGGCCTGACGGGGATCGTCGGTGGGCGTGGACGGGGCGACGATCACCGGCTGCCCGTCGAACGTGGTGTGCCGGCCGACGGCGACGTGGTTCAGGCCCGCCGGGCAGGGCAGGGAGGCCAGCAGGGTGGTGTCCGGCGAGGCCGGTTCGATCGTGGTGGACGATGCGGTGGTCGGCGCCACCGAGGTACCGGTACCGGTGCCGGTGGTGTCGAGCACGACGGCGTTGCGGCTTCCGGTGCGCACCACGGCCACGCCGCCGGCCACCAGCGCGAGGCCCGCCGCTGCGCCCGCCAGCCACGTGGCCGCACGAACCCGCCGCCGATGGGCCTTGCGACGAGCGAAGACCACCGCCGCCCGACCCTCGGGCAGCTCGGGGACGAGCCGGCGAAGCTCGCCGGCCAGCGGCTCCCGGTCGAGCGGGTCGTCGCGGTGCTCGGAGGCGTTCATGGCGACTCCTGTCGGGTGGTCGAGCGAACCTGGGTGCGGGCGTCACGGAGCGTCGACTTCACGTGGCCGGCGGAGACGTCGAGGGCTGCGGCGACCTCGGCGATGGAGAGATCGGCCAGGTAGTAGAGGCTGAACATCGCCCGGGTCCGCGGGGGCAGAGCGGCCACCGCCGCTTGGAGGTCGACCAGCTCGTCGGTGAGCGGGTGATCGCCGCCGGCGCCGGGCTCGACCGCCGGCAACGGCACCCACCGAGACGTGCGGCGCCGGGCGTCGATGGCCCGGTTCGTGGCCACCCGGCGCACCCATGCCACCGGGTCGTCGTAGGCGCCGATCGTGGGCCAGCGGCGCTCGGCTTCGATGAACGCGTCGGCCACCGCGTCCTCCGCCACCGCGGTACCGAACGCCAGCGCCAGGGCGCGCACCAGCCGCCCGAACTCGGCTCGGAACAGCTCTTCGAACGTGGACCCGACGCTCATGACGCACCTACCACGCACCAGCCTCGCCGGAGGTGGGGGTCAGAACCTCCACCGACGAACGCGACGATGGCCGACTCCCGGCGAACTGCGCCGGGTGGTGCGGGGGGTGCGGTGAGGTCATGGTGGTCCGATGTCGACCGTGGCGGTGGCGCCGGGGAGGTGCCGGCGCGCCAGGTCGGTGAGGGCGGCCGCCGCGTCCCGGACGGCGTCCTGGCCTCGGCGGTGGTGGGCTTCGATGATGGCGAGGGCGTCGGTGGTGGACGGTCGGGTGGCTCCCGCGTGGCTCTGTCGCCAGCACCAGCGCCGGGCGTGGACGGTGCCGGCGTCGTCCACGAAGATCACCTCGCCCGCCGCCGGGGTGCTGATCTCGTCGGTTCCGACGCCGTGGAACTGTTCGGTGCCCTCGGCGAAGCGGACGGTGACGGTCCCGTGGACGGCGTCGAGGTCGAGCACGGCGACGGGCACCGCGTGGTTGATGGAGACGACGTTGGCGATGTCGGTGAGCGGGTTGAGCGCCGGGAGGTCGTTGCCGCTGGCGATCCTGCGCAGCAGGGCCTCGGCGGCGTTGCGGTACTGGGTTGGTTTGGTGCCGAACGAAGTGAACACCCGGCGCCAGGCGGCGATCGAGGGCAGCTCCGCCACCGGGGTCTCGGTGAGCCGTTGGCGGGCTGCACCGGTGTGCGTGGCGATCTCCGCGGCGAGATCGGGCGGGGTGATGGTGTTGTCCACGCCGCTGAGGGTGACGGCAGCGGCTGCGACGTGCGGGTATCGAGCGAGTACGTCGGGGTGGTAGCGGAAGCGGTTCATGACAGGGCGGTGACCTCGGTGCTCGGTGCGGCTTGGCGCAGGGCGGTGGCGATGCCGGCGATGACGATGGCGACGCCGGCGAGGGAGGCCGGCGTGAGCCTTGCCGTGCCCAGCAGTCCACCGCTGATCAGCGCGACGATCGGGATGGCACCGGCGGTGAGACCGGCCACGGCGGGACCGATCGAGTCGATGGCGTCGAACCACAGCACGAACGCCGCAGCACTGGCGACCACGAGGTAGCCGATGGCGGCAACCGCCCCCAGGTCCCACCCGGCGCCGGTGCCATCCTCGACGAGCAGGCTGAGCACGGCGAGTTGGGCGGCGGCGATCCAGGCGGTGTGGGTGGCGATCGACACCGCGCCCACCGAGGCAAGCGAACGTGCACCGAAGAGCGTGAACGCGCATTCGCCGCCGAGCGCGACGACGGCGAGGACGACACCGGTGGCCTCCGCGCGTCCGGTGCCGTAGATGAGCATCGAGCCGGCCACGACGATCGTGGCACCGGCGACGATCCGCCCGGCGACCGGTTGGCGGACCGCAACCGGCGCGGCCACGGCGAGCACGAGCGGCACGGCCGAGACGATCGAGGCGACGAGCGGGGTGTCGGCACGTTGGAGCGCTTCGACCAACGCCAGGTTGTAGACGGTCAGGCCGCAGGTCGCAGCGGCGGTCGACCACAGCCAGCCCGAGCCCCGTGGTCGGCGGAGCTGCCAGGCGCCGTCACGCCTGCGGCGGCGGCGCGACACGCCGAGAAGGACGACTGCGGTTGCCGCGTAGCGCAACGCCTGCGCGGTGATCCGCCCGTCGGCGAGGTAGGTCGACGCCGTGACCGCCGCGCCCACCAGCGACATCGCCACGAACGCCTTGCCGATCCCGTCCCGTCGTTGCACGAGTGGTGACCATAGGAACACACTGGCCCGATGAACAGAGCCAGTTGCGCTCATCTCGAACGGACCACTTTGCGACGGCGCGGCGCAGAGCTCGACGTCTCCCTCGATGGCGTCGCGCGAGGACGGCAAGGCGAAGCGCTCGCCGAGGCGTTGCGTCACCGGATCACCAACGGCACGCTCACGGCCGGCGTCCACCTACCGTC
>JADLEF010000427.1 GCA_020846295.1 Acidimicrobiales bacterium
CGGCCGGGGCCGGGGAAGCGCACGAGGAGGACGAGGCCGCCGCGGCCCGTCCCCGTCGGCGAAAGTCCGCCTGATCGACGGCCCGGCGGGGTGCCATTCAGTGCGGCACTCAACACTCTGAGCGTTCTCTCGGCCCCCCACCGCGCGCGAAATCACCCCTTGTGGCGAATCGATATCGATTCGCTGTGAGGGGGCGCCGTGAGTGGTTGGTGAGGGGGGGTTATTACGCAACGTGGCAGAATGAGGGCGCTGCGTGGAATTGGCGCGGTGGGGGGCGTCGGTGGTTCGCTGGGCCGACGGCGACGTGATGTTTCGGGGCATGTGATGTCACGTCTGTCCCCACGGCCGGGCCCCCGACGAAGCGATCCTCCTGTCGAGGTCACCCTGCCATGTCCGAGAACCCGCGCATCGACCCGATGTTCCAGGAACGCCCGGTGTTCGGTGCCAAGCGTCGTGCCATCGAGGCCCGCTGCGACGAGCTCCGGCGCACCGTCGCCGACTACGACCGCCAGCTCGACGCCCTCTCCAAGGCCCGCCGGGCCGCTGCCCAAGAGCTCAAGACCCACCGCCGGCGCCTGCTCGCCCGCCTCGCCAGTCGCGGCCGCCAACCCGGCCCCGACGGTTCGGTGCAGCTGCCGCCCGTGCCCCACGGCGCCACGTGGGTCATCGGCCGCCGTCTGCGTGCGTTGTGCCTCGCGATCCTGCACCGCTTCGGTCCCTTGACCCTCGCTGAGCTGCATGCACTGTTGCACCGCATCCAGTTCGCGGTCGCCAGCCGGTACCCGGCCAAGGCGCTCGCCGATGCCTGCGGCCACGAGCACGACGTCGGCCGGGCCCGACGGCTCGAGCGCGGCCGCTACGAAGCGCTCGTCGCGCCCCCGAAGCGTCCGCTGTGGGGTGGCGGCCCACGAGCGGAGGCGCTGTTCGTCGGGCTGGAGTGGTCGCCGAGCGATCAGGCCCACAACTAGCCTGCGCTGCATGCCGCTGGTCGAGATCGAGGGCCGCACGCTCAGCATCTCGAACCTCGACAAGGTGCTGTACCCCGCCGTCGGGTTCACCAAGGCCCAGGTCATCGACTACTACGTCCGCATCGCGCCCGTCATGCTGACCCACGTGGGAGACCGCGGCGTCACCCTGCGCCGCTTCCCCAACGGGGTCGACGGACAGAGCTTCTATGAGAAGCGATGCCCCGGCCATCGCCCCGACTGGGTGGCCACCGCCCTCGGCCCGGGCGACCGTGGCGGACCCATCGGCTACTGCGTGCTCGACAGCGTCGCCGCCATCGTGTGGGCGGCCAACCTCGCCGCGCTCGAGCTGCACGCCCCCATGGCCCGCGCCCACGATCCGGAGAGCCCGACTCTGGTCGTGTTCGACCTCGATCCCGGCGAGCCGGCCGGGATGAGCCAGTGTTGCGAGGTCGCGCTCGACATCCGGGAGGTGCTCGACGCGGTCGGTCTGCAGAGCTGGGCGAAGACGTCGGGTTCCAAAGGCCTGCAGCTCTACGTGCCGCTCAACTGCGCCCACACCCACGACCACGCGAGCGAGTTCGCCAGGGCGGTGGCCCAGCTGCTCGAGCGGCGCCACCCGAAACGGATCACCTCGGAGATGGCCAAGGCGCTCCGACCGAACAAGGTGTTCATCGACTGGAGCCAGAACAGCCGCCACAAGACGACCATCGGGGTCTACTCGCTACGGGCGAGGCCGGAGCCCACCGTTTCGACCCCGGTGAGCTGGGACGAGGTCGAGCAGTGCGCCGACGGCCGGGCCGGCCTGCGCTTCGTCACCGAGGACGTGCTCGAGCGGGTCGGCCGCCTCGGCGACCTGTTCGCCGGGACGGCCACCCTCGTGCAGCAGCTGCCCGGCTGAGCGCCGGCGCTCAGCGGGCGACGAAGTACTTCGCCTGCGGATGGTGGCAGAGGATGGCCGAGGTCGTCTGCTCCGGTTGGTACTGCCACCCGGTCTCCTCGCTCACCTCGATGCCCAACCTCGATGCCTCGAGCAGCTCCGCCACCTTGGCGTTGTCCTCGAGATCGGGGCAGGCCGGGTAGCCCCAGCTGTAGCGTCCGCCGCGGAACACCTGACGGAACAGGCCCGTGAGCGACGTGCCGTCCTCGTCGGCGAAGCCCCACTCCTGGCGGATGCGCTGATGCCAGTACTCGGCCAACGCTTCGGTCATCTCCACGCCGAGGCCGTGCAGCAGCAGGTAGTGCTGGTAGCGGTTCTCGGTGAACAGCGCCGCGGTCTCCTCGGAGATGCGCGAGCCCATGGTGACGATGTGGAACGCCGCGTAGTCCACCTCGCCGGATTCCACCGGCCGGTGGAAGTCGGCGATGCACAGGTAGGGGTGCTCGGGCTGGCGGGGGTAGGCGAAGCGCATGCGCTCGCGGGAGCGGGACTCGTCCTCCCACACGATCAGCTCGTTGCCGTCGGCGTTCACCGGGAAGTAGCCGTACACCACCTGCGGCACCAGCAGGTCCGCCTGCTTGGCCAGGGCGAGCTGCTCCCGCAACAGGGGGCGCACCCGCTCCTTGAACTCGGCATCGGTCTCCATCGCCTCGTGCCCGGCGCCGTCGACGGTGTTGACCGGCCGGAACTGCCACTGGTTGCGATAGAGGGCGGTCTCGTTGATGTAGGTCGCGATCTCGTCGAGCGAGATGCCCTTGACCACCTTGGCGCCGACGAACGGCGGGACGAACACCGGGTTGGCCGGATCCACCTCGGGCGAGCGACGCGGGGCGTCGGCCGACGCCGCCGCCGGGTCGCGCAGCCGGGATCGTTCGGGCAGCCCGCGACCGGTCGGCACCCGGCCGAAGTCGGGGTCGTCCTCACCGCTGCGCCGCAGCTCGCCGAGGCGGTCCATGACCCGCAGCCCCTCGAAGGCGTCCTTCCCGTAGAACAGCCGGCCCTGGTACACCTCGCGCAGGTCGCGCTCGACGTAGGAACGGGTCAGCGCGGCGCCGCCGAGCAACACCGGCAGGTTCGACAGGCCCCGGGCGTTCAGCTCCTCGAGGTTGTCGCGCATGATGAGCGTGGACTTCACCAGCAGCCCGCTCATGCCGATGGCGTCGGCGTTGGTGGCCACCGCCCTGTCGATCATCTCGGAGATGCCGACCTTGATGCCGAGGTTGTGCACCTCGTAGCCGTTGTTGGTGAGGATGATGTCGACGAGGTTCTTGCCGATGTCGTGCACGTCGCCCTTGACCGTGGCCAGCACGATGCTGCCCTTGGCCGAGCTGGTGTCCGCCTTGTCCATGAACTGCTCGAGGTAGCCGACGGCCGTCTTCATCGTCTCGGCCGACTGCAGCACGAACGGCAGCTGCATCTCGCCGGTGGCGAACAGCTCGCCCACCACCTTCATGCCACCCAGGAGCGGCTCGTTGATCACGTCGAGCGCCGCCGTCCCACCGGCGAGCGCCTCGTCGAGGTCGCTCTCGAGCCCGTCGCGGTCGCCGTCGATGATGCGCTGGGTCAGCCGCTGCTCGACGCTCCAGCCGGTACGGTCCACCTTCTCGGCCTTGGCCACCGTGACCCCGGCGAACACGGCCAGCAGCTTCTGCAGCGGGTCGTACCCGGCGGCCGCGTCACGGCGGTCGTAGATGAGATCGAGGCACACCTGGCGCTGCTCGTCGGTGATGCGGTTCAGCGGCTGGATCTTGCCGGCGTGCACGATGGCGGAGTCGAGCCCCGCCTGCACGCACTCGTGGAGGAACACGCTGTTGAGCACGTGGCGTGCCGCCGGCGACAGCCCGAAGGACACGTTCGACACGCCGAGGGTGGTGAAGCAGCCCGGCAGCTCGGTCTTGATGCGACGGATCGCCTCGATGGTGGCCATGGCGTCGCCGCGCAGGTCGTCGTCGCCGGTGGAGAGCGGGAAGGTGAGGGCGTCGAAGATGAGGTCGCAGGCCTCGAGCCCGTAGCGCTGGGTGGCGAGGTCGTGGATGCGGTGCGCCACCCGCATCTTCCACTCGACGTCGCGGGCCTGGCCCTCCTCGTCGATCAGCAGGCAGATGACCGCCGCGCCGTACTCCTTGGCCAGCGTGAACACGCTGTCGATGCGCGACCCGGGCCCGTCGCCGTCCTCCAGGTTGGCCGAGTTCAGCAGCGCCCGGCCGCCGATCCAGCGCAGTCCGGCCTCCATGACGTCGGGTTCGGTCGAGTCGAGCGTGATGGGCACCGAGGACTGGGTGCACAGCCGCCGCATGAGCTCGTCCATGTCCGCCGCGCCGCCACGGCCGACGTAGTCGACGCACACGTCGAGGAGGTGGGCGCCCTCGCGGATCTGGTCGCGGGCCATCTGCACGCAGCCGTCCCAGTCGCCCTCGAGCATGTTGTCGCGGAACTTCTTGGAGCCGTTGGCGTTGGTGCGCTCGCCGATGATGAGGAACGACGTGTCCTGGGCGAGGGGGACACTGGAGTAGATCGACGCCACCGACGGCTCGTGCGCGGGGTTGCGGGGTGCGGGGGTGAGCGGTCGGCAGACCTCGTCGAGCAGCTTGATGTACTCGGGCGTGGTGCCACAGCAGCCGCCGACCACCTGCACGCCGAGCTCGGTGATGAAGCGCCGGTGGTACTCGGCGAGCTGTTCGGCGGTGAGGTCGTAGTGCATGTGCCCGTCGACCACCGAGGGCAGGCCGGCGTTGGGCAGGCACGAGATCGGCATGCGGGCGTGCTCGGAGAGGTAGCGCAGGTGCTCCCACATCTCGGCCGGACCGGTGGCGCAGTTGATGCCGATGACGTCGGGCCGCAACGGATCGATGGCGGTCAGCGCGGCGCCGATCTCCGTACCGGGCAGCATGCGCCCGGTGATCTCGATGGTCACCTGCGCCTGGATCGGCACCTCGCGGCCGCAGCTGCGCATCGCCCGCCGGGCGCCCGCCATGGCCGCCTTGAGGCCGAGCAGGTCGAACTGGGTCTCGATCAACAGCAGGTCCACGCCGCCGTCGAGCAGGCCGCGCGACTGCTCCTCGTAGGCGTCGCGCAGCTCGTTGTAGGTGATCTGGCCGAGCGACGCGAACTTCGTGCCCGGCCCGATCGAGCTGGCGACGGCCCGGGGCCGATCTGGAGTCATCGCGGTGAACTCGTCAGCCGCCTGGCGGGCGAGCTCGGCGGCGCGGGCGTTCAGTTCGTAGCAACGATGGGCGATGTTGTATTCACTCAACGGAATGGAGAATCCGCCGAAGGTGTTCGTCTCCGTCACGTCGGCACCGGCTCGGAAGTAGGCGCGATGCATGTCGAGCACGGCATCGGGGCGGGTGCTGACCAGGATCTCGTTGCAGCCCTCGTAGGCCGCGCCGCCGAAGTCGTCGGGGCCGAGGTCCAGCGTCTGCATGTGGGTTCCCGTTGCTCCGTCGAAGATGACGACGCCGCGCGTGAGCAAGGAGAGGAAATCGACCATCCCGCCAGGGTATCGGGACCAACGGCAGGTCCTGGTACAGGTCATTCGGTCGGCCGTCACAAAAAACACTGAGTGGGCTCACCTCGCCCGAGGGCCGGTCGGCGGGCTCGGCGGGCTCGGCGGGCTCGCCGGCGTTGCGCAGTAGCCTGCCGCTCCGGTGAAGATCTACACGCGCAGCGGTGATGACGGGACGACGGGGCTGTTCTACGGCGGACGGGTGCCCAAGGACTCGCCCGCCCCCTGGGCCTACGGCACGGTGGACGAGGCGCAGGCCGCCCTCGGCGTGGCTCGGGCCCTGGCCGAGCGCGGTGGCGAGCTCGACGACATCCTGGTCGGGTTGTGCCGCGACCTGTACGTGGCCATGGCCGAGCTGGCCACGCTGCCCGAGAACCGGGCCAAGCTCGGCGCCGGGACCACGCTGGTCACCGAGGACATGGTCGCCTCGCTCGAGGTGCTGATCGATCGCGTCACCGAACGCTTCGCCGCCCCCACCGAGTTCGTGATCCCGGGCCAGACGATGCTGGCCGCGCAGCTCGACGTGGCCCGCACCGTGGTGCGGCGGGCCGAGCGCTTGGCCCTGCGGGCGGCGGCGCCGGACTCCCACGTGGTGGCCTACCTCAACCGGCTCAGCGATCTGTGCTGGACCCTCGCCCGGTGGGCGGAGGCGGAGGGGGAGACCGGTTCGCTCCCGAGCCGAAGCGAGCCGCCGTCTCGCTAGCGTTCGGGGCGTGCCTGCCCTGAACCTCCTCGCCGCCGTTCCCGCCGATGCCGCCGTGGTCGCACGAGCGGTGTTCGCCGATCGCCTCGACGACGCCCCCGTGTCCGCCGATGTCCTCCGTCGCCTCGGCTTCGAGGGCAAGGCCGACCAACTCCAGGTGCTGCCCGCCGGCGCGGAGGGGCTCCTGCTGCTCGTCGGTGTGGGCGACCGCGCCAAGATCACGCCGAACGGGCTGCGACGCGCCGGCGCGGCGTTGGCCAAGGCGGCCCGCAAGCAGCCCCGCCTGATCGTCGCCGTGCTCGACGACCTCGCCACCACCCCGCCCGCCACGGAGCCCGTGCCCGGGGACGCCGCGCCGGTCGACGGGGACGCCGCGCCGGTCGGGGACGCAGCCCCGGTCGACGAGGCCGCCGCTGATGTCGAGGCGCCGGCGGTCGAAGCGCCGGCGGTCGAAGCGCCGGCGGCACCGGGCCTGCAGGCCGAGGCGCAGGCGCTCGTCGAGGGGCTGCTGCTCGCCGCTTACGAGTTCGGTGGGCTCAAGTCCGAGCCGTCCAAGACCCGGCTGGCCGACATCGACCTCGTCGCCCCCTCCGACGGTGCCCGCGCCGGCGCCGACCGGGGCCGGGTGCTGGCCGAG
>JADLEF010000428.1 GCA_020846295.1 Acidimicrobiales bacterium
CGCGGTCCAGCATCGGGTGCTCCGGTACCTGCTCATGGTCCCCCCATGGTTCGCTCGCGAGCGCTCGGGTCCCCACTCGGGCGTTCGGCCGGTGCGTCGGCTCCCCTGTGACAGTCGACACAGTATGGCGAGCGCGAACGTAGCCCAGATCGGCCCCGGCGTCGCTTCGCCCGCTCGACGGCCACACCGTACTAACCGGTATGGTGTGGCACCTTCGAGTCGACGCGCGACGGCGCCCGCCACGATCGGGACCGTGGCGGGCGCCGTCGTCGTCGATGGCGTGTTACATGCCGTGGACCAGCACCCCGAAGCCCTCGGTGGCGGCGAGGCGCTTGCCCACCACCGCCTGGTACTCGGGCGAGCCGTACCAGGTGCGGACATCCTCCTCCGAGGCGAACTCCAGCAGCACGGTGCGATTGCCGGCGGGCGTGCCCTCGATGGTCTCGCTCTGCGTGTCCAGGGCGAGCAGCTTCAGGGGCACGATGCCGAGGGTGGCACCCGCTCCCGCCACGTACTCGTTGAGCAGTTCCGGGTTGGTGACGGTGGAGTTCACGACGAAGTAGACGGCCATGGCCAGTTCTTAGCAGGGCGGGATCAGAGCTCGCCCTTGATCGCATCGATCCCGGCCTGGGCGCAGGCCTCGTCGAGGTTGCCGCCCGGGGCGCCACCGACGCCGATGGCGCCGACGACCTGGTTGGCCGAGCTGATCGGCAGGCCGCCGCGCAGCACCACGAACCCCGGCATCTGCAGCAGGCCGGGGTTGGTGTTGGCCGCCTCGCCGAGGTTGCCGCTCGGCTGGCGGAAGCTCGCCGACGCATACGCCTTGCCGGTGGCGGAATCGACCGAAGCCGGCATGGCCTGCTCGTTGCGCAGCAGCGCGAGCAGCGCACCGTCGCGGCTGACGACGGAGACGGTGACGGCGTAGCCCTGAGCGGTGCAGCTGTCCAGCGCGGCCTGGGCTGCGGCCTGGGCCGCGGCGGTGCGCAGGACGGTGACGGCGCCGACGCCGCTCGGGCCCGACGGCGCCGGATCCGAGCCGGACTCGGCACCGGCGTTGGTGACGGCGGCGATGCCCAGGGCGGCGGTGGTGGCCAGTGCGGCGGCGCTGCCATAGGCGGCGAGACGGGTGAAGCGCATGACGGGTCCCCTTCCGTAGGTGGAAGCGGAACAGTAGTTGCAGGCGCAATGAAAAGGGGCGCGGCCGGCGGCACCAGCGGGGGCGGGGTGGGGCGGGTCAGTCGTAGTGCAGGGCGCTGTCGTCGAGGTCGATGAGGGGGAAGACCTTGCGTTCGCTCCAATAGTCCTGGGTGTGCTGCCAGGGGGCATGGTCGCCCTGCTTGGGCAGCAGGTGCAGCGAGCGCATCAGGTAGCCGGGGTTGAAGTTCTCCGGGTCGACCCACGGCAGAAGCGCCATGTCGCGCTCGTGCGGCCGCAGCTGCGGGGTCACGACGGTGGCGCCGCGTTCGTCCATGTGGTTGAGCAACCGGCACACGAAGTCGCCGATCATGTCCGCCCGCAGCGTCCAACTGGCCCGGAAGTAGCCGAAGACCCACGCCAGGTTGGGCACGCCGGTGAACATCGTGCCGTGGTAGCCGACCGTCGCGGCGAAGTCGAGCGGCTCGCCGTCCACCGTGAAGCGGATGTCGCCCATCACGCTGAGGTCGAACCCGGTAGCGGTCACGATGACATCGGCCTCCAGCTCGGTGCCCGAGCGCAGCAGGATGCCGGCCTCGGTGAAGGTGTCGATCTCATCGGTCACCACCGACGCCTTGCCATCGGCGATGCCCTGGAAGAGATCCCCGTCGGGGATGAAGGCGATGCGCTGGCGCCACGGGCGATAGCGCGGGTTGAAGTGCATGTCGACGTCGAAGTCGTCGCCGAGGAAGTGGCGCACGCCCCCGAGCAGCTCCTGGCGGACCTGCTCGGGTTCCTCGAACGAGCGCCGGGTGAACTCGGCCTGGTCCTTGAGGATGCGGCGACGAACGATCTCGTGGATCCACTCCTCGTCGATGTCGAGCTCGCGCAACTGGTCGGCGAGGTCGATGGCGTTGCGGCCGGTGATGAAGAACGTGGGGGAGCGCTGCAACATCGTGACGTGGGAGCAGCGCTCGGCGATGGCGGGCACCAACGTGGCTGCGGTGGCCCCGGATCCGATGACCACCACCCGCTTGCCGGTCACGTCGAGGTCGTCGGGCCAGGTCTGCGGGTGCACGATCGTGCCGCCGAAACGGTCCATGCCCGGCCAGTCCGGGGTGTAGCCCTGCGAGTGGCGGTAGTAGCCCTGACACATCCACAGGAACGCGGTGTGGAAGCGCAGCCGTTCGCCGGTGTCGGTGCGCACCACGTCGAGCGTCCAGCGCTTGTCCTCGCTGGACCACGACGCAGCCTCGATCCGGTGCTGGTAGCGGATGTGGGTGGCGAGGTCGTGCTCGTCGATGACCTCGCCGAGGTAGCGGAGGATCTCCGCTGCGCTGGCGATCGGCGCGCTGGTCCACGGCTTGAAGCGGTAGCCGAACGTGTAGAGGTCGCTGTCGGAACGGATCCCGGGGTAGGTGTGGGTCCGCCACGTCCCCCCGAAGCCGGGCTGCGTCTCCAACACGATGAACCGCTTGTCGGGGCACTGCTGCTGCAGGTGGTAGGCGGCGCCGATGCCGGAGATGCCGGCCCCCACGACCAGCACGTCGGTCGTCTCGGTCCGGATGGTCGCGGCGTCGGTGCCGGCCTCGATCGTCGTCACGGTGGTCCTCCCTGTCTGCGGGAGAGCCTTCCACCGACGGGCCCGCTGCGACAATGCGCCCCCGTCACCTGTTCGATGACAACTCACCATCGCGGCCCTTGGAGCTGACCAAGGGCCCGGCCGAACGCGGACCTTCGGCCGGGTCCACGCCGGTCCGCACCGGCCGCGCTCAGCGAGCGAGCAACAGCCGGGTCGCGCCGATCGGACCGCGGGCGGCGGTCGCCCGCGCCGTACGGGCCAGCCCGGCGTCGGCCAGCAGGTCGCCGCCGGCGGCCGGCACCGATGGCGGTGTCGACGCGGGTGCCGGCGTGGAGGCGGCCAGGGCGGCGATGACCGCGCCGTCGGCCGGGTTGGTCAGCGTCGCCGCCCACGGCAGGGCCCGCGCCGGGCCGGGTCCCACGATGCAGGTCAGTTCGACGGTGGTGCCGGGATCGACCGTCGTCGCCTGCGGTGGCCCGCAGCCGGCGGCGTCGCCGAAGTCCGCCCGGGCGACGAGGAGACCGGCCCCGTCGTTGGCGAAGCGGGCGCGCAACCGCAGCGGGCCGCGGTCCGTCATCGGGACGCGGTCTGTCATCGGGACGGCGGCCTCGGCCGGGCGATCGACGGGGGGCTCGCCACTGCTCAGCCACAACGACAGGGTGCCGCGCAGCACCGGCCCCGGATCGAGCGGGCCGGCCCTCGAGGGCTCGACCGGTTCGGGGGGCTCGACCGGTTCGGTCGGTTCGGGGGGCTCGGGGGGCTCGGTCGCTCGGTCGGCGACCGCCGCGGCCCAGGGTTCGAAGGCGTCGAGCAGCGCAGCAACATGGCGAGCCACGCCGTCGTCGTCGATGCCCTCCTCCGGCAACTCCACGACTGCCGCGGGCAGGCCGTTGGCCGAGCCCCAGGTCGCGGCCG
>JADLEF010000429.1 GCA_020846295.1 Acidimicrobiales bacterium
ACCGCCCTCTCACTGTCCATACCGATCGGTGTGGTGTCGGCGCTGACGGGGATCGTGCTGTCGGCCGGTACCCGGTGGGGCTTCGCGCGCTACTGGTGGGTGCTGCTCAAGGAGGTGATCACCGCCGCGGTGCTGCTCACCGATCCGCTGGTGGTGCTGCCGGCCGTGCGCCGGGCGCTCGACGGTGGTGGCTCGGAGCTGATCGGCCCGCTCACCGCCCACGTGGTGATGCTCGCCGTCGCCACCGTGCTGTCGGTGGTCAAGCCGTTCGGCCGCCGGGGTGCACGGGGCCGGACGGCGTGAGGCGCTCCGGCGGTTGGGGGCGGGCGAAGTAGAAGCCCTGGAGCGTGTCGCTGCCCAGGGCGGTGAGCTTGTCGGCCTCGGTCACCGTCTCCACGCCCTCCACGGTGACGCTGGCGCCGAGCAGGTGCCCGGTGTCGATGATGAGCTGCACGATCGATGCCTCGTGCTCGTCGGTGGTCACGTTGGCGGCGAAGGACCGGTCGATCTTGAGGATGTCGATGGGCAGCGACCGCAGGTGGGCCAGCGACGTGTAGCCGGTGCCGAAGTCGTCGATGGCGATGCGGATGCCCCGGCGGCGGAGCTCCTCGAGCTTGGCGGACGCGCCCGTCATGTCCTCCAGCAGCGCCGTCTCGGTGACCTCGAGCACGAGGCGGCGAGGCGGCACGGCGCACGCCTCGAGCGGTTCCAGCACGTGGCGGGCGAAGTCCTGGTGGCCGAGGTGACGGCTGGACACGTTCACCGAGATCGGCACGTCGAGGTGCTCGCCGGCGGCATCCCAGCGGGCGCTCTGGGCGGCGACGGCGCCCAGCACCCAGCGGTCGACGTCGATGATCAGCGCGCTGCGCTCGGCCAGCGGGATGAACTGGTCGGGCGGCACGAGCCCCTCCCGGCCGGGCCGGCGCCAGCGGACCAGCGCCTCGAGCCCCTTGATGGCCCCGGACACGGACTCGACGATCGGCTGGTAGTGCAGCAGGAGCTCATCGCCGTCGATCGCCTGGCGGATGGCGGTGGTGAGATCCGCTTCGACCACCATCTTCGCCCGCAGATCCTCGTTGCAGATCTCCACCCCACCCCGGCCGAGCTCCTTCACCCGGTAGACGGCCAGGTCCGCGTCGCGTAGCAGCTCGTCGGCGGTGAGGTCCTCGGTGGCGAGGGCGATGCCGATGCTGGCGCCGACGTGCACGTGGGTGGTGCGGATGTCGATCGGTTCGTTCACCGCGGCGAGCAACCGTTGCGCCAGCGCCACCGCCTCGGGTAGATCGGCGACGGGCTCGGCGATCACCACGAACTCGTCACCGCCCAACCGGCCGACGTGGTCGCCCTCCCGCACCCGGGTGACCAAGCGTTCCGCCACGGCGGTGAGCACGATGTCGCCCGCCTGGTGGCCGTGGTGGTCGTTGACCTCCTTGAAGTGGTCGAGGTCGATGAACAGCACGGCGAGCTGCGCGTCGGACCGCGCGGTACGGGCCAGCGATCGGGCCAGCTGGGCCATCGAGGCGCTTCGATTGGGCAACCGGGTCAGCCCGTCGTGGGCGGCTTCGTGGGCCAGGCGGCGGCGGAACTCGTCCTGCTTGCCCAGGGCGCCCCGCAACGTGCCGACGGCGTCCTGCAGCGCCTGGCCGAGGCCGCTGCGCTCGCCCTGGTCGAGCACGGCGGCATCGAGGTCGCCGGCGGCCAGGGACTGCGCCTGGCGGGTGGCGAGCTCCAGGTAGGTGGCCGCGTCGTCGATGGCGGCGGCCGCCGCCCGGACCTCGATCGGCCCGACGAGCGCGGCCGTCGCCGTGCCGTGGCCCGCCCGCAGTGCGTTGGCCGCGTCGCGCAGGCCGCGCAGCGGCCGCACGATGAACCGGGTGGCGAGGGCGGCGGCAGCCAGGGTGACCAGGGCCAGCGCGGCGGCGAACATCGAGGACGTGCGGGCCCGACCCACTGCGTCGGCGCGCAGCGCCCCGGCCTGCACGAGGACCTCGCCCGCTGTGTTGTCCACCAGCGAGAGATGGGCGCTGGTGGAGATCTGCGACGCGCCGTAGACGACCTGCAGCTCGTCGACGCGGCTGAACACCGCCTCGAAGGTGAACGCCGGCGCCGCCGACGGCACGCCGCCCTCGAGGGCGTCGGCGATGATGGCATCGGTGAGCCGACCCTGCGCCACCAACCGTTCGTCGGCGCGCACCACCTCGATCGAGCGCTGCAACGCCTCGCTTCGCGCCGTCGCCGTCGCCGTCGCCGTCGCCGTCGCCGTCGCCTGGAGCTCGGCCATGGCGGTGGCGTACTCGTCGCGGATGCGCATCAGGTTGGCGATCTCCGCGGCCGGCGTGTCCCGGATGGCGTAGCGCGACGCGAAGTAGGCGGCCTGCTGGCGGGCCACGGCGCGGCGGGCCCGCTCGGCGGCCTGCAGGTTCTGCACCGCCCGGAACAGCGCGGGGCCGTCGGTGTGCACGGTGGTCGATCCCTCGACGAGGGCCGTGAAGGTCGCTCGCTGCTGTGCGTCGATGACCGCGGCGAGCGCCTCGTAGCGCTGCAGGCACTCGCTCATCGAGGTGGCCGCGGCGCGGACCTCGGTGACCGCGCGGCCGACGTCGGCCAGGCCGAGCTCGGCGATGATTGCGTCGACCCGGGCGTCGGCGGCGGCCAGCTGCGCGTCCAGGTCGACGCCCATGAGCTGGCGGACCAGTGTCGAGGGCATCGCCAGCGTCCCGACGGCCACCACGGCGCTGCGCGCGTTCATCTCGTCGAGCACGGCGGCCTGCAGTTCGCTCAGCCCGATGGCCCGTTCGGCGGAGGCCTCGAGCCGGGCGGCGGCATCGGCCGATCGCGACGCGTCGCGCACCTCGCCCACCACGACGGCGGCGGTGCCGGCCAGCGGTACCAGCGCCACCAGCACCAGCACGGTGGCGACGCGAAGGGCGCGCCCCGGACGCGCCGTGCTGCGCCCTCGCGTCGATCGGCTCCACCCTCGCATCGCCTGCTGCCGCTCCTCGGATCCGGGATCTGTACGGCTCCGTACGAGGGCCGCAACCGAGAGCAGAGGTCGACGCGCGGCCCCTCCCGCTTGAGCGCGTTCGCGTCATCGGCGGTGCCCTACGGCGCATCGCGTGGGACCGGCCTCGCCGCCGCACTCGGGCGTCGCGGCGGGGGCACCGGGTGGGCCCAGGGTTGCGCTGCGCCCGGTAGTAGGTTGCCCGGGGCGGACGCGAGCGTGCCCTGCCTTGCAGCCGTCAGGAGCTCCCATGTCCGCGACGACCGGCTTCACGTGCCCGTTCTGCCATCTGGTCTTCGCCCTGCGCGCCGAGTTCGAGCACCACGTGCGCGACGAGCACCCGGACCGCAGGCCGCAGGCACCGACACCGGAGGCGCCCACCCGGGCACCTGATGCGCCGATTCCACTGTGAGCGCTGCGGCAGCGAGCTGCACTTCACCGATGCCCGGTGTGCGAACTGCGGCACCGAGATCGGCTACGAGCCCGCCACCCTGCGCCTGCGCGCCCTCGAGGCGGGTGCCTCGGGCACCTTCTCCACCGTCGACCGGCAGCAGGGCTACTGGCGCTGCCTGAACGCAGCCTGGGGCTGCAACTGGCTCGTCCCTGCCGCCCGCGGTGACGTGTGGTGCCGCTCGTGCCGGCTGACCCGCGGGCGCCCGGACACCGCGGACCCGGCCGCCGTGCAGGCGTGGATGAGCGCCGAAGCCGCCAAACGGCGCGTGGTCCACCAGCTCGACGGGCTCGGTCTGCCGGTGCAGGGCCGCACCACCGACTCGGCCCAGGGGCTCGTGTTCGATCTCGTCCACGTGCCGGGCCAGTCCGAGGTGACCGGCCATCGGCTCGGCGTCATCACGCTCGATCTGACCGAGGCCAACGACCTGCACCGGGCCGCCATGCAGACCGCCCTCGCCGAGTCGTTCCGCACGCTCATCGGGCACCTGCGTCACGAGCTGGGCCACTACTACATGGCCGAGCTGGTGCGCAGTCCGCAGGAGCACGACGAGTTCCGCTCGCTGTTCGGTGACGAGCGCGCCGACTACGCCGGTGCCCTGCAGCGGCACTACGAGCGACCCAACGGGAACTGGCGGGCCGACGGCTTCATCACGTCCTATGCCGGAGCGCACCCGATCGAGGACTGGGCGGAGACCTTCGCCCATTACCTCGCCATCCGTGATGGCGTTGAGACGATGGTCGAACACGGCCTGCGCACGGGTGCCGACGCCGAGCCAGCGGCGGACTGGACGGGTTGCGTGGCCGCCTGGCAGCGCGTCGTGCAGGCGATGAACGCAGTGGCGGAGGGCCTCGGGCAGCCGGCGGTCTACCCCATCGAGCTCACCATGGCGGTGCTGGCCAAGCTCGACTACCTCGACACCTGCGTGCGGCGGTACGGCCAGGCCGGCGACGCGCAGTAGCGTCCAGATCGGTTCGGACCCGTCGGGGCCGAGCCCCATGGTGTCGCTCCGGACCTTGGTGGCGCCGCACTCGCCCGCGGCCGTCCGAGGTGACGCATGTCCAGCACCAGCTTCCCCCGTCGAACCCGCGACGCCGGCTCCACCGGCCGCAGCGCGACCGACCCCGACGCAGCGCTATCGGCGCGGCAGGTCGCGCACTGGTTGACCGACAACGCGGCGTCGCTCGGTGCGCGGCGGATCAACGCCAGCCTCGGCCGGAGCATCGCGCCGCAGGGCGACGACGAGCCGGTCGTGTGGATCAGCCTCAGCTCGGAGTGGGCGTCGGGACGGCTGGTGCGCGGCGCCGACGGATCGTCGGAGATCGCCGCCCATCGCTTCAGCGACGGCGCCCCGATCCTGCTCCAGCGCCACCCGAGCACCACCGCCGGCCAGCTCGACGAGCTGGCCGATGCCTGCGCCCGACCCCTCCACGCACCCCCTCCCCCGGACCACGAGCTGCACGCGGGCAGCGGGAGGCGCTGAGGTGGGACGACGCCACGTGTTGCTCGGATCGGCTCCGGTGCGCTCGCTGCCGGACTACGTGGCCGCCGGCGGCGGCTCGGCGCTCGCCCTGGCGGACCGCCTCGGGGCCGCGGGGGTGCTCGACGAGCTCGAGCTGTCCGGCCTGCGCGGCCGGGGCGGGGCGGGCTTTCCCGTCAGCGTGAAGTGGCGTTCGATCGCCGGCGGTGGGCCGGAGGCCGGCGAGCGGTTCGTGGTGGCCAACGGCGCCGAGGGCGAACCGGGCACGTTCAAGGATCGCTTCCTCATCGCCCACAACCCCTACCAGGTGATCGAGGGCCTGCTCATCGCCGCCCGGGTGGTCGGCGCCCGCCGCGCCTTGCTGGCCGTGAAGGCATCCTTCACCGCCGAGGCCGCGCGGCTCACCGACGCGGTGGCGGAGATCAGCCGTGCCGGCTGGTCGGCCGGTATCGGCATCGAGTTGGTGCTCGGGCCGGAGGACTACCTCTTCGGTGAGGAGAAGGCGCTGCTCGAGGTGATCGAGGGAGGCGACGCGCTACCCCGCCAGCTGCCGCCCTACCTGCACGGGCTGTTCACCGCCGGGCCCAGGCTCGGCTGGTCGACGCACGCCAGCGCGGCCGGCGCGAGCGCCGACGCGGCGAACCCGACGCTGGTGAACAACATCGAGACCCTCAGCGCAGTGCCGGTCATCCTCCGCGAGGGCGGCGAGTGGTATCGGTCGCTGGGCACCGCCGAGTCCCCCGGCACGATCGTCTGCACCGTTTCGGGCGACACCGCGCGCCACGGGGTGGACGAGTTCGAGCTCGGGACCCCGCTCGACGAGATCATCGACACCCTCGGCGGCGGCCTGCCCTCCGGCCACCGGATCGGCTTCGTACTACCCGGTATCTCGAGCGCCGCCATCGACGCCGGCGCCATCGGCGTGGCGGCCAGCTACGAGGGCTTCGCCGCGGCGGGCAGCGCGCTCGGGACCGCGGGGTTCATCGTGTTCGACGAGCGCACCGATCCGCTGGAGCTGGCCGCCGCGGTGGCCCGCTTCCTGGCCCGGGCGTCCTGCGGGCAGTGCCCGGCGTGCAAGCTCGGCTGCGAGCGCATCGCCGAGTTGCTCGCCGACGGCCGGAACCGGCCGCTGGAGGTCCCCGTCCTGGCCCGACGGCTGGAGACGGTGACCGACGCCGCCCGCTGCTACCTGCCGTTCCAGTGCCAGGCCGTCGTCTCCGGGTTACTGCCCCGCCTGCGCACGGCCCGACGGAGCGGCCCGGCCCGGGCGCTGGAGCTGTCCCCCATCGTCGGCTACGTCAACGGTCGCTTCCGCTACGCCGAGACCGACCGGCCCACCACCGGCTTCAGGCCGGCGTGACGTCGTGGGCGATGCCCGCCGCCTCGTACGCGTCGTGCTCGTCGAGGGTCTCGTTGGCCAGCAGCGCGGCGGCGAGCCGCTCCAACGCCGCTCGGTGCTCGCCGAGCAACCGGAGCGCGTCGGCGTAGCACCCGTCGACGAGGCGCTTGGTCTCGCGGTCCACGAGCCGGCGCGTGGCCTCGCTCGGGGCGCGGGCGTCCCCGGGGTACCACGTCTCGCCGTTGGCGCTCGGCAGCACCGTGATCGGACCAACCTCGCTGCTCATGCCCCACCGCCCGATCATCTGCCGGGCGATGCCGGTGACCTGCTCCAGGTCCGACTCGGCGCCGGTGGTGACGTTGCCGAACACGACCTGCTCTGCCGCCCGCCCGCCGAGGGCCCCGGTGATCCGGCCCTTCAGGTAGACCTCGTCGTAGCCGTACCGATCGGCGGAGGGGGCCTGGAACGTCACCCCGAGGGCATTGCCCCGCGGGATGATCGAGATCTTGCGCACCGGGTCGGCGCCGGGCAGCACCATGCCGAGCAACGCGTGACCGCCTTCGTGGTAGGCGGTGCGGGTCCGTTCCTCGAGGCTGAGGGTGATGTGCCGTTCCGCGCCGAGGACGATGCCCTCCAACGCGTCGGTGAAATCGGCCAGACCGACCGTCGCGTTGGCCCGCTTGGCGGCCAGCAGCGCCGCTTCGTTCACCAGGTTGGCCAGATCGGCGCCGACCATGCCCGGCGTCGTCGCCGCGATGGCGGCGAGATCCGCGTCGGGGCCGAGCGGCACCGAACGGCTGTGGACCTCGAGGATCGCCCTGCGACCCACGATGTCGGGCGGGTTGACCACGACGCGGCGGTCGAAGCGGCCGGGGCGCAGCAGGGCCGGGTCCAGCACCTCGGGCCGGTTGGTGGCGGCGATGACGATCACGCCCTCTGCGCCGGTGAACCCGTCCATCTCGGTCAGGATCTGGTTGAGCGTCTGCTCGCGTTCGTCCACCCCTCCGAAGCTGGCGCCGCCGCGGGCCCGGCCGATGGCGTCGAGCTCGTCGATGAAGATGATCGACGGCGCCACCTTCTTGGCCTGGGCGAAGAGGTCCCGCA
>JADLEF010000430.1 GCA_020846295.1 Acidimicrobiales bacterium
CGGCACGTCGCCCAGCGCGGCGGGAGCCTCGACCAGGCTGCGGAGCTGCTCCAGCGCGGTGCGCAGGCGCTCCCGTTGCACGACACCGTGGGCGTCGAGCGCGTTGACATCGTGGGCGAGGGCGTCGCGACGGCGCTCCATCCGGGCGACCTCGTCGGTCAGCCGGTTCAGCTTCTCCTCGGCCTGACGGACGGCGGTGGTCTCGGCCTCGGCGAGGAGCTTGTCGCCCTTCTGGCGAGCGTCGACCAGCAGGCGGCTCGCCTGCTCGCGGGCGTTGGCCAGGGTCGCCTCCGACTGGGCCTCGGCCTGGCGCAGCTTGTCCGCCGCCTGGCTGTCCGCCTCGGCCAGCTTGGCCTTGGACTGCTCGTCGGCGGCGACGCCGGCCTGGGTGGCCTTCTCCTCGGCCGCGGCGTAGTGCTGGCGGGCCTGGGCCTCGGCGGCGGCGATGATCGCCGCCGCGTTCTCCTCGGCCTCCTTGATGGCGGCGTCCGCGGTGCGCTGGGCCAGCACCAGGGTGCGGCGCAACGTGTCGTCGGTGTCGGAGGAGTCCCTCGCCCGGGCCTCGGCCCGCGTCGCCCGGGCGTTCGCCGATTCGACCTGTTCGGAGAGGTCGCGCACGCGCTCCTGGAGTTGCCCGAAGGCAATGGACACGCGCTCGAGGAACTCGTCGACCTCTTCGGGGTCATAGCCCCGGAACTTCTCCCGGAACTCGACATCTTCCAGGAGCTTCGGCGTGACGTCCATGGAAAAATCCTACCGAATCGCCTCAGCGAGTAGTTGGATACCGACGCAAGGACGTTGCGTCGTTTCGGCGTCGATCCGAAAGCGGGGTCGCGGTGACGGATCCAGACGGATCGCGGGGTCGGTTCGGACCCGATGCATCACCCGGTTCAACAGATCAGCGACCGCACCATACCGATGGCCAACGCCACGATGATCGTGGAGAGATCGAGTGCACCACCGCCCATGCGGATGGGCGGGATGGCCTGCCGAACCGGGGTGAGCACCGGGTCGGTGATGCGGTCCAGCGTGCGCCCTACGGCGCTGTCACGCACGGACGGAAACCACGACACCACGGCCCGGGCGATCAGGATGGCCAACGCCACGCCGAGTAGCCCACACACCAGTTCCCTCATCGAGCGTCGTCGAAGTCCCGCTCGCTGAGCCGGCGCCGATCCTCTTCTGGAACCTGCACATCGGCGGGGGTCAACAGGAAGACGTGATCGGCGACTTTGTCCATCTGCCCGCCGAGCCCGTAGCAGAGGCCACTGGCGAAATCGATGAGCCGGCGGCGCAGGTCCCGGTCGACGCCCTGGAGGTTCATGATGACCGGCCGGTTGGCCTTGAACTTGTCCGCCACTTCCTGAGCTGCGGCGAAGCTCGACGGGGACACCACCTGGGGCCGCGCCACGACGCGGTCGGTGGCGGGCCGCACGACCACCGGACCGGTGCTCTGGGGCCGGGCCACGACGCGGTCGCGGTCGTCGTCGTCGGCGGTGACCATCGTCGGGCGGACCGGCTGCACGGGCAGCGCCCGTACCGACGCGTTGCGGTCCATCTCCGGCACGACGGCCGTGGGGCGGGTCATCGGCGTGGCCGGGCGTCCGACGTTGCGCGACGCACCACCGGACCGCTCGTCGCGGTCGTCGTACTCGTCGACATCGTCGTAGTCCTCGTCAGGCGCCAGACCGAGATACTCGGTAACCCTGCGCATCCAGCTCATCGCTCCTCCTGCAGACGGAGAGGTTACTGCCCTGCGCCTTCGGCGCCGAGCGTGCAACCGCTCCCGATCGCGCAGCCACAAACCGGGCCGCCTCTCGGGTGACCTAGTGTCCCACAGACCCCCGCGGCGCGCGGGCACCGAAGAGCGCGGTTCCGATCCGGACCATCGTCGAGCCGTGCCGCACCGCCGCCTCGAGGTCGTCGGTCATGCCCATCGAACAGGTGACCAGGCCCAGGCGGTCCACCAGCGTTCGCACCGTGTCGAAGCCCGGCGACGGATCGGCGGTCGCGTCGGTGGGTCCCACGGTCATCAGGCCGTCGACGTGCAGGCCGGCCGCAAGCGCCCGCTCGACCAGCGCCGGGCAGTCCTGCGGGCGGCACCCGTTCTTGTCCTGTTCCCCGGTCGCGTTGACCTGGATCAGCAGGTGCGCGCCGGGCGATCGGCGGGCGAGCTCGTCGATCAGCTCGACCCGGTCGATGCTCTGCCACAGCGCGACATGGGGGGCCAGCTGTCGGACCTTGTTGCGCTGCAGGTGGCCGATGAAGTGCCAGCGCACCGCCTCGTGGCCGGCCGTCTTGGCCAGCAGCTCCTGGGCGTAGTTCTCCCCGAGGTCGACCAGGCCGGCGGCGAGGGCGACGTCGACCAGCTCGATCGGGTGGCCTTTGGTCACCGCCAGCACCGCCACGCGGGCGGGATCGCCCCCTGCCGCCTCGATGCGGGCCCGGATCCCGGCCAGCCGGGTGGTGACGTCCTCGACGGTGGGCAGCGCGCTCACCGCCGCGCTCCGTCGGC
>JADLEF010000431.1 GCA_020846295.1 Acidimicrobiales bacterium
CAACGGCGGGGGCGACATCGTCGTGTCCAAGCTGTCGGCCGACGGCTCGACGGTGCTGTGGTCCACCTACCTGGGCGGCGGCGGCGGCGACGCGGCCGGCGACCTGGCCCTCGACGGCAACGGTGACCTGGTCGTCGCCGGGTCGACCACCTCGACCGACTTCCCCGTCACCGCCGGCGCGCACGACGGTACGGCCAACGGGGGCACCGACGGGGTCGTGTTCGAGCTCGACGACACCGGCGCGACGCTGCACGGCTCGACCTACCTCGGCGGTTCCTCGTTCGACCGCGCCACCCGCGTCACCGTCGACCCGGGCGGATCGGTCGTCGTCGCCGGGGAGACGTCGAGCGGGGACTTCCCGGCCGGCGTCGGCGCGTTCGACCCCGACAAGTCGAACGTCGGTGGCCCCACCGACGGCTTCGTGGCGAAGCTCCCGGCCGACCTCACCGCGTTGGGCTGGGCGACGTTCGTGGGCGACAGCGGGGACGAGTGGATGGGCGACATCGACACCGACTCCACCGGCGCGGTGTGGCTGTCGCTGACCTCCACCGGCGCCCTGCCCGCCGTGAACGCCTACGACAGCACGGCCAACGGCGGCGGCGACGTGTGGTTGGCCCGGCTCAGCGCCGACGGCACGACGCTCGACTACGCGACCTGGCTCGGCGGCACCGGTTCGGAGACGGGGCCCTCGGCCATCGAGGTGCACGGCGACGACCGGATCTACGTCGGCTCGGTCGCCACCACCGGGTTCCCCACCACCGCCGGATCCTACGACCCGACCGCCGACGCCGCCGAGGCGGGCCTGGTGGTGCTCGACCCGACCGCCGTGGGCGCCGCGCAGCTCGTGTACGGCACGGCGCTGGGCGGGGCGTCCGGCTCGTGGATCAGCGACGTGATCACCGACCCCGGCGGCCGGGCCTACCTCGTCGGCGACATCACCCAGGCGGGCCTGGCGACCGATGGCGCACCCGACCCGACGGTGGGCGGTGCCTGGGACGGGCTCGTCGCGGTGCTGGACCCCGCCCACGCAACGCTCGACCTGCGCACCTACGCCGGCGGGGTGGGTGACGACTCGCTGCACGGGGTGGCGCTGACCGCCGACGGTTCGGTGGTCGTGGCCGGCTCCAGCACCTCGACCGACCTGCCCACCACCGCCGGGGCGTACGACCGGACCTTCGGCGGCGTGGCCGACGGGTTCGTCCACATGTACTCGGCGGTGCCCACCGCCGACAGCGTCGTGGTCAACCACACCGCCGATGGCGGTGACGTCAACGCCGGCGACGGGATCTGCCAGACGGCGACCGCCGGTCAGTGCACGCTGCGAGCCGCCATCGAGGAGGCGGACGCGAACGCGCTCATCGACACCGTGCGCTTCGCCATACCGGCTGGTCTGGCGAGCGGCGGGTCCTGGACAATACCGCTCGGTACGACGTTGAGCATCAACACCGCCGTCACCGTCGATGCCACCACGCAGCCCGGCTACGCCGGCAGCCCGAAGGTGCTGCTGCTCGGCACCGGCGCGTCGAACGGTTCCGATGCCTTCACCATCAACGGTGACGGCGTGGTCGTGCGGGGCTTCGCCATCGCCGACTTCCCGGCGGCCGGGATCCACGTCGCTCCCGGGGCGGACGCCACGACCATCGAGTCGAACCACATCGGCACCGATGTCACCGGTACCGTCGCCGACGGGCAGCAGGACGACGGGATCTTCGCCGACCAGGCGACCAACCTCGTCATTGGTGGCCCGGGCGTGGGCAACCTCATCTCCGGCAACGGCTCGGCCGGCATCAGCCTGGCCAACGTCACCGGTGCCGTCGTGCAGGGCAACCGCATCGGGACCAGGGCCGACGGGCAAGCGGCGCTGGCCAACGACCACAACGGCGTGTTCGCCGACGGCGGCACCAGCCTGATCATCGGCGGCACGGGACCGGGCGAGGGCAACCTGGTCTCGGGCAACGCCGGCGCCGGCATCTACCTGCAGTGGATCGCGGGCGCGTCGATCGCGGGCAACACCGTCGGCCTCGCGCTCGATGGCTCGACCGCCCTCGGCAACGGCGCGGACGGCGTCCACCTGGAGTTCGGCAGCGTCGCCACCGTCGGGCCCAGCAACGTGGTGTCGGCCAACGGATCGGCCGGCCTCGCCTCCAACGCCGACGACGTGACCGTCGTCGGGAACCGGATCGGCACCGACGCCGGCGGGCAGCTCGACCGGGGCAACGCCGCGATGGGCGTGCACATCGGCGGCGGTGCGCGAACGCAGATCGGCGGTGACACGCCGGCCGAGCGCAACGTGATCTCCGGCAACGGCACCGACGGCGTGCAGTTCTCCATCGCCGGGCAGCTCGACGCCAAGGTGCAGGGCAACCACATCGGCGTCGCCGCCGATGGCAGCACCGCGCTCGGCAACGGCATGCGAGGCATCGCCACCTTCAGCCCGTCGAGGGTGCTGCTCGGTGGACCGAACACCGGCGAGGGCAACGTGATCGCCCACAACGGCTGGCAGGGCATCGCCACCAACGCCACCGCGTTCGACATCGGGATCGTGGGCAACAGCATCCACAGCAACAGCTGGCTGGGCATCGACCTGGAGGGCAACGGGGTCACCGCCAACGATGCGCTCGACGGCGACAGCGGGGGCAACGACCGGCTCAACTTCCCGGTCATCACCGCGGTGGACGTCGTCGCCGGCACCGCCTCGGTGGACTACACCCTCGACGTACCGACCGGTCCGTATGTCGTCGACTTCTTCGTCAGCGCCGCCGCCGACCCGTCCGGCTACGGCGAGGGCGCCGTCCACGCCCACCGGGCCGCTGTCACCCAGAGCGCCGCCGGCAGCCAGGCCTACACCGCCACGTTCCCGGCGCCGGCGGGCGCGCATATCACCGCCGTCGCCATCCACCACCCGAGCGCCGGCGAGTACCTCGACAGCTCCGAGTTCTCCGCCGCGTTCACCGCGGTGGGCTGCGACAGCGACGGCGACGGCCTGTGCGACCAGTGGGAGGACCACAACGTCGACGGCGACGGGGACCCGGCCACCGACCCGGGTCCCGACACCGACGGCGACGGGATACCGAACCACCTCGATGCCGACGACGACGGCGACGGCCTACCGACCGGTACGGAGGACGCCGACCCGAACGTCGACGGCCACCCCCGCGACGCGCTCGACACCGACCGCGACGGGCAACCCGACCACCTCGACGCTCCCACCGTGCCCACCGGTGCGGTGGTGGCGACCGAGCAGAAGATCAGCGATCTGGCCGGCGGTCTGACCGCGGCCGTCGACGACGGCGATCAGTTCGGCCGACGGGTGACCGCCATCGGCGATCTCGACGGCGACGGGGTGGTGGACCTCGCGGTGGGCGCCAACCGCGACGACGACGGCGGGCTCGACGCCGGCGCGGTACACGTGCTGTTCCTCGACGCCGACGGCACGGTGACGGCGGAACAGAAGATCAGCCCGACCTCCGGTGGGCTCACCGCCACCCTCGACCCCGGCGACAGCTTCGGCACCGGCCTGGCGGCGGTGGGTGATCTCGACGGCGACGGAGTCGTGGACCTCGCCGTCGGGGCGGACCGTGACGACGACGGCGGGTCGAGCCGGGGGGCGGTGCCCCTGCTGTTCCTGCACCGCGACGGGACGGTGCGAGCCGAGCAGAAGCTCAGCCACACCGCCGGCGGGCTCGGTGTGGCGCTGGCCGCCGGTGACTGGTGCGGGCACTCGATCACGGCCCTCGGTGACCTCGACGGCGACGGCGTGGTCGATCTGGCCGTCGGCGCGCCCAGCACCGACGGGGCGGGCGCGGACCGGGGCGCGGTGTACGTGCTGTTCCTCAACCCGAACGGCACGGTCCGCGCTCGTCAGCAGATCGGCCACGCGGCGGGCGGGCTCGGCGCCGCCCTCGATGATGGCGATTCGTTCGGCATGGGGGTCAGCGCCATCGGTGATCTCGACGGCGACGGCGTGGCCGAACTGGCCGTGGGCGCCCACCTCGACGACGACGGCGGGGCGAACCGCGGCGCCGTGTACGTGTTGTTCCTCAACCCCGACGGCACGGTCCGGGCCGAGCAGAAGCTGAGCGCCACCGCCGGCGGCGTGGGCACCGTGCTGGACAACGGCGACTGGTTGGGTCGGTCGGTGAGTGGGATCGGTGATCTCGATGGCGACGGCACCGCCGACCTCGCCGTGGGCGTGCCCGGCGACGACGACGGCGGCACCGATCGCGGCGCCGTGCTGGTGTGGTACCTGCACGCCGACGGCACGGTGAAGCTGGAGCAGAAGCTGAGCGCCACCGCCGGCGGCCTGGCCGCGGCACTCGACGACTTCGACGCCTTCGGCAACGACGTGGCCGGCCTCGGGGACCTCGACGGCGACGGCACCATCGGCCTCGCCGTCGGCGCCAACCGCGACGGCGACGGCGGCACCGACCGGGGTGCGGTGTACGTGCTGGACCTGACCGCGTTCAACCACGCCCCGGTGCTCGACGGCGGCGCCGCGCTCACCTTCACCGCCATCACCGAGGATGCGTTCGCCAACCCGGGCGACAGCGTGTCCGACCTGCTCGCTTCGGCGGGCGGGGACCCGATCAGCGACGCCGACGGCGACCCCGACGGCGTCCGCTGGATCGACCACACCGGTGGCAGTGACAACGGCTGGTTCGAGTTCTCCACCGACGGCGGCGCCACCTGGACCCGCTACGGCGGCTGGTTCTGGGACGGGCTGCTGCTGCGGCCAACGGACCGGATCCGCTTCGTGCCTGCCGGCTACCGGGCCGAGACGGCGTCGATCGAGCTGCAGGCGTGGGATCAGCGCGAGGGCGGGGCCGGCCAGGTCGTGCGCGGCGTGGCGAGCGGAGGCACCGCGCCGTACAGCGCGGCGACGGTCACCGCGTCGATCGCGGTGACCGCGGTGAACGACCCGCCGACCTTCGGGCTCACCGCCGCGGCCAACGCCGGCGGCGGTGCCGATTCCGTCGCGGTGTGGGACCTCGAGGGCCGCAGCGAGCGCTTCGAGGCGGTGGCCGAGGCGCCGGACGGGTCGATCATCGCCGCCGGCCACACCGACACAGCGGCGACGGCCGGCGACGACGATCTGCTCCTGGTGCGCTTCGAGCCCGACGGCACCCTCGATCCGGGCTTCGGTCGGGACGGCCACGTGCACGTCCCGCTCGGCGCCGGAGACGACCAGGCCTACAGCGTGGCGGTCCAACCCGACGGGCGGATCGTGGTGGCCGGCTCCGTGTCCGGCCTCGGCGCCTTCGTCGCCCGGTTCCTGGCCGACGGCACACCGGACGTCGGCTTCGGCGGCGGTGACGGGTGGGTCGTGGTGGACCCGGGGGTCAGCGACCGTTTCGCCGGCGTGGCGGTGCACACCGATGGCACGATCGCCGCCGTCGGGTGGTCCGGCTCCGACCTGCTCGCGGCTCGGCTGCTGCCCGACGGCACACCGGACCCGTCCTTCGGCGTCGGCGGCTCGGTCGTGCACGTCGGGGTGCAGCAGGGCCAGGACGTCGCTCTCGATCCCACCGGCCGCATGGTGGTGGCCACCACGGTCCTCGGCGTGGTCGACGAGCTGGCTGCCGTGCGGCTCACCACCACCGGTGCGCTCGACACCACCTTCTCGGGCGACGGGATCGCCTCGAGCCCGTTGGGGATGACCGAGTCGTACGCCCGGGGGAGGGGGGTCGACATCCAGGGGGACGGCAGGATCGTGGTGACCGGCACCTTGCAGCGCAGCGGATCGTCCGCCTGGCATGATGACATCGCCCTGGTCCGGTTGGTGCGGTTCACCGCGACCGGTGCGCTCGATCCGGCCTTCGGCGGCGGGAGCGGGTACGTCCGTACCGAGCTGCCCGGTGGCGCGTACTGGGGCGGGATGGAAGCCGTCGACATCCAGCCGGACGGGGCCATCGTCACCGTGGGCTACGCCGACCTCGGCTACAAGGGCCAGGGCGACACCGTCGTCGTGCGTCACCTCGCCGACGGCGACCTCGATCCGGCCTTCGGTGAGG
>JADLEF010000432.1 GCA_020846295.1 Acidimicrobiales bacterium
CGGTGGCGCTCTTGCCACCACACGCCACCGCGACCAGCACCAGCAGCACGAGCAGCCCCATCGGCGAGCGCGACCGATCCATCAGACCTCCCGTTGCCGCACGCCACGGGCTGTCCCGCCGAGTGGGCACGACTGCCGACCGTACGACATGCACGGGGTTCATTCAACCACAATGACGGTCAGGGTCGGTCGCGACCCGAGCCGCCGTCACGAGCGGGCCGGATGCTCCTCCCCCGCGCTCAGCGCTGGTTGCGGCGGGCGACCTCGGCGGCGTCGGCGTGGTGCAGGTAGCGCTCGGGGATGTCGAAGCGGAACAGGCGCGCCGCGTTGAGGCCGAGCACCTTGGCCCGCTCCCCGTCGTCGAGCTGACCCATCGTCCGCTCGATGGCCTGGGCCGAGTACGGCCAGGAGCCTTCGTGGTGGGGGAAGTCGTTGGCCCACAGGAAGTTGTCGACCAGGTTGTGCTTGCGGGCGAGATCCAGCCCGGCCTCGTCCTCCTGGAAGCTGGCGAAGCCCTGCCGCCGGAAGTAGTCGCTGGGCAGCCCGTCGAGCTTGGGCCGCACCCACATGTGGTGCTTGCGGTACGCCTCGTCCATGGCGGCGAGCATCCACGGCACCCACCCGATGCCGGCCTCGATGGCCCCGAAGCGCAGCTTGGGGTGGCGCTCGGCCACGCCGGAGGCGCAGATGTTGACCAGCGGCTCCATGGTCGGCGCCAGGGAGTGGATCGTGTAGTTGATGATGGCGCCGCCGTGGCTGCGGGCGGTGCGGGGGTCACGACCGGTGGACACGTGGAACGTCACGGGGAGATCGACGTCCTCGATGCAGTCCCACAGCGGCTCGAACTCTTTGAGGTTGTAGTTCAGGTCGTCGACGTCGGGCACCCCGAACACCGGCTTGCAGGGCAGGCACAGACCCTTGAAGCCGAGCGCGGCGCAGCGTTGGATCTCCGCGATGGCGTCCTCGATGACGGCGGGAGCGACGCAGGCCATGGGAGCGAGCCGGTCGTTGTGGGGCCCGTAGTTCTCCCATGCCCAGTCGTTCCAGGCGCGGCACATCAGGTGGGAGAACGACGGGTCCTTGGTCGCCCACATGGCGAGGCCGACGTTGGGGAACAGGATCTCCCCGTCGCAGCCGTCGAGGGCGAGCTCCGCGGCGCGCTGGTCCGGTTTGCGGCCCGATTCGTAGCGGAACTTCTCGTGGCCCTGGAGCGGCTCCACCCAGTTCAGTTTGGTCGGGCGGAACCCCTCGGTCTTCTGCACCTGCTCGCCACTGCGCTTGGTGACCACGCTGGGGAGGCGATCGTGGTACTCCTCGGGCAGGCGCGCCTTGAAGATGTTGCGTGGCTCCTGCACGTGGCCGTCGGCGGAGATCATGAAGAACTTGTCGGCGGCGTCCGGGCGGGCGGAACGCACCCACCCGTCGTTGCCGGGCGTCTCGGTCCGCCAGGTGTTGTGGACGTCCGGCTCCGGGATCGTCATGCTCATCGAGGCGTTCCTCCAGCGTGCAGCGCGGCTTCGCGTTTCTACGTCAGCTTAGGAACAGGCAGCGGCCAATGCCCACCGGACCGACCCGGGGTGCGCATACCGGTCGGCATGCGCACCCTGCGGTCAGTCGACGATGGCCTGGTAGGTCAGGGCCCGAAGGTCGAGCTCGGGCTGGTCGAAGGCGACCATGTACTGCGTCATCAGCAGCCCGATGAGCTCCTCCTCGGGATCGACCCAGAAGTAGGTCTTGGCCGCACCGGCCCAGCCGAACTCACCGACCGACCCGGGCCCGCCGAACTCGGCCGGGTTCAGCATGACGCGGGAGCCGAGGCCGAAGCCCCAGCCCGGGTTCGGCGCACCGCCGACGTCGTAGGGAAGCAGGGCGGCGGGCAGGTGGTTGCTGTGCATGAGGCTGAGCGTCTTGCGCCCGATGACGCGCTCGCCGTCGAGCTCGCCGCCGTTGAGCAACATCTGGGCGAAGCGGGCGTAGTCGCCGATCGTCGAGTAGAGGCCGATGCCGCCGCGCACGAACACGTCGGGGGTGTCTGTCGGGTACGTGTCGGAGACGTCGGCCCGCTGGTTGTAGCCACCGGACCACGCCTGGAACAGCGCGCCGAAGGTCTGTCCCTGGGCGAACAGATCGGGCAGGCCGTACATGGCCGACAGGCGACCGAGCTGATCGGCCGGCACCCCGAACGCGCTGTCGACCATGCCGAGCGGTCCGAACAGGCGCTGCCGGAGGAACTCGCCGAGGGGCTGACCGGAGATCACCTCGACGAGGTGGGCGGCGACGTCGATGCCGACGCTGTAGTGCCAGCGGCTACCGGGCTGGAAGGCGAGCGGTATCGCGGCGAGCTCGGCGATCACCGCCTCGAGCGGGCGGGTGGGGTCGTTCATGAGCCGGGCCTCGCGGTACAGCTCACCGACCGGCGAATCCTGGAGGAAGTCGTAGGTGAGGCCGCTGGTGTGGCTGAGCAGGTCCCGCACCTGCATCGGCCGGGCCTGATCCTGCAGCGAGCCGTCGGCGGCGAGGACCTTCGTCGCGCCGAACGCGGGCAGGAACTTGGCCACCGGATCGGTGAGCCGGAACCGGCCCTCCTCGAACAGCAGCATCAGGGCGGTGCTGACGATCGGCTTGGTCATCGAGTAGATGCGGAAGATGGTGTCCTCCGCCATCGGCAGGCCCGCCTCGGCGTCGCGGTGGCCGTACTGGGCGCTGAACACGGTGCGGCCGCGGCGGGCGATGCGCACGCTGACCCCGGCGAAGCCGCCGGTGTCGACGAACGCCTGCATGATCGGGTCGATGCGGGCGAGCCGCTCGCTGCTCATCCCGACCGATTCGGGCGAACCCACCATCGTCGTCATCTTGCTCCCCCGTGTTGCGCCGCGACGTGATCCGCCGCACCCCAGACGGCCTGTGCCGCCCTCTTCGGCGGCGCACCCTACAGCGAGCGCTCTCCTGGATGAGCGCCGTCCGGTGCGACCGCAGCGAGGGCGGCGCTCGCGACCGCGGCGCTCGCGACAGCGGCGCTCGCGACAGCGGCGCCGGAGAGGAACGTGACCGGCGGCTTCGGACGATCGTCGACGACGAGGTGGAACACGTCGGGGCGGGCGTAGTGCCCGACAGGGTCGAAATCGAGTCGAGCCCGGGTCAGCTCGGCCCGATCGAGCTCGGCGTAGAGGATGGCCTCCTCGCCGTAGACCGGCCCGGCGAGCAGGTCACCGAGCGGCCCGACGATCACGCTGCCACCGCGGATCAGCACGTCGTCCGCTCCGGGTTCGATCGCGGAGGCATACCGGTCGGGATAGTCGGCGCGACGGATGAACTGGCAGGCGGCCAGCACGAAGCACCGGCCTTCGAGCGCGATGTGGCGCATCGTGTGCTGCCACGAGTCCCGGTCGTCGACGGTGGGGGCGCAGTACAGCTCGACGCCTTGGGCGTACATCGCCTGGCGCAGCAGCGGCATGTAGTTCTCCCAGCAGATCACCGCACCGACGCGGCCGGCCGGGCTGTCGAGCACGGGCAGCGTGGAGCCGTCCCCAAAGCCCCAGATCAACCGCTCGGCGGCCGTCGGCATGAGCTTGCGGTGGCGGCCGACGAGGCCGAGCTTCGGGTCGACGAACACGACGGTGCAGTAGAGCGTGCCGCCGTCGCGCTCGATGATGCCGAGCACCACGAAGGTGGCGGTGCGGGCGGCGGCATCGGCGATGGCGACCAACTCCGGGCCGTCCAGCGTGATGGCGCCTGTGGCGTAGCGCTCGTAGTCGGCGCGGCCTTCCGCGGTGCGCCGGCCGACGGGGCTGCCGAAGGTGAGGCCCTTCGGGTACGTGCCGACGTACGCCTCCGGGAACACGACGATGCCTGCGCCGGCTGCCGCCGCCTCCTCGATCAGCCCGATCGCCTTGCGGACCGTCGCCGCGGCATCGAACGGGACCGATCCTGACTGCACCACCGCGACGCGTGCCATGCGGGGCAAGGTAGCTCGCGGTCCGGCGGCGTGGGGCGACCGGTCGGGCGAGTTTCGATCGGTCACGGGCTAGGTTGCCGGCCATGGCGAGCAACGCAGCAGCCGATCCGCTGTTCCTGGTCGAACGGGACGGACCGATCACAACCGTCACGTTCAACCGGCCGAGCAAGCGCAACGGGTTGAACTCCGCCGTCCTCATCGAGCTCGAGCGGATCCTGGGTGGCGTGCGCGACGACCGGACCACGAGGGCTCTGATCATCACCGGCGCGGGCACGGTGTTCTGCGCGGGCGCCGAGCCGACCGCGGCGAAGGCCCGCGGCACGAGCGGCGACGTATCCGGCGGAGCGGGCGGCCCCCGCACCATCGGTCGCATCTTCGACCTGCTCGCCCACCTCGACGTGATGACGGTCGCAGCCATCAACGGCCACGCCATCGGTGGCGGCTGGTCCCTGGCACTGGCCGCCGACTACTGCCTGGCTGTGCCCGACGCGCAGTTCTGGGTGCCCGAGGTCGATCTCGGCGTGCCGTTCCGTGGGCTGTCGAGTTTCGCGCTGACGCACCGCATGGGACCGTGGCTCGCCAAGGAGGCGGTGATCCTGTGCCGCCGCTTCGGGGCCGAGGAGCTGCGTCAGCTCGGGGTCATCAACCGTGTGGTCGAACCGGACGCGCTCATGGTCGAGGCCCGGGCGATCGCAGAACGGTACGCAGCGCAACCGGCCAAGGCCGCCAACGCCACCAAGCGCGATGTCAACGCCGTCATCTACGGCCCGCGCCACTACTGAGCGGCGGTTCGGGCGACCAGAGCGCGGACGTCACCCTCCTCGTCGAGCAGCGGCGGATCGACCTGATACCCGAGGCGGTGCAGCTCGGCCTGGAGCAGCTCGTGCTGATCGCCCCCCAGCTCGAGCAGTACCGTCGCCCCGGGGCGGAGCAGTGAGCGGGCCTCGCGCAGCACGCGCCGCAGGATCGCCGTCCCGTCCGGACCTCCGTCGTAGGAGCGGGCCGACTCGAAGCGGAACGTGTCTCGTTGCAGGAGGGGCAGCGCCGGCGTCGGCACGTAGGGCACGACGCCGACGAGCACGTCGACGCCGCCCCGCAACCGCTGCGGCACGGCGCCGAGGAGGTCGCCGGCGCGCGCATCGAGCCCGTTGGCCCTGGCGCAGGCCACGGCCCGCTCGTCGACGTCGCAGGCCACCACCACTGCTTCGGGACGGTGGTGGCGCAACACCGCGGCGATCGCCCCGGACCCGCAGCAGAGGTCGATGGCGACGCCCCGGACGGGCAGCGCCTCCACCGCCCGCCAGGCCAGCGCCTCGCTGTGCGGCCGCGGGACATACACCCCGGTATGGACCACGACCGGCAACCCGCAGAACACGGCGCGCCCCACGATCCAGGCCAGCGGCTCCCCGTCGAGGCGCCGCCGCACGGCCGCCTCGAGCGCGACGGCATCCGCGCCGACGGCCGCGACGAGCAGCGCCGCCTCCTCCTCGGCGGCCACGAACCCTCCGTCGCGCAGCCGGGCCGCCAGGGTCGCGATCGACCCGTCCACCGACGCGCCCTCAGGCGACCAAGGCGAGCAGCTGGTCGCGGCTCGGCCCGGGCAGCGGTTGCGGCTGGTGGGCCGCGGCGAGCTCCCGGGCCCTGGCCAACACGCCCGCTCGGGCGAACACCTCGTCCGGTCTCGCGGTGCAGCTCACCAGATCGCCGTAGGCGCGCGTCGCGATCGGATCGGACGCGAACGCGTCGGCCAGTGCGTCGACGAGGCGTTGCGCGACGCTCCGCTCGGGCGTGCGCCCGGCGACGAGGTCCCGCATCGCCGCCAGCCTTGCCCGGTCGAGCGCAGTGGTGGCGTCATGCCACGGCCGGATCTCCGTCTCGGTGCGCTCGTCGTAGCGAAACGCCAGCGCCAACGGATCCCCGAGGTGCTCGGCCACGCTGTCGACGAGCACCTCGACGTGGGCGAGGCCGAACGAGCACCCGCGCCCCAGCGATGGGTTGGTGCAGGAGCTGGCATCGCCCACCGTCAGCACACCGGTGGCGCAGGGCCGCCCGTCGACCACGAAGCGACGGTGCCGGTCGGCGATGCCGCCCATGGTCAACAGTTCGCCGGTCGGCGCGCCGTCGAGCCAGTGGGCGTGCCGCGGGCACGCCCGCACCACCCGCTCGAACACCTCGGGATCCCGGAAGCGCCGTACCGCAGGGTCTGCGCTGAGGCCGTAGAGGGTGACCGACCACCTCCCGTTGTCGGCGGGCAGGGTGAGCACCGAGAACGAGCCGATGGGCGACAGGATCGGCGCCACGAGAGCGGGCACCGTGCCGTCCGCCGACCGGAAGTACCGCCCGGTATAGGTGAAGCCGCTGTCGGCCGACTCCTCGAACGGCGCGCTCGCGCCGATGCCCGCCAGCCAGGCCGGCGTCGCCGAGCGGCGACCTGTGGCATCCACGACGAGGTCGGCCCGCACCGTCTCGCCCGTCGCCAGCACCACCCCGTCGACGTGCGGCACCCCGTCCGACACCGCCGCACCGACGGAGAACCCTGCGATCGGCACGCCCCGACGCACCTCCACGCCCCGATGTCGATCGGCCGCGGTGGCCATGACCCACTCGAGGGTGCTGCGGCGGGCGGTGAGCAGGTCGAAGCGATCATCGGCCGGCTCGATCGCCACCCCGGGCTGCAGACCGAGCACGTACTTGACGAGGTTGAACCGGAACCCCCCGTTCGCGTCGAGCAGCTCGTAGGCGGCGGGCAGGCGGCGACGCAGGATGTCGGTGCCCATCGGCAACAGCCAGTTGGCCAACCCGAACTGCGCCACAGCGGGCCTCGCCCACGACGCTGCGGCGTCCACATCCGGCGGCGGGGGTGCCGCGTCGCGTTCGAGGACGGTCACTCGATGGCCGTCGTCGGCGAGCATCATCGCCGCCGCCAGTCCGCACATCCCGCCACCGACCACGACGATGTCTCTCACCGCCGTAGCGTAGCGGACCGGTTCGAGCCCGCCGCACCGGTTCGAGCCGGCCGCACCGCTCGGCATGGACACCGAGCGGTATTGACACCGAGCGGTATGGGAGCGCCCGACGGCCCCCGGCGGCTGCGCCGGTCAGCGGCGCTCGGAGGAGGCGCCGTAGAGGGCGAGCCAGCCGTCGAGCTCGTCGAGCAGGCGGCGCTGCAGCGACGACGGGCAGCACGCCGCCTCGATCGACGCAGCCGCCGAGGCGGCGAGGTCCGCCGCCTCCCAGCCGAGGCTGTGGTGGGCGAAGCGGTACTC